>CAMVKI010000001.1 GCA_947168005.1 uncultured Clostridia bacterium
CAAACGGCGCAGCCCCGATTTGCTGTTTCACGATCATTTGCTGGAGCGCTATGGGGAAACCCTCACAGCAGCGGAGCTTCCTCGCCTTGCCGCTGAGCGGGAGCAATTGCTGAACCAGATCACCGCCGCGGCCGCCCAGGACCCCATTGCTCTGCGATATGGATTGGAGTTCCATCCGGAAACGGAAACATTCACATCCTCGATTGACAAGGCTTTCGCCGGAGAACTGTCGCAGGAAGATTGGGACTATATCGGTTCCTACGAAGGAGGGACAGTGCGGCTGCAGGGAACGGATCATCCCATCGTCTTTCTCTCCCAATACCAAACTGTGATCGACTGGATCGAAGCGAAGGGCGTCTACCATGTCATGAGTTACGATCTCATCGGGATGCTGGAGGACAATTTCCTGATCGTGATCGTCTTCTCCTGCGGCGCCCTGCTGCTGACGGTGCCCTACGGCGTCCTGGAGGCCAAGAGCCGCACCGAGGGCCTGTCCGCCTCCACAAAAACCGGCAGAGCCCATTACGGCAGAAAGCTCGCCGGCGCGGCCCTTGCGTCCGGGCTTGTGATCGGTCTCGGGGTCCTGCTGGCGATCCTGGCCTTTTCCCAATGGAAGGTCTCCCGGTACTACGGCTGCGACATCGGTGACGCGATGAACATTGGCTGGGATGAGGACTCCTATCTTCACTTTTGCTCCTATCGTCGTTTTTATCATACCAACTCCTTGTATGGCGTGGGCTTCGGCGCGTTTTACGGGCTCAGACTGCTGCTCCTCTTTCTGCTGGGCCTGTCCGTAAACCTGCTGGCGGCGATTCTGTCTCTTCGGATCAAAAACGCCGTCACGGCCATCGCCTGCACCCTGCCCTTGGCACTGCTCTTACTGGTCTATCATCTGGCCTATAACGCGCCTGACGGCGGCTTAATTCACACACCCGGGCATCCGTGCGAGCTTGTTGCAGTCCTGTTCCTCCTGACAATTGTTATCACCGCCGCAAAGGTCTGGACCGCCAAAAGAAAAGACGTTTATACGTGATTGATTTTTCAGCTTACCGTTGTGGAAATCGACAAAGTATGTCGGGATTACCAGGTCTCCGTCAAATGGTTTGATATCTTCTGTTGTAGTTCATGCTTGCCGCCTCCTTAAAACGCTCGCGTGATGTACTCCCGGTACTGCCGAAGCTGCTTCTCGTCGTGCTCCTCCATGAACTTCCGGATATAGGCCAGCAGCTCCTCCTTCTGCTCCGGGATCCGGCACTGCACGTGGAAGAGGTTCGAGGCGTGTTCATTCATAAAGATCGTATCGTTGGTCAGACAGCGCACCAGCTCACAGATCTCTTCCAGCTTTTCCATCTCGGTGGATTCCGTATAGAGCCCCTTCTCCATCGCGCGGTACAACGGCGTTCCCGGCACTACCGTCAGCATGGAGGTGTTGACCATCGTTGGGTGCAGCCCGTCGTAGAGTTTTGCCGTCAGCTGCGCGTTGGTCAGACCGTAACCGTGCCCGCCGGCGCCGTTCAGAAAGTTGACGATGAACGGGAGCCCTGCGGCGTCGATCTTCTCCAGCTGCTCCCGGGCCTGGTCGGCGGTGTAGCCCTTGTTGATTCGCTTCAGCACCACATCGTCGCCGGACTCCACACCGATGTAGGGATTGGCAAAGCCCACCGCCGCCATGTTCCGCAGCTGTTCTTCCGTCTTGTCATAGAAGTTGTCGATCCGGGCATAGCCGCCAATGGACTGCACGGAGGGAACGTACTTGTGCAGCAGCTCCGCCGTCTTCATCAGCACGTCGTAGTCCGCCGCGAAGCCGTCGGCCCCTTGCAGAAAGATCCGCTTCGGCGCGCCAAAGGTCGCCGGGATCTCCCTGATATCTTCTTCGATCTCCTCGATGGTGGATTTTCTGAATTTCTGATCCTTGAAATAGGTGCAGAACAGACAGGTGTTGTGGGAGCAGCCCTCCGTTGTCTGCAGGTATCCGTCCGCGGTCTCATAGGGCGGGCGGTTGATTCCTCCTGAAAAATGCATGGTTTGACCTCCTTACAAGGTTCGCTTGTTCCGGCGGAATGATGCCATCCGGTCCAGGTCGCCGTGATGGATCTGGTGGTCCAGGGCGCCGACGATCTTGTCCTTCCTGGCAAGGAAGCCCGGGCCGGAGAGGTTGACGCCGGAGATGGTGTGGTGGGTGATGAAGGCGCAGTCACAGGTCAGATTTTCCACAAAGAGCTTCAGCTCCTCCAGCATTTCCTTCTCCGTGAGCGGATCGAACTCTCCACGCTCGGCTTCATCTAAAAGCGGCGTTCCCGGGAAGAGCGTCAGTCCGCCGGTGCCCACCAGCATGGGCTTACACTGGCTGAAAACCTTCGCAGAGTTGATGGCATGTTCGCGGCTGTGAGACTTGCCCGCCACGCCGTTTAAGAAGGTCATCCAGTAATCGATACCCGCCTCCTCTAACTTGTGGCACTTCTCCAAAATATCCTCTGCGTGATAGCCCTTGTGGATGCGGTCCAGCGTCCAGTCGTCTCCCGATTCCACGCCGAGGGATATTTCCCGCATACCCAGCTCTTTCAGCTTTTTCAGCTCATCCACGGTCTTATTATTCAGATCCGTGACCCGTCCCGCCAGATAGATGTACTCCATCTTAGGCAGATACTTATGGATCAGCTTGAAGACGCGCTCGAGCTTGTCGTAGGTCAGAACAAGCGGGTTGGCGGAGAGCAGCTGGATTGTCCGGGCATCCGGATCACACTCAGCAAGTTCCTTCAGATCTTCCTCGATCCATTCGATGGGAGACATACGGAAGGGCACTTCCTTGTACATGGTGCAGAATTTGCACCTGTTATGCGTACAGCCCTGGGTGATCTCCAGCAGCGGCCAGGTGGGCCAGTATGGGTTTCGATATACAGTTCCTGTAAAATGCATTGCTAAATCCCCCCTTCATAAAGTTCCGTCACGAAGTCTTCAACAGGCTCTCTGTCAAAGTGCGCCGGATGCGCCTTCGCCCGGTCGTTGGGATAACCAAGGCCGAGCATCATCACAGGGATCATATACTCCGGCAGGCCGAAGGCATCCACTACCGTTTTCGAATCGAAGCCTCTGATCCAGATCGTATGAATGCCTTGCTCCTCCGCCTCATACATCATGGTGGTCGCGGCGATGCTTGCGTCCTGTTCGCCGGAATTGTAGTGCCTGTAATAGCGGTCGTTGTCTGTCTTCCAAACCTTCCGGGCATCGTAGCAGACGAGGATCATCATCGGAGCATTGTAATGGAAATACGTCACCTGTTTTAAGGTCGCCAGACCCTCTTTACTCCGGATCACGTAAAAGTGCTGCGGCTGATAGTTGCAGGCTGTGGGTACAACGCGCCCGGCCTCCAGAATCTTGTCCAGCTTTTCCTGCTCGATGGGGCGCGGATCAAAATACCGCTCGGAATAACGATTTTTGGCAAGTTCCAGAAAACTCATATTTGCTCATCCTTTCAAACCGAGGAGACCGATCAGGTCTGCCTCGTTCATGATTCTCTGGAACATATTTTACCGGAACACCTTGAAAAATGCTACATACAGAAGTATAATATTGATAGACATTCTTACGATATTGCTTTTCTGTAAGAATTACAGAGGTACTTCTATGGCCGAGATCACGAAAAAGTGGATTGCAGATAAGATGCGGGAGATCATGAAACACAAATCCATTGACAAGATCCGTGTCACTGAAATCTGCAAGGCAGCGGACATCGAGCGTCCCACGTTTTATTATCATTTCAAGGACAAGTATGATCTTGTTGCATGGATGTTCTGCACAGATGCTTACGGTACAGACATCACCTCCGTTGCCTCCGCTGCAGCAGGGATGAACATGATGAAAAAGGAGATCCTCTTTTACAAACGGGCATACGAAGATTCCTCTCAGAATGCCCTCTGGCGTTATATGCTGGAATACTTTGTAAAGCGCTATACGGAGCTTGCAAAAGAAAAACTGCGCACCGATCTTCTCGATCCCCAGCTCTCCTACAGTATTCGATTCTACTGCATGGGAGCTGTCGGCATGACGCAGGAGTGGGTGCTAAATGACAATATCACATCCGCCGAAACCGTCGTGCAAATGATGTTTGCTTCCATGCCTGAGAATATGCGCTCGGTCTTTTTTTCTGAACAATGAATGCATCTTTTTCACGGATTCTTGGTTCGAGTCCTGTAACTTCGTAACTTTTTGCGTTTCTTTACAGGTGCAAAGAAACGCAAAAAGCACACCAGCGTTTTCGGGCTGTTCCTGCCGCTGAAAACAAAAAATAGGGCTCCGGAGCAACCGATCGACCGCTCCGAAGCCCTGTTTTGCTTGATTTTGCCTGATTTTTTCCCAAAAAGCACGAAAAAACCTCTCTTGCCTTGATAGACAAAAGAGGTTTCTTTTATGGTCCGGGTTTTCTTACAGCATCTTTTAAACCCCACGCGAGCCCAGCGGAGCGGGTCGCGTGGGGAAAAGGAGGAGACCCGGAGCACAGCCGAAGAAAAGGCAGACGCATCAAGCGCCTGCCTTTTCTGAGCCGTGCGGAGGGATCTCCGACGTGGTGCGGGCAACAGGACTCGAACCTGCATGGTTTCCCACTGGAACCTAAAGGCTAAGTCAACTCCGTGTGGAATCGGGTTTTGCTCGGCTTTTGTATGAGAATAAGGGACGGTTTTTACCGATTTATAGTCTCTATTGCCCAGAGCGGCAGATTTAGCAGCCAACCCTCGTCCTTGTAATCAGACATGGAGGTACGGATCGATTGCCGCGGCTGGAATTTTTCATGATAAACCTTCAAACTCTTCGCCTGCAGATTTGTTTCCGCTTTCACTTCGACCGGGAGGATCTCTTCGCCGTTGTCAATGACAAAATCAACCTCTGCGGTTGCGCGTTCCGCCGTCCAATAATAGATCTGCAGGCTGCTCTGCGTTTTCAGTTCCTGTAATACATATTGTTCGGTCAATGCGCCTTTGAATTCCCGGAACAGATCGTTTCCATCGAGCAGCACGCTCTGCCGAAGTCCGACCATACAAGACAATAACCCAATATCCACAAGAAACAGCTTAAACGCTTTCAGATCCTCGTAGGCTTTGAGCGGAAGCAGCGGGGCGGAAACCCGATGGACCTTATGGATGAGCCCGCAATCCGCCAGCCAAAGCATGGCGAGCTCGTATTCCTTTGCCCTTGCGCCTTCCCGCACCAGGCCGTATATAAACTTCTTGTTTTCCTTTGCGAGCTGGGCGGGGATGCTGTTGAACAGCATCCGGATCCGCAGGACGACCTCGTTCGGCGCATGCTTGGAAAAATCCTGCTCGTAGGCGTCCAGGATCCGGCGCTGGATCTGCCGGACTTCGTTGAAGTCCTTGTGATCGGCAAAGGCCTGCACAGCCTCCGGCATGCCGCCGACATAATAGTACTGCTTCAGGCATTCCACAAAGTCTTCCTTAAAGTTGGAGGCCATGCATAGATCCCGATCGCGGATCAGCCCCGCATGGGGAGCCTTTCCGATCGCCGTCAAAAACTCGGTAAAGGAGAGGGGGAAAAGATCCAGAAACTCCACCTTCCCCACAGGGAAAGATGTGCCCTGGTGAAGCGCGACACCCAGGAGGGAGCCGGCACAAATGATTTGATACTGCGGGGCTTCCTCCTGAAAGTACTTCAACGCTGTCAAGGCGCGGGGGACTTCCTGCACTTCATCAAAAATGAGCAGGGTCGTCTCCGGATCAATTTTATGCCCGGCAAAAAGTTCGAGCCCGACAAGCAGGCGTTCAGTCTGCAGGCTTCCCTCAAACAACTGCCGCATGGGGATGTTGTTGTCGAAATTGATATAGACGCAGGAATCATAAGCTGTTTTCCCAAACTCCCGCATCAGCCAGGTTTTTCCCACCTGCCTGGCGCCGCGGATGATTAGCGGTTTTCTGCCTTTCTTTTCTTTCCATTTGATCAACTGTTCCATTGCGCATCGATACATGGACCTCACCCCTTCCCTTGTCCTGTTTTATAGTATACCGAGTTTTTACAAAAAATCAAGCGACTTTTGCTTGATTGCTCACATTTTATCAAACCACTTACGCAAATACATTGATGTATTCAGCCAACACTTGCTGTATTTCCTTATATTTCCCGCAATGGAAGATTCAGGAAGGATGCCTGAACCGAATATCGACAGGGGTCCTGGCGTTTACGATCCCGCAGGATAACATCCTCCGGCAGCTCGTTCAGCCAGCGGCGGCTGAAGCTGGTGCTTCCAAAATATGCGTCAAAGTTGACAACGGGCAGGACGACCCACTCGCTGCTCTCCTGCATATGTGCCAGATAGTACTGAACCAGCGTAGGAAGCACTGTCTCCGGCACACCCTTCGGCGTCAGCTCCCGCAGGCGGGAGAGCATATCGGCAGAGAGCGGGACATCATATTTCCGCAGCGGTCCCCGCTCTTTGGCGTCTGCCAGCACATCGTCGAAACGAAGGACCCAACCGCCCTTTGTATCCCTGTGGAACAGGGGAACCTGCAGCTGTGTCAGCTTATCGCGCCAGGCCTTCTCAAAGCCTGTTTCCAAAAGCACGCAGTTCTTATATGCCGGCGATGATATCAAGTCCGAATGGGCTTTGACGAAAGCGCAGATCCCTTTTACATGGCGAAACAGCCAGCCCCGGCCTTTCCCATCCACCAGCTCCGGAAACGCCTCGTGAAGCTCCGGAAAACACGTTTGATACTGCCAGTCCTCTCGGGGACTGGCTTTTTTCTTTTGCGGAAGACTGCACCAGGCGCAGAGCGCACGCCTAGCGAGATCAACATCAGGCTCTTCGGTCTGCCACATATATCCCCTTGCAAGGATGGTCAGGATCCGGCCCAGGCCGTGGAATTCCAAAAGGATATCATAGGTAAAGCGGCCGAGATAGCTGTTGTCCCGCTTCCCCTTGGCAGCATAGACGGGCGGCGCTGTATAAGCCCGGAATTCCTCAAACTCATTCAACATACCGCTTCACCTCCCGCAACGTCTCCTCCGGGACCAGCGTCCAAAGCAGGTCCCGCCTGCCGAGCGCAACCAGATACCGAATCGCTAACCGGGCCTTCACAAGTAAAAGCAGCTTCCTGCGGCAGACCTTGGTGGGCTCTTCACTGTAATCCTTTGCGAAAGGCTCATCCGCATAGGCCTTTATCATTTCCCGGAACAGTGGGGAATCTCCCTTCCGATACAGCTGTTTCTGCTGCGCCTCACGCAGCCGGTCATCGGTATCACAGACAAGATCTCCCAGCACGCGATATCCGCCGAAACGGAAATCAAGGAAAAGCATAAACCATTCCTCCAGCTCCGGAAGCTGGGCGTAGAGGAAGGCGAGGCGTTCATCACGATCCATCAGATGCCATTGCTGCTCTGTCAGCGCCAGCCGCAGAGCTGCGATCCGCTCGGGATGCAGCTCGGAAAAAGCGGCGTAAAGCTCATCCGGATCGTACTGCTCCTCCTGACCCCTGCTGTATAGAATCCGGTCGATATCATTTTTCTTTGGCTTGATGCGGCTCGGAGAACGGTAATAACGGATGCGCCGCAATACAGAATCGTAAGTCTTCACCAAATCGGAGACTGAGGAAAGGATTGCCGGATCCAGAAGTTCTTTCCAGTCAGGCCGTTCCGCAAACGCAAATAGCTCACTGTCCGAAGCGGGCTCCGGCTTCAGCCTCGGCGTCTGATCTTTAAGCTGCTTTGCAAGATAGGGCAATCTCTCCACGTTAGAGGTAATACTCTTCCAGTCTGTGATTTCAAAAAACAACCGCTTGTCCTTTCGGCGTTTTGCAGCAGACCAGGCATTGTCGCCGTCTTCATCCAGGATCGTCTTATATTGAAGAAAGGAGCTTCGCGGCTGTTTCCCCGGTCCAAGGTATTGAGACAGGATCGGCTTGACGCCGCTCTTGGCCGAGTCGATCTCCAGGCCGGTCAAAATCGCAAGGGTTTCCGTTTCTTCCCGGCAGCGCTGCCGTTCCAAAGCAGTGGAGTTTTCGTCGTATGCGACCACGCTTCGGTTGAAGGCGGCGTTGCAGATCTGCCCGACCCGGGAGGAGAAGGTATCCCGTACAGTCAGAAAGCGATCGTGCCAATCGTTGGCATCCCGGATCACCGGATCCTCAGAGGGGATATACAAGAGCGGAAGATTATTGCTGTTGTCCAAAGAATTAAACTCATAATTGCGTTTGACGCATTCGTTCAACAGTGGATCGGAGATCGTTTTGACCATATCGCCGTCATAGTCCGCCCCGCCCAGGCGTTCGGCAGCCAGCATCGCCGCGTCCACCATGACGACACCGTGCAGATGCTTCAGGTAGAATTTTCGCATATTCTCGGCCTTGCCGTAAGCGGCAAGCTGGATTTCTTCATTCCGTGCGATATGCGGATTTCGCAGCAGGGTGCATACTTCACCGCTCGTATAAACAGCGCCTGGCGCATAAAACCCATTTTTAACAAATCGCCGCGTCATTGCCACACCAAAGAATGTGCGTTGGTCTTTTTTCTTTATTTCTAAATGTTCCACGTCGATCAACAGGCTCAGCATCTCCAAAAGGTCGCCGGACAAATACCGGTTGTCCCCGGCCACCGTCAAATGGCCGACCGCGTACTCCCTTACGGTTTGATCTGCCGCGTCTGTCAGCTCCTTCACACAGACGGGCTCGTTGACCAACAGGTGATTTTTCTTAACACTGCGGCCCAGGGGCGTATCTTGCTCTGCAAAATACCGAATCCTGCTCTCTCGATCTGCACACAGATCATAGTATCGCTGCTCGGTGGCCTTCGTGATCCAATTCCTTGGATCCTCCGCCGGGCTGTGATCCCAGCCGTCCGGCAGATCCCAGGGGCGAAATTCTTCTGCCGTCATGGACAGCGTATTCAGAAACTGATAGTTCAGCTGTGTAAATGCTTCCGGCTTTGGCTTATTGACGTTTGTGATATACAGGGCGTGGTCGTATTTCCGAAACGTCTCCAGATAGTCCTCCCAGGTCTTTCCGTTTTCCGTGAGCCAGCCGTATCCTTTGAACATGCTTTTTGTCAGGATCATATCCACCTCAGCGACAGGGTGACGGACGCCGAATATATCCGTGATATAATTGCTGCCGCTGCTTTTCAGAAAATCCTTGAAATCCACCTTGTGGACCATGCCCTTCACAAAAGGCATCCGGATCTGGAAAGAAGAATGAATATGCTTTCCGCAGTACTGCTTGTCAATCTGCTTTGCCAGCTCTTTGGAAATCAAGCCCTCGCCGTCAAAACGGGTGACAGTGAAATCCTTCATCTTTTCGACCCGACGGTACTCCCGCATTGCGCCTTTGGAAGCCGCCTCGACTGTAATGACTTTGGCATTTGCTCGGAATTCAGCGTTCTTTACGACAACGACTCTGTGCGGCAAAGTCAGATCCACAGCGTCGATCCGTGTTCCGCCGGACAGCATCAGTCCGTTATAGGCGTAGAGCTTGGAGAGCTGACATTCCCCGACCTGCAGATCCTGCATGATCCTGCGGCGCACTTCTTCGCAGACGTCCGCTCGAAGAAACGACAGCTTCGCCTCCCGGCTCATGTTGCCGGATCGCTCAAAGGCAAAGTATCGGTGTGGACCGCCGCCAAAATCCAGCGTGATCCCCTCCGGCCGGAACATGGCCTCTGCTTTTTTCTGCCGTTCAAGTTGTCGCTTTGAATTCCCTGTTCCGAAAATGCCGGAGAAATCCATATAGAAGATTACGTCGGAGAGAGAGATGACGACAGCGTCGTCCTTCGGAAGCGAAGGTTTCCCGCCCTCTATGACAGACAGGATCTGATAGAACAGTGCATTGTCCTCCTGGGTCTTGGAAGCTGCTTTCAGGATGCAGTATTCAGTTCCGTTCTTGCTCAAATTGTAAGTGTACCCCACATCCGTCTTCCTGGCATATCCCAGCATGGCGGAAGCGGACAGCATATGAATCTGATAACGCAGCGGCATTTATATCACCCCTTTCTCTGGCATGATCATATCACAAAAACCCTCAAAATGCAACATAGATACTGCTCCCGCATTTTTCATCCACGGGAGTAAATTTATATCTATGAGAGGATTTTTACCATGGATGATTTCAATCGTTACTCCCCGCGCTTCAAGCTTGTGGACGGCTGCCTGACCGAGATCCATATGACACGGTCCGGCCCTGCCGAAAGGAAGCTGTGCAACTTCGCGCCGTATCTGACTGAAGAGATCACGTTGGATGACGGTGTGGAAACCAGCTCCCGGATCAAGCTTCGGGGCACACATCAGAACGGCAGAGAACTGCCGGAAATCGAAATTGCCGGCAGCGATCTCCCGGCCTTCAACTGGCTGCCGGATCATTGGGGTATGGACTGTATTCTGGAAGTCGGCAAGAACATCAAAGAGCTTGTCCGCTACGCGATCCAGACCACCGCAGACCATGCCGAACGGAAAACGGTCTACACCGTGACCGGGTGGAAGAAGATCGAGGGGCAGTGGGAATTCCTGCTGCCGGGAGACGATGCCCACACGGTCAAGCTGCCCGGAAAGCTCCACGGCTTCCGGGCTGAGGCGAAAGCGTCTGCGGAAGAGCTGTCCCTTCTGCGAATGCTTTTGACAAACGGGCCGGCAGAAAAGGAGATCCTGCTTCCCCTGCTGGCGCTGACCTTCCTCTCGCCGCTCAATCACTTCCTTGCGCTGGCAGAATGCGAACCGAAGTTCGTTCTGTTTCTGATCGGCAAGACCGGCTCCCGCAAGAGTACGTTGGCAGCTCTGATGCTGTCCTTCTTCGGAAGGTTTACGGCAACAGAGCTGCCCATGTCGTTTCAGGACACGGCGTACAGCATTCTATATCACGCGTTCTCCCTCAAGGACGTGCTGACCTGCGTCGATGACTTCCACCCCGCATCCCGGTTCGAAGAAGCGAAACTGACGGCGACGGCGCAAACCGTCTTGCGAGCCTTCGGCGACCGCGTCGGCAGAGGCAGACTGCGGCCGGATGTCACGCCGATGGAGGCAAGGCCGCCCCAGGGCAACGCGATTGTCACGGCGGAGTTTCCGCCCGACATCGGAGAGAGCGGAACCGCCAGATACTTCGCGTTGGAAATGAACGCCAAAAGCGTTGACCTGAACCGCCTCTCGTTTTTCCAGGCGCAGGCAGCGCAAGGCGTTCTCGCCCGATGCATGCGTTCCTATCTGGAATGGCTCCGGGGCGTCTTCCTTCGACGGGAAGAAAGTGAAAAGAGTTTTCTCTTTCTTCTGAAGGACAGCTTTCAAAGCTACCGGGATGAATTCCGGGCCAGCGGGATCGCCTGTCATGGAAGAGTCGAGGAGACTGTCGCCTGGCTTCGGATCGGTATGGATTATCTGCTGCGCTTCCTTTTGGATGCGAATGTCCTGGGGCAGGCTGAAGCGAAGCAGCTCGGGGACGAGCATGAAGCTCTGCTGTATCAGCTCGCAGCCAAACAGGCGGAGAGCATCGCGGAAGACCGGCCGACGCAAAAGTTCCTGCGCAAGCTCCATGCGCTGCTGGAAGCCGGACAGGTTTGTCTTCTGCCGAAGGACTCCTGTGAAGAGTATCCCCCAAGCAACTGTGTCGGCCGCGAGGACGATACCTATTGGTATCTGTTCGGGGACATTGCGCACAAGGCGGTACGGGAATGGTGCGAGAGACAGGGAGAGTCCTTTTCCGTTTCCTGCAAGGGCCTGCTCAAAGCCTTGGCAGAGGAGGGATACCTGGAGCCCGCCCAGGGACAGAACACCCGCGCAGTCCGTCTCGGCGGGAAACCGAAACGTGTCGCCTGCCTGTGGAAGGATAAGATCCGTACCGTAACGGAGGCAGGCTTATTCACGGAAAACGTGTAACATCCGTTACAGGATCAAAAATCCCTTGCGCCGTCTCAAAAATCTCTGATCCCCAACAGTGACGCAGACGATACGCAGGCGTTACGTGTAACTGCTCCGTATCGCCTGCGTTACTGAAATGCAGAAGCCGAAAACCCTTGCCCGGACTGGGTTTTCGGCTTCGTGTAACTGATAAAACGCCAACTGAAACCCAACAGCGTCAAGGGCCGTGTCAGGCCCGTCGTGGCCCTGTGTGCGGTTTTCTTTCGCAGGACGGAAAAGTACTCGGCGGCAGAGGAAAAGACGGCTTGCGCCGAACACAGTGCGATTTGTCAGATTGTACAATTCGCCAATGGCCCGGGCCCTTTCGACCGCCCAGGGACGGTCGAAAAGAAGCAGGAAAAAGCGGTGGGGTCGTTACACCCCCCGCGGTCCACAGCGGACGGCAACGCCGACCGCGGAACCCCCATTTTTGCGAGGGTTTTGGCCTCGGCCTGTTGAGTTTGCACAAAGGCGTCAAACTTGTCAAGTCACACCGGTTCAGTGTGACGCAAGGCCCGGGAACAGCCCTGTTTCGGCGGTTTCTTGGGTATGATAATCAGAAAATGAAAGGAATTCATCTTTATGAGCAGCAAAGCTAACAACCCAACAAACGCGATCCGCACCTCGATCTATATCGACGAGGGGCTGATCAAGAAAGCGGAAATCCTCTACGGAGAAGCGGACGTCACGACCTTCTCCCAGTTCGTTCGCAAGGCTGTGGAGAGCTACATCGACCAGCTGCTCCTTGGAAATCACAGTCCTGAGCTGACGAAATCCATTCGCAAGGCTCTGGCCGACGAGGTCAAGCCCATCGCAGTCCGGCTTTCGAAGGCGCTCTATCGCTACGCCATCGAGCTGGATATGCTGACGCAGGTGATGGCCTACGCGGAGATTCCCTACGACGCGATGGACGAGATCCGGCGGGAAGCCAACCAGCGTGTCGCCAGAATGCGCGGCGCCGTCGATCTCAATGTGCTCTTCCAGGAAGAGCGTTACAAACAGATCCTGCGTGATCTCGAGGAGGATGGAAACGGATGAACACAACAAAACACATGCCTGCGGGCGGCTTCCGGATGCGGAGGCCGCCCATTTTGTATTTCCGGAGAAAGGAGCGGAAGGACTATGGCGAAACGAAAGCAAAACATCACGAGCGTGACCTTCTCTTACGTCGGCACCGACGAAGAGTTTGAAAAATTCCTGGACGCTCTGCTCCGGGACTACCTCTCTGTAGATACTCTGCACAGCTTGCCGGATGAGCATTCTGTGCAATCCGTAGATTCCGGCGCGGCGTGATTCTTTGCGCTCGCTATTCAGAAAACACTGTGATATGGTTCGGTTGAAAACCGAACCGGAAAGGAAACGTTATGAAAGTTTGGTTATACTATCGTCTCTCCAGAGATGAGGACGAGGAATTGAATTCGCTGAACAACCAGCGGAAAATCATCTATGGCTACGCCGTATCCAACGGTCACGAAATCGTCGGCGAATCCTTCGACGACAATATCAGCGGGATGCATTTCAACCGTCCGGGCATTGATAAAATCTACGAAGCCGTGGAGGGAAAGCTGATTGAGGCGGTCATCGTCAAGGATCTCTCCCGGCTTGGGCGGCACCGGACGCAGACTGCGCTGTTCATTGACTACCTGCGGGAACACAATGTCCGGGTGCTTTCCGCCACGGAGAACATCGACACCTGCAACGAAAACGATGATCTGATCGTCGGCTTCAAGGGCCTCATCAACGATTTCTACGCCAGGGACATCGGCAAGAAGATCCGTTCCGGCTACCGGCAGAAGCAGAAGGAAGGCATTGTGATCACGCCGCCCTTCGGCTACTTCAAGGACAAAAACGCCGGGCAGATCATTATTGTACCGGAGGCGGCGGATACGGTCCGGGAGATCTTCACCGCCTATCTCTCCGGCGTGGGGCTTAAAACAATCGCCCGTCAGCTCAACGAAGAGGATCGAAAAACGCCTGCCAGGATGCAGCTCGAGCTGATGCAGAAGCACATGCCGGATCGTTTCGACCATGTGATCAAAAAATATCTCTGGGACGCCACCATGGTCCGCCGCATCCTGCGCGACGAAAGCTATGTTGGAACGCTGATCTGTCACAAGTCTGAACGCAACAAAATCAATCGAACCTTCCGTTATACGGAGCCCGACGAACAGTACCGTCACGAAAATTATCTTCCTGTCATCATTGCGCCGGAGCTTTGGTCCCAGGTCCAGGCGCTTATGACCCAACGGAAAGAGCAGAACGTCCGGGCCGCGCCGGGCCAGCCGATCCACCGTTACAGCGGTCTGCTTCGCTGCGCGGACTGCGGACGGACCTTCATCGGCAAGCGCGTCAATCTGAAAAGCGGCCAGCGGATCGAGTATACCTGCGACAGCTATCACCGCTTCGGAAAGGAGCAGTGCTCCTCCCATACGGTTTTGGAAGAGGAACTGGACCAGCTTCTCCGTGCGGAGCTGCTGCGCACGAAGGAAGAATACGCAAGGCTGTGGGCCGCGCTGGAACAGCGTATCGCCCAATGGACGCCGAAAGAAAGCGCAGCCCAGGGTCAAATCACTGCCTGTCAGGAAAAGATCCGACGTATCGAAGAAGAATTGGAGGCAATCCTTATGGAACGGATCCGCGACAAGGAAAACGAAGCCCGCTACGACCGCATGATCCAGAAGCGGGAGGCACAGCTCGTTCAGCTTCAGGCACAGATCACGGAGCTGGAAAATATCTCCACTGTGCTGCGCAAGCGGCAGGCTTCCCTCAGGAAAGACATCTCGATGATGGATAGTATCCTTGCCGACGGCGTCCTTGGAGAAGCCCAGCTGCGGATGCTGATCGAGAAGATCCTCGTGCACGAGGAGAACGGAGCGATCAGCCTTGAATTCCGGATCAGGGCTCCCTTCCAGGCGCATACGGAATATTTTGAGGGCGGGCTGACGCTGGAACGGATCCGTGAATTGCTGAGGGAGGCATAAGGAAATGCGAGTGTGGCTGTACGCGAGACTGTCCAATGACGATGACATGGAGCGAAACTCTTTGGAGAATCAGCTTCAGATCACAAAAGACTTTGCGTTTGCTCACGGCCACGCCGTTGTCGGATCCTCCTTTGACGACAACCGCAGCGGGATGCGTTTCGACCGGGAAGGGCTTGATGCCCTGTCCCATGCTGCCGAGGCGGGAGAGCTTGACGGCGTGATCGTCAAGGACCTCTCCCGCCTCGGACGTCATCGGGTCCAGACAGCGCTCTTCCTCGAGTACCTGCTCCAATGCGGTGTCCGGGTCCTCTCCGTTACAGAGGGCCTGGACACCGCCAACGATGAGGACGATCTTATCATCGGAGCCCGCGCCCTCATGAACGACTACTACACAAAAGACATTGGCCGCAAAATCCGGACAGGCTATCGGCAGAAGCAGCAGGAAGGGATCGTGATCCGCCCGCCCTTTGGGTACGAGAAGGATCGGAACATCAAAAAGATTGTGTTGCACCCGGAGGCATCCGAAACGGTAAGAATGGTGTACCGGTGGTTTCTTTCCGGGCTCGGGCAAAAGGAAATCGCCAGACGGTTGAACGAGCTGGGACGGGAGACCCCGGCACAAGTTCAGGACGAGCGCTGCGGAAAAGCCGAGAGCCGGAATTATATTTGGAGCTATCCCAGTGTAAAGAATATCCTGCGGGAGGAAGCCTACACCGGCGTTCTGGTCAATCACAAGTCCTCCGAACATCACGGGAAGAAGCTGCCCGTCCGAAAGGAAGAGCAGCTTCGACATGAAAACTATTATCCAGTCCTGATTGAACGCAGCGAATGGGAACAAGTGCAGCGGCGGCTTGAGGAGCAGACCGCCGACTTTTATGCCTCTCGCCCGTCCATGACCAACCGCGCCGTCCATCGCTACGCGGGGCTGTTGGAATGCGCCGACTGCGGCGCTCCCTTCGTCCCGATCATCCGCCGCTGGAACGGAACGGAGCGGATCGAATATGTCTGCAAGACCTATGGCCGTTTGGGAAAAGCCGTTTGCCCCTCCCACCGGATCCGCGAGGAAGCAATCGACGAAAAGCTCCGATCCTTCATCGCTGCGCTGCGCGACGCCATGCGATCCGAGCAGCTGAACGTTCACAGGCTTCAAAAGCTCAATACTTTCAAAGCCCCGGCACTCCGGGCCAGAAAGGAGGAACTGCAGCAGGCGCTTCTTCGCCTGGATCGTGAAGTAGACAGGCTTATCATGGAAAAGATTTCCGAACGAAAAGATAGAAACTCCGATATTCTCTGATGTGATAGATTATGAAGCGAACAGAACCGAGTAAAGTGGAATCACTGAGTATGCACCGGAGCGGAGAGAGTAACATGAAATAATAATCGCAAGAAAAGCGCATTTGTGTTTCGATAAACTATATGCTTGCAGAATGGCTTTGGAGTGGAAGCGCTACAGCCGTTCCTCCTCCAGCTTATGCAGCTTGGATCGCAGAATAACGCCTTGGAGGAGAAGGGCGGCGAGGAGGCAGCCGCAGACGGTGAGCAGGAGCCAGAGGGGGACGGTCCTGCCCTTATCCTCCTGCTCTGTCGTGGGGACTGGGATCGGAGCAGGCTCTTCCACTGTGACGTGCAGGGGCTCGGAAAAGAAGGCTTCATTGCGGGAGGCGTCTTCATAGACCACGGTCAGCGTACCCTCTGCCTGGCCAAGCGGCGCTGCGGTTGTGGAGAAGGCCAGCTTCCCGGTGACGCTCTCGCCGCCGGGCAGATTGCCCACCAGCATAGTCTGGCCGCGCACGAAGTCGCCCAGGTCCAGGGTCATGCGCAGATTTTTGACCTCGTTCGCGCCAAGATTCATCAGCTCCACGCTGATCAAGGCGCTCTCGCCCTGGATCACGGTATCTGCCAGCGTCACGGGGCCGTGCTCCAGCCGGAGCGTCTGTACGACCGGAACCGTCAGAAGGGCCTCGGCGCTGCCCTCCCCCCGCAGGGAGCGGTAGGAGAGGCAGACCTGGAGCTGGTGCGCTCCCGGCTGGGCCTCCGCCGAGACTGTGATCGGCAGGGTGACGGTCTGTTCCCGGCCCGGCAGGAGCTTTTCCAGGCGGAGGCTGTCCGTCTCGGTCGGAAGCAGTTCCCCGGCAGTCTCTGAATAAGACAGGGCAAGATCCGTAATCTCTGCCGTCTCAGATGCGTTCCGCACCCGGATCGTACAGCTTCCGGGCTCACCCTGGGTCAGCGCGGCGTCCAAAAGACGGAGCTCCGCCGTCACGGGTGTGGGGTCGTCCAGCCCGCCCCGGATGCGGACCACCAGGGACAACTCCGTTTGGAGGGGGGTTCCCTCCGCGTCCTGTCCCTCCAGGTGCAGCTTGGCCGGATAGTCTCCGTTGATCCGGTCGTCGTAGAGCCGATAGCAGAGGCGCAGAGGCCAGAGACCGTCCGAGTTCGGACGCAGCTTCACTTGCATATTCTGGGGGAGGAAGGGGGAAAGACCCTCCCGTTCCGGCTCCAGCCAGGCCGTGAGCTCCCCCACGGCCTGGTCGCTTGCGATGGGGAAATATCCGATCCATTTTCCGTTGACCTCCTCCGGCGCGTATCCCCGCGCCCAGGAGCGGTTGCCCATGCCGTAGAGGATCGCGTCCTCGTCCAGGCGGAAGGCCTCCGTTGCTGCCAGGGCTGATCCGAACACCGGGACCATGCAAAGCATCAGGCTAAATATAAGAAGCAAAGCAAGCAGACGGCGCATCATCCCACCTCCCGGATATTCTCGATCACGCTCCGCCGCAGCAGGCGGCGGCTCCGGCGGGCGATGGACGCCCAGCAGAGCAGAGCCGTCAGCAGGGCGACCAAAAGCTGGGCCAGGAACGCAAGGGGGAGCGTTTCCCGCACGGTATTCTCCACGATTCGCATACTCACCAGCAGACAGACCACCGCGGCCAGGAGCCAGCCGACGCCCACCTGGACGGCGCTCTGCAGGCCGTATCCGGCGCGCAGGACGCTGCCGCTCATGCCCACAGCCCGGAGGGTGCCGATGGTCCGCCGCTCAGCCTCCATCTGCCGGATGCCGGTCCCGGCGACGACCCGGACCGAGAACCAGATCAGGAGCCCGACCACCGCCGCAATGGCGATGAGTCCGGCCTGCCCCTTCTGGCGGTTTTCCGCCCGAGCCTCGATCCGGTTATAGACGTGCAGCGTCCCGACCCGGGCCGCGATCCGCTCCAGCCGGCCGAAGTCATAGGCGCAGGTCGCCTCGTCTGTGCCGGGCTCCAGGAACACGTTGAGATCGGAGAGCTTTCCCAGTCGGAGCCCCATGGCCCGGAAGCCCGCCGGGGTCGTAATGAGCTGCGGCTCCTGAATGCCGTAGATCCGTTCGACGTCCACAAACTGAGAGCTGATCAGCCCCCCCACCTTCACCGTGGCCTGACAGCGCTCCGCCTGCCGATACAGGGCCAGATACTCCGCCTTGGAGCGCGAGACCGGCGCACCGTCCTCCGCTTCGGCGCAGAGCTGACAGAGGGAGAGCGATTGCCCGGGCAGGAAGGAATCGTTGGAGATATGGAGCCAGCCTTCGTCAGCAGGCTGCGGCATCATAGAGATCGCATTGCCGTACTCGTTTTTCCCCAAGTAGTAGTCGGGCAGGCAGAGCAGGACCTCCTGTCCGGCGTCCAGGGCCGCCCGGTCGATGGCCCCGTCGGTCAGATTGGGGGCATAGCGCTCCGGCTCGTCGGTCAGCAGAACGGGCAGGGTAAAGGGCGGCGTCTCCAGCTCCAGCAGTTCCATGGCCGCCCGGACCCCCGGCGCATCTGCGCCGCTTTGGTTGGAGGTGTAGAAGATCCAGTTTTTCGCGCACTGTCCCAGGTAGTCGCCCTCCGGCTGCTCCGTCAGCAGGACGGCGGTCCGATACAGTGTTTGCAGGGCGGTCACGCCGGGTAGGGCACGGATCTGGGCCAGATCCGCGTCCGAGAGGGAGATCAGAGGGAGCGCCGTGCGCAGATCATCCGGCAAGACGAAGCCGGTCTCGTTATCCCCGTTCGTTGCAGAGAAATCCGGCTCATTCTCCCGGGGCAGGATGGCGCGGATCGCCTCCCCGCCCAGGAGCACGCCCGCAAAGGACATCAGGCAGAGCAGTCCCGTGAGCAGGCAGATCCCGAGCTGGCGAACAGGATGCAGGCGCAGTCTGCGCAGGGCCATCAACCGCGCAGGGCGGAAAACGGCTTTTGGCCGGAAGCGCCTTGCCTTGCGAAGGGTCTCCGTGTCCCGGATGAGGCTCATGGGCCGGGTGCGGGAGGCCCGGAGCAGGGGCAGGAAGGATGCCAGCAGGATGAAGAGGAAGCTCAGAGCCAGCATCGGGATCAGGGCGAGAGGAGGCAGCCAGAAGCGCAGACTGTCCGGTACCAGCGTACAGAGCCCGCGCACAGCCAGCACCGCCGCACCGACGCCCAGGGGCGAGAGCAGCAGGGCCAGCAGCAGGCTCTCTCGCCCGAAGATGCGGCGGATCTGCCGCCGGGTGGCGCCCACGGCTCGCAGCATGGCGATCTCCTCCCGCTTGCGGCTGAGCTGGCTGCCCAGGGCAGCGGTGACGCCCAGCATGGAAAAGAGCAGCAGGCTCCCGCCCAGCAGCAGGATCAGGATTCCAAAGCCTTCATAGTTGGCCAGGTATTCCAGGATCCCCATATCCTCCATGTGCTCGGCAGGTCCGAAATAGAACCAGCCCCAGAGGCTGATCCGGAAGACCGGAAGGCCCCCTGCGGCGGCGGTCACCTCGTTCAGCCCCACGCCGTTTGCAAAGCGCAGGAGCAGGATGCGGACGGTGCGGCCTGTGGCAAAGGGCGGCTCCGACGCGCTCACAAAGAGCTGGGGCAGGCCGACGTTCTCCCGCTTGGAGAGGCTGGCGCGGAGCGACTCGTCGCTGAGCTCGCCCTGGCTCAGCACCACGCCCACCAGGGTATAGGTCCGGGTCTCCTTCGCCCCGTCGATGGGCTGGATCTCCAGGCTCACGCTGTCGCCCGGCTCAGCCTCGGGAAAGAGCTTGTCCAAAAGCTCCATCTCCACGGCAAGCTCTCCCGGGGCCTCCGGCATCCGGCCGGACCAGAGCTGCCGGTTGGACAGGGAGGCTCCGCCCGCGTCGTAATACCCCACGGCGCAGTCGCCGCTGCGGCCCAGATAGTACAGCGTTCCGGTTTCGGCAGCGAGGCCCTGCCGCAGCAGCTCTTCCCCAGTCTCCGGCCCGGCGTCGTAGACGAAGGCGTCCTGCCTGCCGTATTTCCGGTCCAGTTCGGCCTTGCGGCCGGCATAGACGGCCAGCAGGGTCAGTACCACCGTGCAGGTCAGAAAGATCGCCGACAAAATGCCCGCGCTGAGACCCAAGTATTCCCGCAGATTGGCCCGGATGCCCGCTCCGGCCACCCGGTTCACGGTCAGTTGTTTCATCGCAGGCTCCCTCCGCTGTCGTGCTCGATACGGCCGTCCACGATGTGGACGATGCGCTCGGCCTGCTCTGCGACGCCCAGGTCGTGGGTGACCAGCAGCAGGGTGACGCCCAGCTCCCGGTTGATCTGCCGCAGCAGGGCCATGACCTCCCTGCCGGTCTGCCCGTCCAGATTCCCCGTGGGCTCATCCGCGAACATGATGGCGGGCTTGTTCGCCAGGGCCCGGGCGATGCAGACCCGCTGCTGCTGGCCGCCGGACATGGCGGCGGGCAGATGGGAGAGGCGGTCATCCAGCTTCAACATTTCGATCAATCGGCGCAGATAAGCCTCGTCCGGCTTGCGCTTGTCCAGCATGACCGGAAGCAGAATGTTCTCCTGGGCCGTCAGCTCCTTGACCAAATGATAGCTCTGGAACACGAAGCCAAAGCGCCTGCGGCGCAGGACGGAGAGCTGGTTGTCGGAGTAGTCCGCAAGGGCCTTGTCCTGATAGACCACCTTGCCCGCTGTTGGCTGATCCAGCCCGCCGAAGAGCTGCAGGAGCGTGGATTTGCCGGAGCCGCTGGGCCCGGTGATGGCGGTAAAGGAGCCCTGGGGAATGGACAGGGTGACCCCGTCCAGGGCCTTAACCTGCTCTTCACCGCTGCCGTAGTATTTGCACAAATTTTCGCTGCGAATGATCTCCATACGAGATCCCTCCTTTCTGCCTCTATTCTCTCACAGGAAACTTACTTCCGCGTGACGCCCGGCTTACGTTTTCGCAAGATTCTGCTCCAGCCGGGGAAAATAGAGGGTGAAGCGCAGGCCCTCGTCACTGTTTTCCGGGATGATAGTCCCGTGGTGACGGCTCACGATCTCCCGGACGATGTTCAGTCCGATGCCGGAGCCCGTCTGGGCTTGGCCCTTTGCCTGGTAGAAGCGCTCAAAGAGACGCGGAAGCTCCTCCGGGGCCACGCCGCCCCCATCGTCCGAAAACGTGAGCCTCACTTCCCGCTCCGTCTGTGTGATGGCGACGGATATACTGCCGCTGGGCTCCGTATGCTCGCAGGCATTTTTCAGCAGATTGGAGAAGGCCTCGCCCAGCCAGCCCGGGTCACAGCGGAATACTGCATCCCCCGTCAGGGAAAAACGCTTCTCTGGGAAGCGGACCCGAAGCCCGTCCCAGGCCTCCTGCACCAGCGGCGCCAGCTGCCGCGCCTCCAAGCGGAAGGCGTAGCCGTCATTGCTCATGCGCTCCAGCCGGAGCAGGGCATAGATCAGCGCCTCCATCCGATCCGCCTGCGCCAGAGCTTCTTCCTTGTGCGCACCGTCGTCCAGTTCCAAAAACAACCGCAGAGCGGCAAGCGGCGTTTTGAGCTGATGGGAGATGTCCGTCAAAAGCTCTGTGCTTCGACGGGCCTCCCGGGCGGTTTCGTCACGGGAGAACTCCAGCGCGCCTTCGATGGCCTCAAAGTCGTTTTGCAAAGCTGCAAGACAGCCGTCCCGCAGCGAAAGGGGCGTCCGCGTCCCACCGGAGAGAAAGCGTCCGGTCTGGGTCCGGAGCCTGCCAAGCTCGATCCGCTGGCGGAAGAAGAGCAGGGCGAAGATCGCTGCCAGCACGGCAAAGAGAATCGTCAGTCCTTCCATCGATATCCCAACCCCCGTACAGTCTGAATATGCTCCGCGCCAATTTTTTCCCGAAGCCTGCTGACGTGGACAGAAAGGGTGTTGTCATCCACAAAGCGTCCGTCGCAGTCCCAAAGCACGTCCAGCAGCATCGCCCGCGGCGCGATGCCGCGACACCGAACAATCACCGATAGCAGTCGGAACTCCATGGGCGTCAGGTTCAGAGGCACGCCGTTCCATACGGCGCTCATGCGTTCCGGGTCCAGGCGCAGGGCCCCGAGGCTCAGGCTGCCCGTTGGCTGCCGACGCAGCAGAACCCGGATGCGGCTCAAAAGCTCCTGAACCCGGAAGGGTTTGGCTACGTAGTCGTTTCCGCCCGCGTCCAGGCCCCGCACCACATCGTATTCCTCGTCCCGCGCCGTCAGAAACAGAATCGGCGCGGCAAAGCCCTCCTGCCGCAGCGCGGCGCAAAAGGAAACCCCATCCCCGTCGGGCAGAACAACGTCCAGAATGACCAGCGAGAAGGCTCCGACCGACAGGGCCTCCCGGGCAGCGCCCAGACTGTCCGCCGCCTGCACGGCGTAGCCGTTTTTCTCCAGGAGTTCCCGCAGTCCCATGCTGAGATAGCGGTCGTCCTCTATGAGTAATATTTGATCCATTGTATCATTACCTCCGTGTATCTCCGATTATATCACATTCTTGCGGGATTTACATTGCGTTTTTGTAAGGATATGCCAAGCTCCAAGCATTCACTGCCGATGATAGCCTCCGCCGCCGCACATAAATGAATAAATGAAAAGGCATTAAATTATTATTGATTTGTCATTGACAATCCCAGACTATTGTGATAGTATAGACTATAGAAATAGTCTGCGGAGGGTGCCATGAAAGTATTTGACAGTGAAATCAAATTGATGGAGATTATCTGGCGGGACGAACCTGTCAGCGCGAAGGCCGTCAGCCTGGCTGCCGAGAAGGAGATCGGCTGGAATAAAAACACCACCTACACCGTGCTTAAGAAGCTGATCGACAAGGGTTACGTGCGCCGCGACGAACCGGGCTTTGTCTGTTCCTCCCTCATAACGAGAGGCGAGATCCAGAAAAGCGAGGCGAGAGGGCTGCTCGACCGCTTCTTTTCCGGCTCCAGAAAAGCGCTCTTTTCCGCGCTGCTGGAGGATGAAGACCTGTCGGAGGACGAGCTTGCCGAGCTGCGGGATCTGATCGAACGCAGGTGAGCCTATGGGAGATTTGTTTTACTGGCTGTTCAACATGAGCATCGTCGGGGCGGTGACCGGACTTGCCGTCGTGTTGATCCGGCTGATTAAGCGCATTCCGCGCCGGTGGATCGTGCTCCTGTGGGCGATTCCCTTTCTGCGCTTTCTGATCCCGCTCGGCGTCGGCGGGAAATACAGCTTGATGTCGTTGCTGTCCCGCTTTGCGACGAAGACCGTCGTGGTCTATGAGGGCGATCTGACGGAGTACACCGCTACGAATGTCATCCAGGCCGCAAAGAACTATTTCCCCATTACGTACAAGGTCGATCTGCTGGCTGACGTCTTTCGCTATGCTGCCCTTGTGTGGATCATCGTTGCGGCAGCCCTGATCCTTGCGATGGGGATCCTGTACGCGGTGACCCTCTCCGAGCTCAGGGACGCCGAGCAGCTGCGCGGCAGTATCTATTGTTCGCCGAAGATCACCACGCCTGCCGTGTATGGCATCCTCCGCCCGAGGATCATCCTCCCGGAATTCTGCCGGGATTCGGAGAAACTGGATCTGATCGTTCTGCATGAGCGGCGGCATATTCGCAGGCTGGACAATCTCTGGCGGATACTCGCGTTTCTGACCGCCGCGATCCACTGGTTCAACCCTGCGGCCTGGCTGTTTCTGAAGCTGTATCTGGCGGACGCGGAGCTTGCCTGCGACGAGTCAGTGCTTTCCAAGCTGCCCGCAGGCGAACACAAGCGCTACGCCCACGCGCTGCTGAACGCCCGGGAGGGCAAGGTGGTGTTCGCCTCCGCCTTTGGCGGCGCCAAGGTCCGCACGCGGATCGAGCGGATCCTGTCCTACAAAAAGATGACCGTCGCGTCGGGGATCGCCTTTGCGGCTTTGATCGGGGCCATCGCTTATTTCCTGCTGACAAATGCTGCTGTATGAATTGTTCGGTTTTTCTATATCAATCACTGAAGTGAAATCGTATTTTTTGCTGTAACAATACTATAAATGCAGGGAGGAGCACCGGTGAGAAAAATGATTTCTGTGCTGCTTTGCATGTTTGTGATCCTTCTGATCCCGGCGTGCAAGGAAAATGTGGAGGAGAACATGACAACAGCGTTTTGGACAAAGCCTCTGATTCCGGCGTGCAGGGAAAACGTCAATGAGGCAGAAAAAAACATGGGATACTATTCGATTGAAGACTTTCAAACAATTGTCGTTGGCAAAACAACGTTTCAGGATGTTTATAAACTCTTTCCAGCAGAAGGAATGATAGTAACCTCATACGGAGGGCTTTGCAATTATGCAACAGAAAGCGGAAGCATTTGCATTCAGTTTTATGGGAGCGATTTAGTCGTTGGCGCGATAAAGTTCAATCCGAAGGACGACGCCGAAGCAGACGATCAAATTGACATGAGCCAGGCACAGGCGGAGCTCAAGCAATGCTTCCCGGAATACTTCGGGCTGGACCCGGTAAACGGGCTGGACGTGATTGTCTGGCAGATGGCGCCTTCCAGTTACTCCTTCGGCTTGCTGGAGCATTCCGATACGGAACGGGATTGGATCAGCAGGGAGCTGATGGATTTGAAAGGCGTCAGCGCGGAGCAACTGCGGGAGATCCTGGCGACCTATGCCGTTTCCGAGGACGGAATCCATATCATTCCGTGGCAGAATCCGATTTCCAGCTATCTTCCCTCGTATTGCATCAACCTCGGCGGCGAGGATATGGACGCGAAACGCGAAGCGTACATCGCTGAGATCCGCGGGATGCTGTTTGGATGAACGGAACGCTGCAGAATACAGAGGTGATCATGATGAAAGCAAAGTTTACGCGCTTCTGGCTGTGTTCTCTCGCTGCCGTGCTTGCGGCGTCCTTCTATCCGCTGCTCATGGGCGTGCGAGTCGTTTCCGACATGCTCCGGGACGGCACGGTCCTCAAGGAGAACTATCCGAAGTACATCATTCCCTATACGCCCATTGCGGTCGCGGTCATTCTGGGCGTGCTCCTGCTGCCGGTTTTTGTCAGGCTGCTGAAACGCTTTGCGGTGCTGGGCAGCTCGGTGCTGTCGGTCGGCGCGTTTTTCGGGCTGGAATATCTGTTTGAAAAGAACGTCGTGGTCACGACCGCGGAAACGGTCACAAAGCTGGAAGACTGGCAGATGTACATGTGCTATCAGCCGCCGGGCGGCTGGGAGACGACGGTCACGGAGTACAAGACGCATACTGCGGTCGAGATCCTCATGGGCAAATACGATCCGGCGTTCAAACTGCACTTCTATCTGATCTCCGTCGTGCTGATCCTTGCGATCCTGAACTGCGTTTACGGCTTCGCGCAGATGATCCGGACGGGAGACCGGCGCAGAAAAAAGGCGCTGATCCTGCAATCGGTTTCCGCGGCGCTCTTTTTAGGGCTCTGCATTCTTGCCTGCTTCACGGCCTTCTGGCGGGACGGCAGCATCCTGGTTTCGCAGCTGTCCGCGTTCCTGATGTCGGTGTTCTTCATTCTGCTGGGCGTGACAGTCGGCTTGTTTTTCGGTTCGCTCCTGCTTGATCGAAGCCGGGCAGTCGGACTTTGGCTCTCGGCCGCGGTCTCGGCAGCAACGACGCTTGTCATGTACATCGGTGAAATGATCCTACTGCACGGTCATCTCTACCGCTTCGGCACAGGCTTCTTCTTTGACGGCCTGCCCGCCATCGTTCTCGCCCCGGTCGATATTCTCGTAATTCTGGCGTCTGGTTTGATTGCCTTTTTGCTGATGTTGTTTGCCAGGAGAAACGGGGCTCAAGCGGAGAAAGCATAATATGCCGCAAAGAGCAGAGCGCATTGCGAATGGGATATCGCAATGCGCTCTGCTGTTTGCTTGGGGATGATCGTGTGCGTTTATTCTGCCGGGTCAAGCATTGTGCCGATGAAGAACGGGATCCCGGTCTGGCAGTCGATCAGCATATAGACGAAGGGGCGGTCCAGATAGACCTGCTTCGGGTTCTCGACGGCGGCCTCGTCGCTCGCCTCTACCAACGTAGCCGCGCCGGCGCGGGTACCGTCCTCGGCGACGGAGATGAAGGTCTTGTGGATAACGCGGCTGATGTAAATATTTCCCGCAGTTGAGATGCCGAGGCCGGAGAAATCTGCCTGGAAGCCGTCGAAGGCGGCGGTCATGCCCATGGACTCCAGCAGCTCGTTCAGCTCGGCAGACCACTCCGCCTCAAACTTGGGAAGGGAGGTATAGACCGTTTCATACCGAGGCGCAGCCAGCATCGCCTGCAGCGCCTCACCGCTCAGCGAGGCCAGATAGTCTTCCACGCTGACGCCTTCCTTGGGCAGCAAGGCCGCAAATGCATAGCGTCCGCCCTGATAATACTTGACAAAGCCTTTGGCCTTCGCGTCTTCGAGATAGGCATGCTCCTCTGAATGCATGAAGTCTACCGTCCGGGCAGCGCCGTCTGCCGTGGTGAACTTGCCGGACTGCACCGAGTACTCGGTATAGGGATGCTCCCACTTGGCGTCGAAGGCCAGCGCGTTGACCAGATACATCACCGCTTCCGGCGGGATCTCGTCCAGGATCTCAGGGATCATCCCGTTGGTCTCATTGTTGACCCAATCGTTGATTTCCTTCAAGGTCGTGTCGTCAAAAGGCGCGCTGTAGGCGTCCGCGCCGTAATAGTCCGCATTGGTCTGCAGGAAGTCCCGGTTTACCGTAAAGCGCGAGTCGTTGGTGAACCAGATGGCATTTGCCAAATGCAGCACACCCTTTTCGTCCTCCGCCAGCGCCGCCAGGTAACTGCGGAAAAACTCGTTCCAGAGCTCCCGGCGCAGGCCGAGGGTGCTTTCCATCTGGGTCAGCGTGATCCCGTCCGCACCGTTGGCCGTCATGGCCAGCGCACTGAGTACGGACAGAGGCGAGATCAGGGTATTCTTCTCCGGATCACAGCCTGCCCGGAACAGGCGCAGCGCGAAATCCGCCGCAGCGGCAGACGCCTCCGTCGAAATGGCGCCGGGGCCATTATCGGTCTGGGAGGGCTTGACGTCCGCCATCAGATTAACAGACGCCATCTTCACCACCGGTGCGTTCGGTGTGTTTGACGTACCGGGCTCGGTTTGCGCATTCGTTCCGCCGGACGTCGCGGGCGGGGCTGTCGCTGCGCAGCCGCCAAAATTCAGCAGCATCGCGGCAATCAGCAACAGACTGAGCGCACACCACAGTTTTTTCTGTTTCATACTGGAAATCTCCTTTCATTGGTCACCGCCGAACAGCAGCGCATTCAGCTCCGCGATCTGTTCGTCGGTCAGCGGGATCTGTTGGTTTTCTGAAAGCTTGATCAGCTCCGTGCCATTATAGATATATTCCGCCTGTGCGCCGGAAGCGTCTGTGAGCACGATCCGGATCGGCTCCTGCTCGGAGGCCGTCTCTGCCAAATCATCCATCCCGAAGCCTTCCATGCTTTCAAAGGCAAAAGGATCCACAGTGAGGATCCAAGCGGTCACGCTGTCGGGATCTTTGGGCTGTACACCCGATTTTATCCACTGCCCATCCTGTGCCAGACGCCACAGCTCTGCGCTGCAAAGGCTGATCGGCAGCGTTTCCTCGTCCTGCGGGACTTCCTCTGTTTGCTGTCCACTCTCCAGACGCTCAGTTCCCGTCCATTCGTCCTCCGTTCGCCGGTCGCTCTCCAGAAATTGAGTTCCCGTCCACGCATCCGGCGTCTGTTCTGCGGCCCTCTGAAGAATTCCGGGAAGGAACACCGCGGTTCCAATCACCAGGATCAGTGCCAGCGAGGTGACGCCGGTCAGGACCCGTCTGCGGTTTTGTCGCTGCGCTTCCTTTTTCTGCGCGATGATCTGACGCACCTCAGCGGTGTATTCGTATATCTCTCTCATAACAGCTGCCTGCCCTCCTCTCCGAGAATACTGCGAAGCTTTTTCTTCGCCAGGCAGAGAAGGTTGTCAACCTGCTTGCGGCTCTTCTTCATCACCCGAGCGGCTTCTTCGTAGGATAAATCCTCAAAAAAGACCAGGTGGACCGCCGTGCGCATATCCGCCGGAAGCTGCGCCAGGGCAGCATTGACCTTCCGCTTTCGCTCATCGCGCAAAACCTTCTGCTCCAGATCTTCCTGTTCCACAGGGATCGCCTCTGACAGCGCTTCCATGGGTACGATTCGGCGGCGTTTGCAATAGTTCAACGCCCGGCTCTTTCCCAGCATGAACAGATATGTTTTCAGAGAGGTTTTGAAGTTGTAGCGGCGCGGATATACGAACAATTCCGAGACGGCGTCCATCGCGAGATCCTCCGCAGCATGGACATCCTGCACATAGCGGTTGATGAAAAAGACCAGCGGGAAGAACAACTCCTCCATGATCTCGTCGATGGCGTGTTCGTCGCCATCCAGGAAACGGCGGTAGCTACTTGCACCGTTGTCCATAGGATTCCTCCTGTAAGCTGCGGTCACGTCTGACCGTTCATCCATTATACAATCAGACGGCAAAAAATCCTAATGGTTCTGAAAAAAATATAAAAAATGCCCTGTGAATCCGGGATCGCTTGGATTCACAGGGAAATTGAGTCAGAGCATATTTGAGAAGATGTCCTCTACAGGAAAAAAGATTATTCCAGAATCTCGGTTAAACAAGCTGATTGCTATACACAGCCTAACCCCTTTACTTGTTTCTACCGTCACAATCTTCCTCTTTTTCATATTTTTGTTCTCCAGATTATCGGCAAATAAGCGCAACAAAAAGGCAAGCAATTCCGAGCGTGATAAAGATCGCGGGAACACCATAAGCGTCACTTTTGCGGACCTTTCCCCAGTCAACCATATCGGGCATCATATCCTGATGGTACGAGTTTTGATAAGCACAGTAAAAGTGTTTCCATTTCAGCAGATAGCCAAGCAGCTCATACAAACCGAGAATCAGGCATCCCGCACCAAGTGCGGCCATCGTTGCCCGGCGAGAGCCAGTAACCTTTCCGACAATCAGTGTAAGAACAAGAACACCAATAGGAAATCCGTATCGCAGAAGCCCAGCAAGAATCATAACACGCTTTGAACGTCTTTTTGCGCTGGTGTGGTTGCTCATGGTTCAGCCTCCTCCGGGAACAGCGGGTCAGTTACCGCGTCCTTGGGATATTCGATCTTTCCGCCATACCCCGCCCATCTTCCTACCAGCTTTTGCAGAAACTGACTGTGCCGCTCCGGGTGGCGGAGGACTGCCAGCACAAAGATCGCCCAAGCCAGGGAAAAGAGGGCCAGGCTTCCGAACAGCCACAGAACAAAAGTCAAATCTTCCTTGTTGCTGTAACCCAGGTGAAAGCGGATCACCTCAAACACGATTGGCCCAGCAAAGATCACGGGCAGCAGGAAGGTAAGAATCACCTGACGCCAGCCGTTGGCAATGTGATGGTTGCTGGGGTCCGGCTTGCGGAGATCCAGCCGTTTCCATCTTTCACGCGGCACCTTCTGGGCAAGCAGGCACAGCAGCTCCCGGTAGTGCTTTTGGCTCGGCGATACGGTAAAATGGGCTTTCCCGCACCGAATGACGACCTCATAACCCCGCGGTGCGTACTTGCTGTTCTGATAGGCACCTCGGCAGATCTCCGAGATCTCCTCATAGCGGAAGCTGCGGGTCTTCCCCCAAAGCGTCCTTTGCGTGAAGCTCTCGTCATCATAACGGACCCAAAGATTCAGATACGCAAGCTGCACGAACCAGCCTGGCAACAGGAAAAGCAAAAACAGCAGGGCCTTCTCGCCCGATCTCGTCCAGAAATACGCGGTTCCAGCGATCCAGAGCAGATCATAAACGATCAAAATGACAACAAGGGTGAACGGCAGGGTCAATGCCTTTTCCCAGTCCGGGGTCTTGCGCTTTTTCCATTCCGCCAGACAGGCGAGCGTCAACAGCAGGGAGATCGCGCACAAAAGGACCGCAAAATATATCATAGGCTGCTCCTTTCCGTCGGTTTGCTGAAATATTGATTCCATCTTCTTTTCAGAAAGCACCACCCGAACGTGTGATACACCAGAGAAAACGCCGAAAGTACCGCACAGATCACAAGCCACCATACCTGGTTTGATGTAGCGTCCCCGCCGAACAGTAAATACGCAGCGGACGGGAGAAAGAAGAATGCGCCAAGCAGAATCGACTGGATCGCCGAGTGTCGAAGGTAAGCATTCCGTAGCTGCCGGAAATCCAGCCATGCCTCCTGATCAATCGGGTGAGAAAGCCGGTAAATGTATGACAACAGCAGGGAGCCACAATAGCCGGGCGTCAGCTCGTCCGCTTTATGAGTATACTTCAATTGGAAACCGAGATCCAAAAGACCGGCTTCTTTCAAAAAGGCATAGGTTGAAAAGTATCGGACTTCCTTCGCTTTTGTCTCCCGGAAGACGAAGCGGCGGAAGAAACCGACCCGTTCCAGTCTCCAGCCAGCGGCCTCCTGGGCGGCAAACCATTCGTCCATCTCGTCAGCCCGCCAGTAGGGACGGAGCCAGTGCTTTGTCATCTGCGAGTTCATGCTTGTTTTTCCTCTCTCAGCCGTTCATTATATTTGCGCCGCAGCCTGCAGGCCTCGGCCAGCTCACGACGATGCAGGAGATAACTCGCGCCGCTCCCCAGCGCACCAAAGCCGAGCGCGATCCCGCAGATCGTTAGACGGAGGCGGATATCCGCCGCGCGGCTCGCCTCAAAATCAGTGGCGTCGGCATAGACCCGATCTCCTGTGCGGAGCGTAGCAATCTTGTCGTAGATCGGCCAATTGCAACTAGCGATAATCAGTGTATCACCAGGAATGATCCGGCCTGCCTTGACATCCTCCCAAAAGGGCCTCCCGACATATACCTGCGCAAGAAAACGCTGCCCGTCTTCTGCTTCGATGAGGATATGTTTTCGCATGAACCATTCGGCCTCCGCGAATTTGATCTCAACGGGTTCGGAGGGCTCCGCGCTTCGGAGCATGATCATATACACATAAAGGGGAGCGCAAAGAAGCTGGAGAAACAGCACCGGCAGCAGAACGCGAACGATCAGTTTGCGCAAGCGCCGGTTCTGCTTTTTTATGTGCAGATTATCTTTTTCTTGCTGGGTCAAAAAGCTCACCTCTCATTATTGACGCTCATATTCATACCGTCCATTCAGATAGAGGTCAAATACGCCCCGCAGGGCTTTCTTCATCTGTTTTTCTTCGCCTTTTCTCAGATAAGGAACAACGGACAACAGGAAGCCCGTTTGGGGGAGAAAGGTAATTTGAATCTTCTGACCGACCACAAAGACCCCTTCTCCGCCGGAGCCTGCACAGACGAAACGATATGTGTTCCCGGCGTCGTCTTTCAAAAGGCGCTTCCTCTCGTCCTCATAGCGGAGCAGGCGCATTTTGTGGTCAGTTTCGATGGAGCGAACGCGGATGTTATGGGTCTGGGGCTTGCCTGCCCGCAGCTCCCACCAGACCCGAATTCGATAGTTCAGGACGCGCAGGGTCATGATGCAGAAGACCAGTACGATCAGCAGCGACGGCCAGATCACATCCCACCCTCGTCTTCCGGTCAACAGCAGGATTGCCGGAACGATCACGGCAAATCCGGCGCCGGCCAGCAGCAGCTGCCGCAGGGGCTTGAAATAGATGCGGAGGATTTGGCGGAGCGCTTCGGATTGGGCTTTTCCTTTGGGAAGTCCCACGTTTCGGAACACCCGAAGGCTCTGCTTGGCGCTTTTCGGGAGAATAAGGGCAACGGCAAAGCAAAGTCCGATCAGGTAGAGAAGAATCCCCAGTACCGTAAATCCGGCGACCTCCCGACGGAGCGCCTCGGCGGCATGCTCGAAGTCCAGAATGACCGTATCTCCCACGCGAAACTCCAAAATGATTGCGCTGTTGGGGTGCAGGAGCAGGGAGACCTTCGTCCCGGGCTTCAGGGCATTGATCGCCTCAAAGAGAGCTTCCGAGGCATAGGCGCTGTCCATAGCCTGCTGCTCCAGATCGGAGAACTGGACCAGGATCTCCGCAAGGCTGCTGCGGCCATATTTTTCCTTGCAGGACTGGTAAGTAGCCTCCGCAGGGACAGACTCCGCCCGGGAAATATCTTTTTCCCAGTGGTGCATGCCGAAGGTCATAACCGTACCAAGGAAAAAGCAGACAAGCACCAGCACCCATCCGAAGATGCGATTTCTGCGCTCATATCGCCGCAAGAATTCTTGTGCGTTTTCTGAAGACATTGCATCACCTCCGACAGGCTACTTTCCAAAGTATCGATGCCGTTCAGACGGCAGGCAGATCAGGTCCGGGATAAACTTCAACGCAGTACTCAACATAAACGAACCCAGGGGCAGAAACAGGAGCAGAATGATCTGCCAGCCTTTTGCAGGAAGAATGAGGAAGGAGAAGAACCCGATCACCGTCAGAACTGCACAAAGCAGGCTGAAAAGGTGCAAGTACCAACACAGATGCAAATAGCCCCCACGGTTTTTGGCGTGCTTCCAATGGCTGTATAAAAGCACTTTATCCGGAAGCGAATAAGTTTTGAACAAACGACGCTTTCGTTTTCCGGACCATTTCGGGTATCCATATTCCGCAATTTCTTCCTTTGCCAGATACCAGTTCACAAGGTATATTGCTGCGCCAAAGAACAGGCACATCAGCCCGATTCCGAGTTTTTGCAGAAAAGTGAAATCTACTGTTTCGTTCCAGAGTTCAATCAGACGTTCCATTGTTCCTCCATATCATGGCGCACACTGTGCTCCGCTACCGTTTGGAAAAAGAAAAACCCACACACGCATTCGTGCATGAGTCTCGTTTTTCAGGGCGCACCGGCAGCGAAGCTGCGGGATGACGGCAGGCCCCCGTCCTGGAGGACGGAACTACTCCCTCGTGGGTATTCAAGATTGCACGCATATTATACCACGCCCCGGCCCTTTGTCAAGAGGGCCGGGGAGAATTTTATCAGAACAACTGAACTAACAACTGAACTATGGGGAAAAAGCTCCCGCGATCGCTGCCGCAGGGAGTACGGAGAAAGCAGCCAGAACAAAGGACCCCCAGAAGAAGGCGCTCCATTGCTCCACCTGGGCCCGTTCCGCGCTGTCGCAGACCAGCCGGTCTTTTTTGTTGGAGAGGACCCAGCCGGAGACGATAAAGTGGACCGCCAGCACGAACAGGCCGGCATTCATCCAGTCGACAAAAAAGGCGGCGACGATGTTGACAATAACAAATCCGATCTGGACAAAAGATGCCGCCCGGTAATAATCTCTCAGGAAGCGGGCCTCGGCGCTTTGAAACACCAGCCTCTTTTCAGATGGCGCTTGCCGCGCCTCGGTATCCCGGCGTACATTTTGGCCTTCCTCGCGCCGCAAGACCGCGGCGGCTTTGGCATCCCTGCGCTTCTCCAGCAGCAGAGAGATTCCCAGGCCGATCGCTGCCAGGAAAGCGAGCAATAGCCACATAGCGCTGATGAACAGGCAGTGCCACCAGGGCCTAGATACAACGGCGGTGCGTTCTCCGTTTTCTCCCTCACGGAACACTTCATTCGCGTCAAAAAGGAAGGGCCCCGCACGACGGCCGTCGGCGGTCTGCGTATCCCAGTTGGAGTGGGCCACGGGCAACTCCTCCGCCCTGGCCATGCCAAGAAAGCTTCCATCGACGGCGTCATAGCGGTAGGCATCGTCCTGGAAGATCACAAGCTCTCCGTTCAGAAGTTCGAACTCGGAATTGCGCATCCAGGGCGTGCCCACGGACCACAGGAAGGTTCCCGCCCCATCATAGACGTTGACGCGGTTGGCGTCGTTGTAGCAGACATAGAGCCGGTTCATATCCTCATCCCAGAGGACTGTTTCAATGACATCCGGGATGTAGGATTCCGGGCGCAGCTTCTCATAGTCCATATAGCTCCGGGTACAGAGGAGCCGCCCCAGCAGGGCCAGGGCAACGGAACCCATAAAGAGGAGCCCCAGCAGCGTATTCCATTTGGAATTGCGAAGACGCATGACGGTCTCCTTTCATCCGATCAGTTCTTTTGCTGAAAACGCTCCTGGAAGCGTAGCCGGTCATAGGGATAGACCAGAAACGGCAAAACGTCGCTCTGCGCAGCGCAGAAATCCATGAGGGGAGCTACGTAACGGTCCAGGAGTGTGCCTTGCAGATCAATAGAGACTGCAGAGCGTGGGATTTTCTTGCGGCCCATGTCGTCGGATTTCAACTCCGTGTCGGCAAAATAGAGGGTGTAAAGGACATGATCCCGGTCGTGTGCAAAATAGGCCACGCCGTAATCCTGGATCTGGTCCCAGGACAGCCGCTTTGTGCGAAGCAGATTTCGCAGCATGATTCCATCCCGATTCAAAGTCAGCCTGCGGGGCCGCACAAAGATCGCGGAGAATACGAAGAACAGCGAGAGGACAAACCACGCCGAAAGGATAATCAGCTCCCCGACCGTCGCAAAGTCCCAGTGCCATTCCGACCATCTCGGCAGCGCTTCCACGATCATACTGCCGGAAAGAAAGATCAGCCACAGCGAGATGATGGCTGCGATGATATACCAAACGCCCCAGCGGATCACAATACGGTCCCCCTGAATCTCGACCCGGCTCTCCTCAAACAGCCCCCGTTTGGGGGAGGGCTGTCCCGCCGTGCGGCATAAGGCCTTCATGTTTTCTTCTGCGGCGGCGGGGGCTTCCTCCGGGCTCAGGCGTTTGCCGCTGAGCAGCTCGTTGATCGTGCAGCCCAACGCTTCCGCCAGGGCAGGCAGCAGGCTGATATCCGGGTAGCCCTTGCCGGTCTCCCATCGGGAAACGGCCTTATCCGTAACGCACAGCCGCTCAGCCAGTTCCTTTTGGGTCAAGCCCATTTCCTTGCGCAAGGCGGCGATCCACGCGCCGGTTTGAGTGGGGTCCATAGATTGCCCTCCTCGTTCTTGATAGCTCCATGTTACTGCGAAAGGGCAAGGATGTCACCCTATGAATCGTAGAATCAGAAAGGCGCGGGCTTATTTCGGATGATCCGCAGGAAGCGGTCTACGTATTGCTGATCCAATTCGCAGTACTCCCAGTTTGTATCCGAGGCGGTCTTGGGGATCCCCAGCTCCATCAGGGCGGCGTCAAACTCTTCCAGCTCTAAGTAGGTCGCGTCTGCTTCTCCGAAACGAACGACGTCGTTGTTGGGCTGTGGTGCGTGGAAGACGGCTTCGGCGCCGTCGTTCAGTATGATCCGATAAGAGAACTGCCCCCGCCGTCTGTATTCCGCCGGAGAAAACCAGGCGCTGCCGAAGTCGGTCTCCACCCGGGCTACGTCGGTATAGGCATATTCCACACCCGCGGGTCGGAGGGGCGTGTGGCGCAGAATCGTCGTCTCAGTCACATAGGTCCCGCTGGTAAAGCAGCAGTAGACCAGAAGCAACAGGACGGGAATCGAGATCCGCCATGTCCGGCGGACAAAGCGAAGAAATGAGGCTGTGTCCTTGATATCCTCTGCCGCCAGCTGACGGCGGCTGACAAGGACGCCCACGGCGGAGAGAACCAGCAAAACGCTCAGAAGGATCAAGCCCAGGTCCGCCCACCAGGGAGCCTCGTAGAAAAGCCAGCCCACTGGGGCAAACAGCCGCTCCCGGGTCAGAAAAAGGCCGACAGCCAGACCAATACTTCCCAAAACGGTCAGCAGAACCAGCGGAAGTAAGGCACGGTTTCGGCGGTTGGCCTCCCGGCTCAGGTTCTGCCGCCGCCGGTTCACACGGAAATAGCTCTCCCATTGCAGGGTCAGGGCCGCCGCGGAAAACAATGCCGCCGCAGCTGTGACGGGCAGGCTCTCCCAGCGTCGGGTAAAGACCCGGAAGAAGAGCCAGCCGATGGGCCCAAGCCAGACAAAGGAGGAGAGAATCATGGTTGGGAGGCTCACGCACATGGTTTGCTCCAAAACACCGAGCATGCCCCGCCCTTCGTCGCTTTCGATGAAGGATACCGTCTCGACATATTCGGCAATGACAGCGGACCGACCCTCAGATTTCCAGTCCTCGGCCAGCTTTTCACAGAGCCGCTGCCGGCCCAAGGCGTGCTGACTTTCCTCCTCCAGCCTGCGGGACAGTCCGTTCAGCGTCTCGGGCAGCTCTCCCCAGTTCTTCTCCGCCTCGGCGGCGATCTCCTCTACGGACAGACCCAGCCAGCGGAGCAGCTTGATCAGCTTCAGCCGCTCGATGTCTTCGTCTGTATACTGCCGGTAGGCGTTCTCCGGGCCGCGTTCCACCCGGAGCAGTCCCTTACTCTCATAATAGCGGATGCTTTTCTGTGAAAGTCCTGTGCGCTCAGCGGCGTCCTTGATGGTCATGCTCGTATCTCCTTTCGGGTTTGTTTCTACCCGAAGCATACACCCTCCCCCAAGGGGAAGGTCAAGAGTCTTAATCAAAAAAACGCTTTATTTTGAACATTTAATCTGTCGGAAAGTCCCAATTTCTGGTCTTCGGGTCTGCCAGCAGTTCTCGCAGGGCTTCTTCCTCGGTGCCGAACAGGGATGGTCCGAAGCCCAGGTCCGGCTGCCACATGGCGGGCTTGGGGTGCTTGTCCGCGCGGCTGAGGTAGATCCAGTCCTCTTCCGACACGATTTCCAGGCGTTCCAGATGGTAGGTAAACAGCTTGTCCTTTCGCTGCAGTACCACGGCCCGCTGCAGCTTGTCCGGGCTGTAGAAGACCCGGAGCGTTTTGCAAAGAGGGTAGTCCGGGGCTTGCCGGGACATTTCTGCCGCCAGGGTTGCGTTGTCCGGGATCGGAGGGATCGTGCTCGCCGCATTTTTTGTTTTGCGCCGGAAGACGTCTCGGAGAAAGTCAGGAAAGCGCCGCTTGCCGGCAGGCGCGGCGGCCCAGGCGCAGGGGATTTTCACGCCCCAGACCGTGATGTAGAAATAGGGCTCATCCTGCTCGTTTGGGTAATAAGCCTCCGCGTCTTTTCCGCCCGGCTCAAAGCTCAGCCGCAGCTCGTCGGTGTCCTCCAATCCCGTTTCCTCTACGCTGCCTGCAAGGATGGACCCGCTCACGGTGTAGTGGACCGCCGCGTACTCGATCACGCCGCCCTGCTCATAGGGCTCCGTCTCGTCCGGTCTGGCCGGGTCCACACCGAAGCGCTCCAGCAGCTCTGTCAGCTTCGGACACCGCTGCCTGACGTTCTCCCGATAGTAACGGCAGTAAGCAGCGTATTGGATTGGTAGTAGGTCCTGGTGCGCTCCAGATCCGCGTCAAAGACGCTTCCGTCTAGCTTCAGTTCCATGTCAGCCTCCAACCGCTTCCCGAAAAGGGACGAACTTATCCTTCAGGGCTTTTCGGTATATATCAGAACCAATAGCCTCTGAATATATAACTGCAAAGACCGGTCAATCCGAAAAAAAGAAGGATCGATATGGTCATAATCAGTATTTTGACCGTAACGCGCAGAGCCTTGTTCTCAATGCCATTCAGTTTTGATTTGATCCGTTCCAGTTTCGATCGAAACGGAAGAAAAATAATAGTAAGAAGGAGTTCCAAAATATCGTCCATATCAAAAATAGTCAATCCATCGGCTCATAAGCAATGGCTGATAAACGAGCGGGGAGCTCGCTTGCTTCCACCAAGGATATGTCGCCATAAGGTGAAGAAAGAGGTTTTTCCAGGGATTCCAAGTACATGTAGTATACGACTCTTGTAGTATTGCCGGGCAGCGCCTTGTGATCGAAAAAGTCTCCAATGACTGTTTCCCCATTTTTATCGAGATAGCGTTCGTCATATGGGGCTTGCCAATCGCGCTTGTCCTTCGCTTCGTCCTTCTGAAGAATGCTGCTAATGTCAACAAGCGCCGGGGGCTGATTGATGATAAGCTCGATCATGTAGGTATCTTCTTTGCCCGGAACGTGATATACGCCTACTAACTTTACCGTTTCGTCTTTCATGTGCTTTTTATTCCTCATTTTATTTCTGGTTCATTCTTCGCTTCAACCGCTAAACAGTAACAATGTAATGCTTAAATTTTCCGTCTGAGAAAGCGACGGTGGTCGAACGGCTTTCTGCTGGGGTATCATTAACCTGCGCGGTACTTGTAAAAGTGACTGTTTCTGCAGCATGATCAATGGAAATATCCAAAGTGAATTTGGAAATATTCCACCAGTTATATTGATAAATCACAGCTTCTAATGGTGCGTTCAATCCATCTACGTTGATCATCAGCGAATATGGGCCGTATTCGCCGCCATGAATGGAAATCCTGGCCCCGTCTGTGCCATTACGAACTCCAACTTCGACTTCGTTCATAAAGTCTTGTTGTCCGGTCACATCACTTCTTTGCAAATCATACTCTTCACCGTCTATTGTAATATGAACGGTTCCGGAGATTCTGTCTCCGAAATAGAAAAACCGATAATACAAAGGCTTCATAAATAAATATGAAATCCCTGCAAACAGCAAAATGACAGCAAGAATGACTGTTATGATTTTGGTTGCTTTTTTGACAGCGCTCATAATGATCCTCCCCGACTGACTATGTCAATTCTTGATTTGAGCCTACAGTGCGAACCCTGGTATCCTCTTTTGTTCCCAGCGAAAAAGATGCCGGATTCAACCGTACCCGTGGTCTACATGGCGCCAGGGGCCGCCCTCAGAGCGAACCAGAATCCACTTCCAACCGGTATAGCTTCGGTTGGGCTCAAAGGAACCGTCTCCGCCGGTTTCATCCACATCCAAAGTCGAAGTCAGAATGATAACCTGATTGAAATCTCCCCAGGTTTCAAAATGTCCCTGCTCCCGCTCGCTCAAATAGTATTTCATCTCTTTTTCTGTCACTTCGTCGCCCGCGTACTCGATTTCGCGCAGTGTGCAGCCGGACCAGCTGTCATCCTTAGCCCAGTAGGGGTCAAACTCCTTTTTGATCACCGCAATGGCATTGTTAATTTCTGACACATGATACAGCTTGGACACCTCGGAAAAGCTCTCCTCCTCATCCGCAACAATTTGCGTCCCGTCATAGACGGGAATAAAGCCCAGGAGTGTTACCTGCGGTCCAATACGCCACCCTTCATCAACTCCCAACATTTCATGGTATTTGGTATACTGCCAAAGGATCGCGTACCAGCCTTCACTGCCCCCGTCTGACATATAGACGTGCATCGGTGTGCAGGCCAGGACAAGCAGAACGATGAGAACGATGATTCTGACGCGAACATGTTTTTTCATAAAAGACACCTCTAAACCTTCATAAAGAATGGTCACGCATCAATCGTCCAGCCTTGGGTCTTCGGATCGGCCCGCAGCTCCCGCAGGGCTTCTTCCTCGGTGCCGAACAGAGACGGTCCGAAGGCCAGATCCGGCTGCCAAATGGCGGGCTTGGGATGCTTGTCCGCGCGGCTGAGGTAGATCCAGTCCTCTTCCGACACGATTTCCAGGCGTTCCAGATGGTAGGTAAACAGCTTGTCCTTTCGCTGCAGTACCACGGCCCGCTGCAGCTTGTCCGGGCTGTAGAAGACCCGGAGCGTTTTGCAAAGAGGGTAGTCCGGAGCCTGCCTGGACATTTCCTCCGCCAGGGTTGCGTCGTCCGGGATCGGGGGGATCGCGCGAGACGCATCTTTCGTTTTGCGGCGGAAGACGTCTCGGAGCAAGGCACGAAAGCTCCGCTTTCTGGCAGGCGCGGCTGCCCAGGCACAGGGAATTTTCACGCCCCAGACCGTGATGTAGAAATAGGGCTCTTCCTGCTCGTTCGGGTAGTAAGCCTCCGCGCCTTTTCCGCCCGGCTCGAAGTTCAGCCGCAGCGCTTCCGTGTCCTCCAATCGCGTTTCCTTCTTGCTGCCCGCAAGGATGGACCCGCTCACGGTGTAGTGGACCGCCGCATACTCGATCACGCCGTCCTGCTCATAGGACTCCGTCTCGTCCGGTCTGGTTGCGTCCACACCGAAGCGTTCCAGCAGCTCTTCCAGCTTCGGATACCGCTGCCGGACGATCTCCCGATAGTGGCGGCAATAGGTGCAGGTGCAAAGCGTGTTCGATTGGTAATAGGCTCGGGTGCGCTCCAGGTCTACGTCAAAAACGCAGCCATCTATTTTGACATCCATGGAATTGCCTCCCTCCACATTCATAGCTTCTTTCTGGAAGTCCAAATCGCATATCCAATGCACGCGCCCGCCATGTTGAGGGAAATATCTTCAATATCAAAGCTGCCGAGCATCGTGAGAATTTGGATGGTTTCCACCGCAATGAGCGTTACGAGCGTCAGGATCGCAAAGCGCCGGAAGAACCGCATCCGCTCGAAGCAGGCAGGCAGCAAGACGCCCCACGGGATAAAAAGAAGGATGTTTCCAAAGAAGTTCAATGCAAAGCGGAAAACAACTGACACAGGCAGCACCGGCGCTGTAAACAAATCATACACGCTCTTAAAAGGGATAAAGTTGTGCATTGCGTTCAGGTATTCCGGATAGGTCCAGGGATAATCAACTCCGATTCTGCGGAAAAACAGGACATAGAGAAGAACGATCCCATAGATAGCAAGTATGGCGAGTATGATTTTGTTCTTATTTGCTTTCATAACCTTACTCATATATTTTGTTCCATATCTGTCGTTGGGCCGTAGTTGATTTCCCAATTCAGAAAAGACCCTAAAGTTCCGCAGTTCACGCAACGGTCGCCCTCGTACACCCATCGGACATCACCGTTCTCACGCCGTTCAAACCCGATTCGAACATTGAACTGTTTGCAGGTCTTGCACACGCTGCATTTACGCAATCTGGGAGAGGCATCTTCCCAGTATTCCTCACAGTCGAGCAGGATCTTTTTTGTCCCGCACAGCGGACATTTTATCTGGATTACGCTTTCGTTCTGATCGACGCGCAATTCCAACGCATCATTGCCGCACACATGACACACGACCGCTCGATAATCCAGATGTTCATTCTCTGAATATTCCCGAAGATACTCTTCAATATCTTCCGAAGAATCACCGGTCCAGTACTTTTTCGTCCGATCAATCATTCTTCTTTTCTCCGATCTATTATCTTTGGTTCGACAGCAGAGCTTTTGGAAGGGTTGTGCAAAAAAGATGCCAGAGAATTATCAATGATACAGCCTGATTTGCGATGATGCAATTAAATATCGTCGATTGTAAGCGTAAACTGTTCGATATGTTTTTTGATATAGGAGGCATTCAAAAATTCCAGGTCTTCTTCGTACGCGAAAAAAGCATCGTCGCATTCTTCCAATACAGATGCAACGGAATCAGGTACGCTATCGAGAAATGTTCTTCTCTCATCCCAGTCAACGGGGATGTCATGACCAAAAGCGGCAACCGCTTTTTTGCAGATTTCTGCTGTTTTATGTGCACCGATTTTCATGAAGGCTTCCGCAATCTCATTGGCAAATTGTCCGCTGGAATTATCAAAGAATTGCCAAAACCCGCCATTATTCACTTCCATTTCCAGTTCCTGTGTTATAAAGATAGTACGTTCATACGGGTTTAGTAGGTCGGGTTGCTGACCGTAATCGCAAATGCTGCAGAGACCCATGTAAATATCGTTAACCGATTCACCGTTAAGCATGTTGTCCATCATAATCCTCCGTTTTCCTTCATGTTTTTATTGACGATATCCTTTGTAGGTTTGTTAGTATTATTTTACCACAACCGCAGATGAATGGCAAGAGGCGCGAAAGCGGAGCTCTGTCCGCTTTCGTGCCATCGCATTTCAGTATGGTTCATTCACGGATATACTGTGACAATAAAGCCGTCCGCATTGTTGCCAGAAATCGTATAACTGCCGGTCGTAGGGACGACGACCTGATTTCCGGCACAGAAGTACAGCTCATAGCTGACTCCAAGGCAGGTCACATGGAGGTGCTCACCGGAAAAGCTGTAATTTCGCAGATAGTCGATGTATTCCTCCAGACAAAGGTTTTCTGTCTGCATGATATAAGCGTGCGGAAGGCCGACGTAGCGGAAGTGCCAGGATTCATAATTGATGCCGGTGATGTCGCTCTTCTGGGGCGGATAGCGTTGAATGAAACCATACTCCCAGGCGTGGGCAACGGCCCAGGCATATTCCCCGTCCCCGTCAAAGCCGCCGCTGGTCCCATCTTCGATGTTGTAGGTGTCCAGATCGACGGCCAGTCCTGTATGATGCTCGCTGTGACCGGGCAGGGCAAGGTAAGCGTCCGCGTATTCCTGACCCTTGTTGTTCACGGCGTTTTGGTACAGGCGGACCTGATCGTCATAGCTGCGCCAGCCTGCGACGATATTGACGTCTGTTCTTCCGCTTTCCGCCGCGAAGGAGTCCATCCACTGATTGAGTGCGTCCGCTGCGTCCTCGCGCAGACTGAGGATCTTGTCCTTCACGAAGTAGCTTCGCGTCTTTTTATCGTAGACGCTCACCGTTTGCGGCAGCCCGGGGTCGTAAGCGTGATCCCGATTGACCAGGATCAGCGTTCCCTGCGACAGATCTGCCTCCGTCATCTGCTGCCATTTCCAGCCTTCGGGCAGCTCCAGCAGCGAAGCGGCATGGTTGGCGTCTGTCCTTGTCGGCGTACCATCTTCGTCAGTTTTTCTTATGCAGAGAACAATGAGAAACACCAACGTCAGCACAAGGCAAACCACGATTCCGGACAGAATGATCTTTCTGCGTTTCCGTTGTTTTCTCTGCCGTTCTCTTGCTCTTGCCCTGCGAAGCCGCTCCGCGTCAGCGCTTGCTACCGTGATATAGTCGGTATTCCGGCTGTCTCTGACCCGTTGCTTTTTTGGCGTCTCAGAGGAACGAGTATGTTTGTCTGTTTTCAAGGAAAAATGCCTCCTGAGAGATTGTTTTACAGCCGTTTCTTACCGAACAATAATTGGCTCAAATGACATATCAAAAGCACAGAAGCAATAACAAGGACGCACCACCGGGCGCAGAGCTTTCGCTCTGCGAGGCGGGCGGCCTGCTCCCAGGGCGGGAGAGACGGCGTTTGCTCCGGCGGGCTGCGGAAAAAGTCCTTGGCCTGCTCCCAGAGCCGGGACAGGCGAAAGCGGCCCGTGGAGCTCGTGACGGTCCGGCCCGTCGCGTTTTGCAGGCTTTGGGCCGCGTAACCGTCGTAATACTCCGGCAGGATCGCCTCATAGAAGGTCACGTCTGCATCGTCCTGTATGGGCAGAAAGATCCTCGGTGCGATGCCGAAGGCGGCCTCGTTGGCCGCGCCGTCCGGCTCCCGGATCACGGCGATCACACGCCAGCCCAGGCCGCCAAGCTGGATGTCCTCTCCGATACAATCGGAAGATCCGAATAACGCGAAAGCTGCTGCTTCGTTCAGGACCGCCTCGCTGCCGGTGTCTGCGAAGGTCCCGGGGCCGCCCTCCGCCATAGAGAAGGCGTGCAGCGTAAAGAAATCCCTGGAGACCGACCAAAGCTCCGCCTCCGCCCTGCGATGCGCATAGACGGCGAGGCCGGAGCTTTTTGCGCCGTAGGCTGTGACAAAGGGCGGGATCTCCTCGGTTGGAAAGGAGGCTTGGAGCTCCTCTGCAAGCGTCTTAGCTTGTCCGGCGTCCATTTCCCCCTCGTTCCAGAAAACCGACACTTGGGAGTATGTCTGCTCCGATGGGCCCTTCCAGCGTTCAGCCTCGTATTGAAGCGTTTGGCTTGATGGGATGGCGCGAATGGAAAGGATGGACCAAAGGAGAATGCCCGCGAGCAAAAGCGTAACGACAATGGAAATACTCCGCATTCCTGCGGCTGGTTCCTTGGGCGGGCAGCCAATGGCCGCCCCTACATTGCTGTTGCTCATGGCTCAATCTCCGAAGCGCACGGCCTGGCCGTCGGACAGAGGCGCGCTGGACAGGATCACCACGTAATTCCGGCTGGTCAGTTCCCCCTTGACGGCGGTGTAGGCGTCGTCCCGGCGGAGCTCCTCCACGTCCACCCGACGCACTTTTGATCGGGACCCCAAAGGAGAGGATGTCGTCTCCACAACGTAGACGAAGGAGCCGACAGAATCCTTGTAGACCGCCGCGTTGGGGACCACGGTATCGTGCTTGCTGGTCTCCAGGGCAATTGCCAGAGACAGATATTGATCCGGAGCGGCGTTGTCCCCGGTGACGGTGAAGGTCAGCTCCTTCCGGTTCGTGGGGTCCGCCTTGTCGGGCTCGATGGCTGTCAGCACGACTCTGCTCCCCCCGCCGCTCTGATTGGTGATCCGGGCCTCAGCCCCTAACTTCAGCATAGCGGCGTCCGCCAGGGAAACGGAGCAGCGCAGGGTGAAGGCGTCCGTGCTCTGCAGGGTGATCATGACCTGCTCCGCTTCAAACTGCTCCTTTTCAAACAGGCTGTCGACGATGCCCTCCGCCTCAGCGCAGATCTCGGCTTCTCCGAGCTTCGCTTCCAGCTCCTGGATCTCCTGTTTTGTCTGCTCGATTTGGCCCTCCATCTCCGCCAGACGGGCGGCGGTGCGCTCGTCCTGAGCCTGGGAGTTCTTCTGCCGGTCGTAATAGGAGGAAAGGGAGCTTTTCGCGGAGAGGACGGCGTTTTCACAGGCTTTTTCATCGGTGCAGCCGGCGTAATCCCGTTCCAGGGCAGAGATCTGCCCGTTGATAGAATCCACGGTTTCCTGGGCCGCGTCCACCGGGGGCTGATACTGAGCCCGGAGGCTCTGGAGGGCGGTGTCAGCCGTATAGCAGCGGTTCTGGCATTCCAAAACCGCCGCGTTTGCCTCGTCCAGCGCCGTCTTTGCTGCGAGGCTGTCCTCCGACTCCGGATCGATCCCCGCGTAATAGTCGTAATTCGTCTGGGCGTTCTGCTGGCGCTGCTGGGCGGCAGTCAAGGCCTGGTGCGCCGCCTCCGCCTCCTCCGCCGCCGCGTCTACGCCGGCGCGGTAGGCGGTCTGCGCCTGAGACAGATCTTTTTCCGCAGAGGAAAGCTGGCTGTCAAGGGTCTTCCGCTTTCCGACGTACTCTTTGCAGCGGTTCTGTCGTTCCTGGGCTTCCTCCAAGTTGTTTTTCAAAATCTGATACTCCGCCCAGGCGCCGGAATCCGAGGGCAGAGAGGCGTTGAGCTGTTCCTCCGCGTAGGCCTTTTCCTGCTGTTCCAGCTCCGCCTGCTTGGCCGTAAGGGTCCCGTCGTCCAGGTATTCCACCTTCAGGAGGACGTCTCCGGCCTGCACCTTGTCGCCCGGCTCTACAAGCCGTTCCAGGATCCCGCCTTTTCGTTCCGCGGCCAGCTCCGTCACAGCCCCGGCCTCCGTCATACCGGCTCCGCTCACCACCGGGGTGATGGTCCCGGAGGTGACGGGCTTTGTGGTGACCTGTGGCAGAGTCAGATTCCGGATCGTCCCGGAAAAGAAGGTCAAGAGGGCCATGACTGCGAAAAACGCGATCAACGCCCATTTGACCCACGTTCTTTGTTTCTTCATTTCATACCTCCGGTCACGATCCCTTCCTCTAAATGCCGTTCCCCTCCAAGGAAGAGCAGCAGGCAGGGGATCATGTAAATCACAGCCGCGGCGAAAGCCAAGCCCAGCTCGCCCTGGTTGATTTTGCTCAGGTAGAGGGAGAGGGGCTGCAGCTCTTCGCTTTCCAGCAGCACCATGGGCTGCTCCACCATGTTCCAGTAGTCGAAAAAGATCAGCATCCCTACGGCAAACAAGGCGCTTTTGCACTGGGGCAGGAAGATCCTGCGGAAGATCTGCCATTCGTTGGCTCCATCCAGCTGGGCCGCCTCCAAATACACCTTGGGGATCCGCTGCATGTACTTTGTCAGCAGGAAGACGGCGAAGGGAGAGAAGATCCCCGGCAGCAGGATCGCCCAGATCGTGTCATAGGTGCCGAGCTGCTTGCTGATCAGATAGTTCGGCACCAAAGTCACCTGATAAGGCATCAGGGTCAGCACCAGGTAGCCGAAGAAGATCGCCCTGCGGAGGCGGCTCGGTTTCCGGCAGAAGCCGTAGGCCGCCAGCGCGGAAACGGCAGTCTGCAGGATCGTGATGGGAGCCGTGTACAGCACGGAGTTCCAGAACTTTTGCAGGTACTCCGGGCTCTGCAGCAGGAAGGTCTTGTACTGTTCCCCCGTGGCGATATCCGGCACCAGCTTCAGGATGATCCGTTCCTTCATATACCCGCCGCTGCCGAGAGCAGCCCCGTAGCTCCGCTCGATCTCCGATGCGGAAAGGAAGGAATTGACGACGGTCAGCACCGTTGGAAGGATAAAAAGCAGGGCCAGGATCATAAGGGCCAGCCAGAGGCAGCCATCTTTCACTCGTCGTTTTTTCATAGGTTACCTATCTGTAGCGGCGCACACTGTGCGCCGCTTCCCATGCGTTATTTGTTTTCGGTATCGGCGTCCGTAGGGGCCGATGACCACATCGGCCCTTCTCGTTGTTGAAACGGCGGGCGGATGTGGGCATCCGCCCCTACGGTTTATTCGTTCTCTGTGTCCTGGTCCAGGCGGCGCTCTATGCTCAACAGGACGGCGATCAATGCTCCCATGACCACCGCCAGCATCAGGGCCGCGGCGCTAAGCTTCTGGTAGTCCATGGTGCGGAAGGTGTTGTTCATGAAGTGCTGGAGCAGATACAGGCTCTCATAGGGATAAGAACCCGTCAGCAGCCAGACCTCCCGGAAGATCTTCATGGAGGCGATCAGGCTCATGAGCACGACGAAAAAGACCGTCGGGGCCAGGAAGTGGATCTTGACGGAAAAGAACTGCCGGGTCCGGCCCGCGCCGTCCAGGTTGGCCATGTCCACATAAGTCCGGGGAATGGCCGCCAGGGCCGCGGTAAAGAGGATGGTGTGGTAGCCGATGTTTTTCCAGAGGTAGAGCAGCAGCACCATCAAAATGCTCCAGGGGGAGTGGAACCAGTCCACATGGGTCTCCAAAAAGGCGTTCAGCGTGCCGTTCTGGTGAAAAAGCACCTGCCAGACCAGGACCACCGAGGCGATGGGCACCAGCATGGGGCTGAGGAAGGCCGTGCGAAGCTGGCTCTTCATTGGTATCGCACGTTCCAGCCAGAGAGCCAGCTTCAGGGGCAGCAGCACCGCCAGGGGCACCGAAAGGCCGATCAGGATGGCGGTGTTCTTCGCCCCCAGCAGAAAGGCGCTGTTGTGCAGCAGGGCCTTGAAATTGTCCAGTCCCACAAACTCCCCGTTCACCGGCCGATTCACCAGGCTGTAGTAAATCACCATCCCAAATGGCACCACAAAGAACAGCGCCACCCCAAGCAGGCTGGGGACCAGGAATAAAAACGTGTGGGATCGTTTTGGGTGCAGCCGTCGTTTCATGTCAGCCTCGCTCAGATAAGTAGATTTCGATCCGGTTCTGGATTCGTCGGGCGCATTCCTCTGCGGTAACGTCGCCGTTGAAATAAGCTTCCGCCTCTTCCAAAATGATCTGCTCCGGCTCGCCCAGGAGCGGGTCCATCAGGTGATCCGCATTCAGAAGCAATTCGCGCAGCTCTCTGGCGTCCTGTTCGAATTCATCGGTCGGATTCTGGGAAACCCGTCGCTGAAGGAACTCGTCCAAGTGTGAAAGGTTGACCGGGAATTCGGATCCAAAGTCTGCGGGCACCTGCGGTTCGTCGAACCACTCCTCGTCGGCAAACAGGAAATCCATAAAAGCCTGGCCGCCCGAAGTATTGGAGCCGTTTACGATAGCGTAGAAGCCCATGCTATTCAGACCCAAGCCGGTGTAAGAGCCCACGGGGAAGGGGAACAGCGTGCGGGCCTGCGTTTTCTTCAGGGGATCGTCATGGACCTTATAGTAATAATTTCCCAGCCAGAGCTCTTCGTAGATCTGGAACCACTCTTTTCCGGCGTTGTAGTAGGCGCCGCCGTTGATGGAGGCAGTGTATTCGTCGTCCTCGAAGCGGTTGCAGAATTCCAGCGCCCCGCGGAAGGAATCGGTGTTGAAGCGGGCGGTGCGGGTCTGCCAGTCGATCCAGCCGCTGCCGCATTGGTTCAGAATATTTTGCAGGACGATGTATTTTGCGTTGCTTTCAAAGGTCTCCGGGCAGTTGGCCTCGATCCGGGAGATCAAACGCTCCAGATCGGCGACGTCGCCCGCGCTGACGTAGGACGCCGGGATGCTGCAGCACACCAGCTCCACCTCCCGGGGCAGATAGACGCAGGCGCCGTCCACCGTGCAGAGGGGGACCAGGTTGGGCAGGACCCGGGCCGTGGTCGTCTCGTCGATGGGGGCCAACAGCCCCTTGACCGCGTAGTTGTTCAGCGCGTCCAGATCCGAGGAACAGATCAGGTCCAGCTCGCCGTTCAGCATGGCCAGGTTCATGCTTTCCAGATCCTCAAAGGTCCTGGTCGTCACCTGCCAGCCGGTATCGGCCAGGTTGAAGGCCGCGATCGCCTGGCTGCAGTGATAATCCGGGTGATAGAGTCCGATGGTCAGTGTATCGCCTTTGTTTTCGCTTGGGTCCACGTGTACCAGACGGTCCCAGTCCATCACCAGGAAGGTCCCGTCCTCGAGGGCAAGGATGGTCGAAAACTTTTCAAAATCGAGGCCCCAGGCGGCCAGATCGCAGAGCTCGGTCACGTTGGTCCCGTCCGTCTCATACAGCTTCGATCCGGAGAGCACCCAGGTCCCGGCGTCGTTCCAACAGGCGCGATCTACCAAGATGGGGAATTCCGACTCCGGCAAGCTCAGTTGGGTGGTGGTTCCGTCGATGGGACACAGCCATCTGCCCACAGACGTGCGCTCATCCGTCCCTTGTACCTCTGTCCAGGCCGTCACCATCGCAAAGGTTTGACCGTTGATCTGGAGGACGCAACGCACCCAGAAATTCGCGCCCGGCTGGTCCGGCATCTCGACCTCGTTTTTTCCGCACCAGAGCCGAAGAAAATGAACTGTATAGAGGGTGTCGTCCGCCCATGCAAGCTGCATCAAGGCAGGATCACGCTCTGTCTGCATCATGAACTCACCGTCACAGTAAACGCCGCAGCCGTAGTTCGCACTCTCCATATCCCCATCATTCTCCAAGGTCCAGCGGTGGCCGCCGGCCTCCAAAATGCGGTACGGAGAAGGGTCTTCCTTTGACAGGTCGACGGTCTCGCCGACGGTCAGGTTTTCATCCAGCGTCGTCAGATGCCACCCCCATATATCGACAGAAAGCAGCAGATACCCCCCTTCGGTGGGACAGATATCCAGCAATCTATGTCCGCTCAGCCGGACTTCCTTCGGCAGCTCGAGCTTGTCAGAGGCGGGGGGCTCCGCAGCGTCGGGCATCGTGACAGTCTCTCCGGGAGCTGCGGGCTGATCCGGGTTTCCGCAGCCGCTCAACAGCAGCAGAAGGGTCAGAAGAAGTGCTGTCATTCTGATCAATCGTTTTTTCATAGATAATTCCTCTTATGCGCGTGATTTGGCTCAACCCTCGGCAAAGCCGGCGAAAATCGTGGGTTCTCCTCGGAGCACGTCTATGGAGACCAATTCCACCTGAAGCGCCAGCTCTTCCAGGAGCGCTTCTACCTCCGCGCCGCTGCGATCAGCGGAAAGGAAGAGCATGGGCCCGTCTTCATACAGGCAAATCAAACAGGCCTCATCGCGCACAGTGTACCAACGGGCCTCCCGGCCGTTCAGGGTCCCGGTGCGGATCAGCTGAAACCCGCTCGTTCGTTCAAAGTCAACGAAGGAGGCATATACGTAGAGCGAAATCCACAGTCCGTCCGTCGGACGGATCAGAGCAAGCTGGCTGTACAGCCCGCTCAGATCCGTCTCCGGGGCCTTCAGCTGGTTGCCATACATAGTGTCTTCCTGAAGCCCTGTGAAATCCCAGTAGATCTCAAAACCCTCCGGCAGCTCCGGCAGCCGCAGAGGGTAGAAGGTCGTCACTTCCCGCCGGATCGGCACCCCGGAGTCCACCAGCGTCAGGTGGGAGAGGGCCTCCTCGCAGCGCTCGAAGCTCCGGTTGGAGCTGACCACAAGCGTGCAGCGCAGCGCCTCGCTGTGACAGAAGAGGTGGTAGGTGTCTTCCGAAACGCCGAATGATTGACTGACGACCGTAACCCAAACAGTTTCCAGGTCCTGCAGCGTGCCCTCCTTCACCATCTCCGGCTCATAGAGGACGAAATAATCCCGATAACTCAGCCCGTCCCGATCCAGGATATTGACGGAGAGCTTCTCACCATCCGGCGTAATTGGGAAGTACTGCGTGTAGACCTCCCCAAGGGCTTCTGGGTTCAACACAGTCTGGGAATCGGCCTGTCGGTTTGCCGCGAGTCTCTTCAGCATTTTGTTGTACATGCCGCCATTCCGGTCCGGCAAGGACCATCCGTCCAAGGTGAAGCCGATATAGTTGCCCTCTCCCGTGTCCACAAACATCGTTTCGTTCTGCCGAGCAGGGCCGGAGCTTGCTCCGCTTTCCAATTGATTTGGATCTGTAACGTCCGCGACAGATCCAACCGGGTCTTGTTCCGTTGTCACCGGAGTCTCCGGCGTACCGCAGCCGCTCAACAGCAGCAGGGCTACAAACAGAAGTGCAAGAAAAGCGTGATATTCAGAGTGATATTTCATAAGCTGTTCCTCCGTGTCAGCCGCGTTCTGCCAGATAGATCTCCACCCGGTTCTGGATGCGGCGGGCGCATTCCTCGGCGGTGACGTCGCCGTTGAAATAGGGCTGGGCCTCTTCCAGGATGACGGATTCGAGTTCGGTGGTGGTCGCGGAAAGGAAATGATCGGCCTGCTCCAACAGGGTCATCCAATCGGAAAGGTCCCGGGAGATATTCGGATCCGTCATGGCGTCCCCGTAGAGGGAAAGGTGCTTCTCGATCAAGGCGCGGCAGTGGTCCTCCTGGACCGGCCACCGAGCGTCGTAGATCTCCCGGTTGGTCACGGGCTCGTCATACCATTCAGTCTCGGAGAACAGGAATTCAAAGAAGGCCTTCGCGCCGGACAGCCCGTCTCCGTCCACCATGGCGTAGAAGCTGCCCACATGCATGGACAGGCCGCTGTGATCCGCCGACGGGAAGGGGAAGAGGACCTTGGCCTTCTTTCCGGTCTCGGGATCGTCCCGGACCTTCATGCCGTAGGTGTTTTCCTGGACTTGGTCATTGACCGTAAAATAGCCGATCCCGGCGTTGTAGTATCCGTTACGGTTGGCGTTAGCCTCGTCCTGACTGTCCTCGAAGCGATCCGCGAAACGAAGCAGGGTCAGGAAGGAGGCGTCGGTAAAGTACGCGGTGCGATTTTCCCAGTCGATCCAGCTGTCGGAACACTGGGACACGGCCCAGCGGAAGATGTTTTCCTTGGTGTCGCATTCCCAGCTCTCGGGGCAGGCCCGGTCGATCAGGGCGGCGAGCCGATCCAGATCGCGCAGGTCCGCCGGGTCCGTCACGGCTGCGGCAGGAATGGAGCAGCAGCTCAGGTACCGGATCTCCCGGGGCAGACAATAGCAGACGCCCCTGTCCGAACAGGCGGCGACCACCTTGGGCAGGATCCGGTCCGTGACGGCGCTGTCGATGGGGGCCAGCAGACCCTTGGAGGCGTAGTTGTGCAGGAGCTCCGCATCCTTGAGATAGAGAAGGTCCAGCTCCCCGTTCAGCAGGGCGAGGTTCAGGGTCTCCGGGTCGGAGAAGCTGCGGGTGTTGATCCGCCATCCGGTCCCGGCCCGGTTGAAGGCCGTGATATCCTCGGTGCAGCGATAGTCCTCTAAGAGATAGCCCATGGTCAGGGTCTGACCTCCGGCGCGGCGGGGGTCCACGTGGAGCACGCAGTCCGGCTCCACCGCCAGGAAGCTCCCGTCCGGGCAGGCCAGCAGCCGCTTCAGAACGGAGAAGGAGCAGTCCACTCCCAGGGCTCCTAGGTCGCAGACCTCCTCGCAGCTCAGGCCGTCGGTCTTGAATAGCTTGGAGCCGGCAAGCAGCCAGGCCCCGTCCCCGTACCAGCAGGCTTGGAAGGCGTCTGCGGGGAGGGCGACGGTCTGTTCCGGCAGGCTCAGCTTCTCCGTGTCAGGATCAACGGGACAGAGCCAGCGTCCGGCGGAGCCGCCGTCGCCCCAGCCCGAGAGCAGGGCATACATCTGATCCCCGGCCCGGACGACGCAGTTCACGTTGTAGCGGACGCCGCCGGTCTGGGGCAGCTCGATCTCCCGCTGGCCGATCCAGAGCCGGAAGTCGTGGACGGTGTAGAGGGTCCCGTCCTCCCATGCCAGCTGGCCGAGGCTCAGCATCTCTCCCACCCGTACCCAGGGTTCGCCGTCCCGGAAAACCCAGACTCCCTGGGGCTCCGAACTGTCGCTGAGGACCCAGAGGCTGCCGTCGGCCCGGAGGACGGCAGTGGGATCATAATCGTCCACGCGCTCGGAGTTTACGGGCTCCAGCTTTTCGTTGAGCGCGGTCAGGAAGGTCCCGTAGCGCTCTCCCTCGGCGGGTTCCAACGGATCGCCCTCCCAGGCCAGCAGCCAGCCCTCCTCCGTGGAGCAGAGATCCAGCATCGTCCGGCCCTCCAGCTCGAACACGTCGGGCAGCCCGCTCTCCGGGGCCTGGGTCTCGCTGCTCTGGCCCCCCATGGTCACCACGGGGCCGGAGCCGTCGGCAGGGGCGGTACTGCGTTCGCTTTCTTTCGTCTCGCCGCCGCAGCCTGTCAGAAGCAGCAAAGCGGCGAGGAGGAACGCAAAGAATCTGGTCTGATTTTTCATAATGTCTCCTCTCGGTTCTTGTATCAGCCCATGGCCAGGCCGTGAAATTCGATTGGCGCATCCTGGATCACGACAACAGGCACGGGCTCAAGCAGGGCCGCGATCTGCTCCAGCTCGCCGGGGTGCAGCTCCGTTTCTTTTTGACTTGCCCGGATCTCCACCTCGCAGCCCAGGTCCTCGTACCAGATCACCAGGATCGTGCTGGGCGGGCCCTGGGTCTTCAGGTTGTAGTCGATATAGTTGATATTCCGATACCAGCGGGCTTCATGGCCGTCGATCTCCCCGGTTTTGATCAGGGTCGCGCTCTGGGATCGGGTGTAATCGAAGCGTTCTCCCCGGACGGAAATGTTCAGGCTGGAGCCGTCGGTTCTGGAGAGGATCTGGTCCGCCCAGAGCCCTGTCAGGTCCTGGGTTGGGTCAGCCAGGGTCGCGTTCAGCAGATCCTCGGAGAGGGGCACACTGTCCCAATAGCGGAGGCCCTCCGGCAGCTCCACCCTGCCCAGACCGAAAACGGTTTTCGTGTCGCTCCGCCGGATGGGGACGCCGGTGTCCACCAGGCGCAGATGGGCGGCGGCCTCCTCGCAGCGGGCGAAGTCCCGGCTGGAGCTGACGACCAGGGTGCAGCCCAGGGCGGCGTCCCGGCAGAACAGGTGCCAGGTGTCCCCCAGGCCCGGCTCCACAATCCGCAGCCAGGCCACGTCCAGCCCGTTCAGGCTCCCCTCCTTGACCAGCTCTGTCTCGTAGCGGGTGAAATAGCTCCGGTAGCCGACGCCCGTGCGGTCCAGCATTTCCACGCAGAGCAGTTCCCCGTCGGGCGCGGCGGCAAAGTAGCGCTGATACACGGCCTCCGCGTTGTCCGAAAGCGCTGCGTTCTGCGCGAGGCCGTGGTAATCCAGCCAGCTTTGCATGGAATTGGTGCCGCGGGTGTCCGCGCCGGGGATGGAAAAATCGTCCATGGTAAAGCCAACGTAGGTCCCCTGACCCGGATCGTCGATTTCAATTCCGGCCTGTGGCTTCGGCGGATCGGTGGGCTGGACCGGTCCGTCCACCTCTTTTTGGGGGCGCTCCGTGAGGGTCGGCTCTTGGGTCAGGCGGAACCAGTGCGAGACCGCGTAAACCGTACCGCCCAGCAACAGAATGACCACGGCGGCTACGGCGATCAGCGCACTGAGCCGGATCGATACTCTGCGCTTTGGGTGCTCTTTTGGGATCTCCAATAAACGATCGACAGCCTCTTTGGAAGGCTGGATCTTGGAAAATGCTGCGCGATATTGTTCTTTTGTCATGTTACTCGCCCTCCGTTAACTCAGATTTCAAGCGTTTTCGTCCCCGGACCAGCCGCATCTTGACCGACGCCTGGCTAATGTTCAGCAAATCTGCAATTTCTTTGACTGGCAGATCTTCGTAGTAGTACAAATGGATGACGGCGCGCAGGGGTTCGGGTAGACGCAAAACGGCGGAGATCAGATCAAGGTCCTCCGGTTCCGTGGCTGTTGTGCCAAGGGCCTCCAACTCCTCAATGGAGAGGGGCTCCCGAGCCCGGGCCCGCAGCAGGCTGCGACTCTCATTCACCGTCACCTTGGTCAGCCATTTGTCCAAGTGGGTCTCGTCAGTGAAGACTACAGGATGCTTCCACAGCTTGAGAAAAACCGTCTGCATCACGTCTTCCGCGTCCTGCCGCTGCCGTGTGAAGGACAGGGCCAGCAGGAAGACCCGTTGGCTGTTCCGCTTGACCGCCTCCGTATAGATTTGTTGATCCAAAATCACACCACCTGCCTTAATATGAAAAACGACTTTGAACGACTTTGAAAAGTCCTTTCACTTATTTAACGCTTGAGCAACGAAAAAGGTAACATCATAAAAATAGTTTTTCAGGAAATATAATAACACAACCAGGGCGGATGTAAAACCCCGCCCTGGTTAGATGATAAGCATGTTTAGTTAGTCGAATATTTGCAAACAGAAAAGCCAGCCGCAATGCAACTGGCTTTTCTGTTGCTCTGGGGCAGCCCAGGCCAATGGTGCGCCCGAGGGGACTCGAACCCCTACGCCAAGGCAATGGCTCCTAAGACCATCGTGTCTACCAATTCCACCACAGGCGCATATTCACTCTTTCAGGGGGAATGGTGGAATAGAGAAAGGAAAAACCTTCCCGGAGGTGACACAACCTAAATCCAGCGTGTCTGCCAATTCCACCATGCCCGCGGGTGTGGATTATCATAACACGGAAACAGGGATTTGTCAATCTGGTTCTCTGCTGAGGCCGACGGGCAAACATTTCTCTGCTGAGGCCGACGGGCAAACATTTCTCTGCTGAGGCCGACGGGCAAAAAACTCCGCGCCGCGGGGAGGCGGCGCGGAGTGGGGCTGTTGGGATGCTGCGAAGCGGTCAGGCGATCAGCGCTTGTTCTTCTTCAGCAGGCTCAGCAGGAGGGCGCCGACCACGGAGCCGATCAGCAGAGCCACGATGTACATCAGCGGCTTGCCCACAGTGGGGAAGACGAAGACGCCGCCGTGAGGCGCACGGAGGGTGCAGCCGAAGGCCATGGACAGCGCGCCGGCCACGCCGGAGCCCACGATGCAGGAGGGGATCACGCGGATGGGGTCCGCTGCGGCGTAGGGAATGGCGCCTTCGGAGATGAAGCACAGGCCCATGATGTAGTTCACGAAGCCGTTGTTCCGCTCCTCCTTAGTCCACTTCTTGGGGAAGAAGGTGGTGGACAGGGCGATGACGATGGGAGGCACCATGCCGCCGACCATGACGGCCGCCATGATCATCCAGCCGGTGGGATCCTCGTTGGTAGCGGTGGACAGGGCGCCGGTGCCGAAGAGATAGGCCGCCTTGTTGATGGGGCCGCCCATATCCACGGACATCATGCCGCCTACGACGATGCCCAGCAGGATCTTGGAAGCGCCGCCCATGGAGTTCAGCAGGTTGGTAATCCAGGTGTTGAGCGCACCCATAATCGGGTTAATCAACAGCATGAACAGGCCCACAAGCAGGGAACCACAGAGGGGATAAATCAACATCGGACGGATGCCGTCGATGGCTCTCGGGAACTTCGAGGTGATCTTCTTCAACAGCAAAACCAGATAGCCTGCCACAAAGCCGGCCAGCAGAGCCGCCAGGAAGCCGCCGGAGACGGAGAGCTTGGCCATTTCCGCGGCGCCTGCGTCAGGATCGCCCTGCTGGATGAGCGTGACCAGAGCTTTAATCGCCTTGAAGGACAGGCCGGAGGAGGCCAGCGCGCCGCCGACGAAGCCGGGGGCCAGGCCCGGACGGTCCGCGATGGACATGGCGATATAGCCGGCCAGCACAGGAAGCATAAAGCCAAAGGCAGCTTCGCCGATCTTCTTCAGAACCGCCGCCAGCATGGTGTTGGTGCCGAAGGTGCTGGCACTGATGGCGTAGTCGTCGAAGAGGAAGGCCAGGGCGATCAGGATGCCGCCGCCCACCACAAAGGGAAGCATGTGGGAGACGCCGTTCATCAGGTGCTTATAGATGGAGCTGCCGAAGCTCTGATTGCCCAGAGAGCCCTCGGGAGCGCCGCCGGCGTTCTTGGAGTGGAAGACGGGAGCTTTGCCCTCGGTGACCTTCTTGATCAGCTCCTCGGGCTTGTGGATGCCGTCGGCGACCCGGGTGATGACCACGGGCTTGCCGTCGAAGCGGTCCATCTCCACGTTCTTGTCCGCCGCGATGATGATGCCGTCACAGGCGGCAATCTCTTCCTTGGTCAGGACGTTCTTGGCGCCGTCGGAGCCGTTGGTCTCGACCTTGATGGGAATGCCCAGGTTCAGGCCGGCCTTCTGGAGGTTCTCGGCGGCCATATAGGTGTGGGCGATGCCGGTGGGGCAGGCGGTGACCGCCAGAACCTTAAAGCCGTTGGCGCCGATCTTCTCCTCGGTGAAGCTCTTGTTGCCGAAGTTGGCCTGCTCGGCCTGGTCGATGAGGGCCAGCAGCTCCTCCTCGGATTTGGCCTTGCGGAGCTTCTCCACAAAGTCCTCGTCGGCCAGCAGGGTCATCATGCGGGCCAGGATGTCCACGTGGAGGCTGCCGTTCATGGGGGCCGCGATCATGACGAAGAGGTCGGACTTGTCGTCGTCGTCCTCATTGTACAGAATGGGCTCCGCAGTGCGGACCAGGGCCAGGCTGGGCCGGGTGACCACGTCGGTCTTGGCGTGGGGGACGACGATGCCGTTGCCGACGTAGGTGGAGAATTCCTCCTCGCGGGCGTAGATCGCCTTCTTATAGGCGGCCTTGTCGGTGATGTTGCCGTGGGTGACCTGGAGATCGACCAGCTTGTCGATGACCTGGGCCTTGTTCGCGGCCTTCACATTGACGGCAGTCGCCTGTCTGGAAAACAGTTCGATGAGTCTCATTTGCTCTCTCCTTTCGGAAAATATTACAGATCATGCAGAAGCATAAAGTGTACGGAATAAGGGATCAGGGTTCTGCGCTACAGAGTGGACAAAAGCTGCTCGATCAGGGGCTTCTCGGCCAGGCCGATGGAGAAGGCCGTGGCGGAGCCCGTGGCGGTGCCGAGCTTCAGGG
>CAMVKI010000002.1 GCA_947168005.1 uncultured Clostridia bacterium
TTCCCCGTACGGACAAGGCAGCAGGCGTGGCCGTAGCGCCGGCAATCTGCCGGCCCGGTTCCCCGTACGGACAAGGGATCAGGGATCAAGGATCAGGGTGGGGGAAAGGCACCCGCCCGTAGGGGCCGATGCCCACATCGGCCCTGTTTCCCCGCTTGAACAAGGGATCAGGGATCAAGGATCAAGGATCAGGGTGGGGGAAGGGAACAGGGGCGAGGGGTCAGGGATACCCGCCTGTAGGGACGGCACTCTGCCATCCGTCTTTCCCCGCTCGGACAAGGGATCAGGGATCAAGGATCAGGGTGGGGGAAGGGAACAGGGGCGAGGGGTCAGGGATGCCCGCCTGTAGGGACGGCACTCTGCCGTCCGTCTTTCCCCGCTCGGATTAGGCAAGAGGCAACAGGAGACGGGGGATGCGGATTGCCACGGGCCGTACCGGCCCTCGCAATGACAAAATCGAGACCGTTTCCGCCGCAGGGGGCGGCGCCCTCGACGCTCCGCACACCGTAGGGGACGCGCTTATCCGCTCCGCGGATGCGCGTCCCGGTCCGCCGCGGGCGGACAATTTGCCCCAGGCAAATCCAGCCCGGTTCCGATTTATGGAGCCGGGCTGTTTTTTTGCGCTTTCCGCTTATGACAATTGAATTTTCCCCCGCCTTGACAATTTGAATTATTCCCGTCTTTCCCTTGCATTTTCCAAAAACTCTGATAAAATAATCCTGCCACATAATTCTATAATATTAACTCGCCGCTTGTGTTTTCCGTTTATCGGTAAAAACACAGGCTCTGGTTCACATACGTCATTACGAGATCCCCGTGGCCTGGGCTTACGGATCGGGGATCACCACGGGAACCGGGGAGGGGACCTTCTCCCCCAACCAGACCTGCACCCGGGCGCAGATCGTGACCTTCCTCTACAAGGCCTACGCGGAGTAAGAGGAAATCGGGGACGGGGAACTTCCCCATGGCCGCAATACCAAGAAAAAGGCACCCGCGAGGGCGGCACTTCGTAAGGAAGTGCCTCCTTCCCTTTGAAAGTAGGGTAGTTGACCACGAGGGCCAGAAATGGTACAATGATTAAAACAAATCGGGATTTGAGGAACAGAAATGGATATAATGGACCCCCTTTTCAGGAACAGCGCGCAAGCTGTTTCCTTTATGATCAAAGAGATCACCCATATCTGTCGGGACATGAAGAAACGCGCACCCGGAAGTTCAGGAGAACGCGAAGCCGGGGAATACATGGCGAGTGTCCTGAAAATGGAATGCGGATGCGCGGATGTGAAGGTCGAACCCTTTGCGGAACACCCGGCCGCCTTCTACGGCTATTTCTGGTTTTCGGCGAGCTTAGACTGCCTCTGTGCGGTCTCATTCTTCTTGCGCCCCTGGCTCAGCATTGTTTTCGGCGCAGCGGCCCTGCTCCTGTTCCTCTTTCAGTTTGTGCTCTACAAGCAGATCATCGATCCTCTTTTTCCCGAGAACGTGAGCGTGAATGTGACGGCCGTCCGACCCTGTACGGGGGAAGTGAAGCGGCGGATCTTTTTGAACGGACATATCGATGCCGCTTGGGAATTCCCGCTGAATTATCATTTTGGCGGTGTTGTGTTTGAGATACCGGGTGTGGTGGCCGTAGTTGGCGTGCTGTTCTATATGGTGCTTGGAGTCTGTTGTCTTTGCGGTGCCGGGGGTTGGACACAAACTGTTGGGCTTTGGGGCCTTTTGTTTGTCCCCTTTTTTCTGCTTGTTGGCTGCACCTACGATCCCAGGCAGGTGGTTGACGGTGCCAATGATAATCTGACCGGCTGCTATATGGGTATCGCGCTTCTGCGTGAGATGGAGCGCCTCGGTGTGAGACTGGAAAACACTGAGCTTGGGGTGATCCTCACCGGTTCCGAGGAAGCCGGCCTGCGCGGGGCAAAGGCCTGGTGCAAGGCGCATGGGAAAGAGTATCGTGATGTGCCGACCTGCATCATCAGCTACGACACGATCCATGACCCGGAGAAGCTCATGGTCAACATCAAAGATCTCAACAGTACCGTTTCATCCGATCAGGAGCTTGCTGCATGCTTTCTCCAGGCGGCGGAAGAAAACAAGGTCCCCTGCAGGAAAGGGCGTGTCCCACTGATGGGCGGCTCAACAGACAGCGCGGCGTTTACACAGGGTGGCTTTCGTTCCATCGGAATCACCGGGCTTAGCCACAAGCTGGAGGACTACTATCATACGCGCAGAGATTCTTATGACAATCTGAATGAAGCGGGGCTGGAGAACTGCTATCTGGCTACGATCCAATTCATTAGATGGATAGACGCGCAATAACAAAGACCGACGAATGCATCGTTCTATAAATTCCAGTTTGCCGAATAGGTCTCCTATTGTCCACAGTTATAACGAGCATCGGATTATGCCCCACAAAACCCAAGAACAAAACTGGCGTGACCGCAACGGTCACGCCGGTTTCATATCCTTTTGAGCCGGTGATTGCCATCTCAAAACAGCTTCTTTACGGAGTACGCCCCGAGGGGTGCCTTTTTCTTGGTACGCCGGAAGGGACTCGGCTGCATTTCTGCCTGGGGCAGAAATAGAGGTATCCCCCAGTGTGCGCACTGGGGGATGCAGCAGTCCGCCGGACTGCTGCTTTTTGTGATTATTCGAGTCCCTTCCTCTGAGTCGGAATACCAAAAAGACAGGCATCCACAAGGGATGCCTGTCTTTTTGGTACGCCGGAAGGGACTCGAACCCCCGACCTACTGGTTCGTAGCCAGTCACTCTATCCAACTGAGCTACCGGCGCATACCACGCTCTCTTGGAGCGCTTAGATATCATAACACAGGAGTTTGAAAAATGCAAGCATTATTTTTGAAAAATCAAAAATTTTTTCAATTTTTCAGAAAAAATCAATGCCTGAACCGAAGCCTGAACCGAATCGCCGCTTCAAAGGCGGTTTCCGCTTCAAAGGTTGCGCTATTTCAGGATTCGGCGGATGATTTCGCGCCGGGCCCGGGCGGGGAGGGCGTTCAGGAGCAGGAGGAGGGGGTTGCGGTTGCAGGAATAGAGGTCCCGGGGATGGGGGACGGTCAGGATCTTTTGCACCAGCTCCGCCACCCGCTCCGGCGGGATCCTCCGGGCCTCCACCCGGTTTACGATGCGGCGGAAGCGCGCCGCGTTGAGGGCGTAGTGCTCCGTGTGGGCGCAGAAGGCCTCGAGCCGGGCGGTGGAGACGTCCAGCAGGCCCGTGTCCACGGCGCCGGGCCGCAGGACGACGACCCGGTGGCCCAGGAGCTGGAGCTCCATGCGCAGGGCCGAGGCGTAGCGGTCCAGGGCGGTCTTGGTGACGGCGTAGAGGCCGGTGAAGGGCAGGGGGTCCAGGGGCGCAAGCTCGCTGGTGGTGATCAGGATCCGGGCCTGGGGCTCCAGTAGGGGCAGCAGGGCCCGGTTCACCCGCCAGGGGCCGAAGAGGTTGACCTGGAAGATCCGGTTCCAGGCCGCCTCGTCCAGCTCCACCAGGGAGTCCAGATCATAGAGCCCGGCCAGGTGGACGACGGCGTTCAGCCGGACGCCCGCGGCCCCCAGGGCCTCGGCGGCGGCCTCCACCGAGGCCGGGTCCGTGAGGTCGGCCCGGAGGAAGCGCAGGCCGGGGAGCCCGGCGGGCTCCCGCAGGTCCAGACCCCAGACGGTCCAGCCCGCCTCCAGAAGCCGCCGGGCCGCGGCGCGGCCCATGCCGCCCGCGGCGCCGGTGATCAATACGGTTTTCATGCGGCCGCTTCGGGGCTCAGCGCTCCGGCAGAGCCGGGAGGCTGGCGGCGGCGATGCTCTGGCCCACGCGGCGGGCCTTCTCGTCGGGCAGCATGACGGTGACCTTGGCGGCCAGCTCCGGGTATTCCTCCCCGAGGACCCGGTTGCACTCGGCGATCAGAACGTCGCCGCCGACGCCGGAGGCCACCCGGCCCATGACCAGGACCCAGCGCAGGTCGTAGTACTTGGAATAGAGGGCCACGGTGTGGGCGAAGTAGACGCCGATGCTCCGGAAGATTTCCAGCGCGCCGGGATGTCCGGCCTCGGCCAGCTTCTGGACCTCCTTGAGCTTCTCCGCCAGGCTCAGGCTGTCGGCGAGGGCAATGCCCGCCCGGGGGGCCAGACGGATCACCGCGTCCTGGGAGAAATACTTGCAGCCCACGCCGCGGTCTGTGGACCACTCGTCCTGCTCGGCCGCGTCCTGGAGGTCCACCGGGGCGAAGGCCAGCTCGTTGAACCAGCCCAGGATCTTCCGGTCCGGGGTCACGTAGCCGCCGGCCTCGCTGGTGCCCATGGCAATGCCCATGACCGCGCCGGAATCCAGGCTCATGGAGCCCGCCAGAGCCGTCACGTCGCCGTCGTTGATGACCACGATGGGCACGTCGCCGATCTCCTTCGCGGCCCGGTCATAGATGGAGTGGACCAGCTTCTTCTCGCTGCGGGGGATCTTGATAAAGAGGGAGCAGACCCGGGGCTCGTTGCCCACGAAGGTGCCGGCGGAGGAGACGCCGATGGCGTCCACCCGGGGCATCTTGGAGGCGGCGGTCCTGAAGGCCTCCACGATGCCGTTGTACTGATAGCTCAGATCCTCGGACTGCTTGGGGAACCAGACGACCTCCTCGGAGTAGACGGTCTTGCCGTCGATGACCGCAGAGACCTTCCGGTCGGAGCCGCCGGCGTCAAAGCCGATGCGGCAGCCCTCCAGATGGCCGCCCACGGCCTTGGGCTGTTCGTTGGCGGCGGGGAACTCCGCCTCGTTCTCGCAGATGACGATCTCGAAGGGCCGGTCGAAGACGTCCTCCATAAAGTGGATGTCGAACTCCCGCACGCCGCCTACCCGGTAGGCGTCCAGGAGCTTCCGGGCGGTCTCCTCGCAGCCGAGGACCGTGACCCGCCAGCCGCCCACGCTCCAGAGCAGGAACTTCACGTAGCGCTCCAGATAGCGGTAGTTGGCCTCGGCGTATTCCTCGCCCCGGAGGAAGGAGGAGAAGACGGAGACGCTGCCGTGGTCCCGGGAGACGGCGACGCGGAAGGGGCGGTCGGCCTCCTTCAGAAAGGCCTCGGCCCAGACCTGGAAGGGGATGAACTCCGGCTCCAGGGAGGGCTTGTTCTTGTAGTCGTAGGAAATGCCAAGATAATTCATAATCAAACCTCATTTTTATCTGCGTCCCGGCCGTCCTCCCGAAAGAGCGGCGCACCGCAGGTTCTACCTTGGATTGTATCTTAAATTCCCGCTTTTGTCAACAGTTGGATGCCGCCTTACGCATGAAGCCCTGATCCGTAGGGAGGCATCCCCTGATGCCTCCGCCGCTGCGGGGCAGCGGCGTCATTGCCGCCGGCAATGACAGGAGCGATGAGGGCATCGCTCCCTACGAGATGGCCGCAGGGCTGTGCCGGAGCGGAAAACAAATCGCGGCGCGAGAAATGTATCTTGACAAAATGATGATTTTGTGGTATAATACAGATAGTCCGGGAGGATAGTTTCTTTTAGAACAATAGTATCTTAGAAAGATGCAATCGGAAGCGGGGGGTGCTTTCGGGACGGGAGGCCGTTTTCCCGGAGATGAATGAAAACAGGAGGTACGATATGAAAACAGAAGCATGGAAGGGGAGGAGAACGGTATGAAGCCCTACGCAGTGCAAAGCTTTCGAAGTGACCGGGGAGAGGTGGCGGAGTGCCGGGTCCTGAAGCCCGGCGTCGAGAGCCTGCGGACCGAGGAAATCACCGGGACGGAGCTCACGCTGACGCCCAAGCCGGGTGTCCTCTACCGCTGCGGGGAGCTGCGCTTGCTGGACGTCAGCAGCTTCCCCGCCGCGGGCAGGCTCGTGATTTGGTTCACTTCCGGCGCCGCGCCGACCGCCACCGTGGGCATCGCCAACTTTGCCGCCGAGGCCAACAAGCGGTATCGCATCACGGTTGAGGACGGCTATGCCACCTACGATGCGTGGCCCGCAGGAGGTGTGGAATAATGCCGAATATCATTATGGCAGATAAGCCCACCGGGGTGAAGGTCACATCTTACGAAATCCCTGATGGGGTTTGGTCACTTGATGCGGCGTTTGCGAATGCAAACATACGGCTGATAGCGCAGAATGAAATCTTAATCTGGAACAACCGTGGAACCATACGGCAAAGCAGCGGCACAGCTGCCATAAAGTATGGCATGGCAGTCGTACAAAGCGGTGCAGCGAAGGAGAGCAAGAGCACACTGAAACGCATGGCATCTGTTGCTGCTCCGGATTCATCGACACCTGGAGCTTGGTCTAATTTTTCTGATGGTTATTCTATCGAAAACGGCTGTTATAGGTGTACAAACAATTCTGCGGTTGCGCCTGGGAATGTGATAGATTTTATCCAAATCCCCTACAACATCGGGTGGGGCGCTTCGGAGGTGTAATCTATGAATTATGCGAAGCTGAAAAACGGCCGCGTCTCCTACGCGCCCAACCCCATCCTCCGCAATGGCCTGTGGTACGGCAATCCTCCTGCCGCGGTGCTGGAGGCCGAGGGGTATAAACCCGTGATTTACACCGAGCCGCCCGATGTTGACCCCGGTTATATCCCGATTCCGCATTGGACGGAGCAGGAGGGAGCCATCGTGCAGATCTGGACGCAGGAGCCGGAGCCGGACGAGATCAGCGAGGACCGGGCCTGGCGCATTCTCACAGGGGAGGAGGAATAAGAATGCCGAGCAAAGCGCATGTGAAAACACTGCGGCAGCACATGGAAAAAGGCACGGCTGCGCTGACCGACGGGGAGGCCCTGGAGGCTGTGGAGCTGTTCCCGGTCTGGAGACCCGAGCGCGACTATGTTCGGGGCGAGCGGCTGCGCTGGGAAGGACTGCTGTACAGGCTGATTCCGGAGACGCATCACAGTCAGGCGGACTGGCCCCCCGATCTGACCCCGGCTGTCTGGGCCAGGGTGGACGATCCCGCCGAGGAATGGCCCGTCTGGGTCCAGCCTCTCGGGCCCGAGGACGCCTATCCCGCCGGGGCCAGGGTGTCCCACAACGGGAAGCATTGGCGCAACACCCACGGCGACGGCAACGTCTGGGAGCCCGGCGTCTACGGCTGGACCCAAACAGAGACGCCGTAAAATTATAAAAACGGGGTATGACACAGGCCGGTGTCATACCCCGTTTTTTGCGGCCCCGACGCCCGAATCGGAGCTGTGCTGTTATTGGAATTTGTATGATTGAATAATCTAAAATATGAGTTGCCTTTTTCTGAATTTTATAATATACTATAAGGTAGTGCTTGACAAGTTTTTCTATTGCGTATGTCATTTGGAAGGTATCACATGAAGAACAATATGCTCGACGCTTTCCTGAATAATGAGCCGAAGCTGGAGGATAAGCTGTACTGCAGAGGATTTCTGCTTACCGACGCCCCGGACTGCGAAACGCGGGCCCCGTTCCTGTGTCATTGGACGCGGCGGGAGCTTGGCACGGTGCGGATTTTCGTGCATCCGAAGCTGTCATTGCACATCCGGGGGGAGTTCTGTCTGATCGGACACGCCTACGATCCGGTGTCTATGCTGCGTGACGAGTGTTCAATTCTGAAGTCTCTGTCGGAGGCGGAGGAGGATTACCGGAGCTTCCATCAGCTCACCGGTGTTTTTACCCTGTTTCGCGTTACAGAGCGGGAGATCACCCTTTGGGGTGATCCCACCGGGATGCAGACAAATTTCTATGCCGTCCATGCCGGGAACCGCTATGTATCCTCCCACAGCACGCTGCTGGGCGAGCTGCTCGGGGCCCAGAGAGACCCCTATGTGGAGGCTTTGGCCCGCTACCGATTCTTTCCCCTTTTGGGGAACTCCCTGCCTGGGGATCTGACGCCCTATGTGGGGATCCGGCGCCTGGTGCCGAATCATCTGGTTCGGCTGAAGGCCTCCGGCGCGGAGACGGAACGCTTCTATACGCCGCACCGCTTGGAGCTCAGCAGGGAGGAGCTGACGGAGCGCTGCGCCGAGCTGCTCCGGCGGAATCTTCAGCTGATTGCCGAGAAGTGGAAGCGGCCCGCCATCTCCCTGACCGGGGGCTGCGACAGCAAGACCACCCTGGCCTGCGCCGCGGGCTTTTATGAGCGTTTTTCCTATTTCAGTTATATCTCCTCCGACTCCGAACGAGTGGACGCGGAGGCGGCGGCGGAGATCTGTAAGGCCTTGGGCCTGCCCCATCGAATCTATCGGATCCCGGAGACGGACCGAGCGCTTCCCGGCACAGAGCAGGCTGCCCGTCTGCTGCGCTGGAATATGGGCGATCTGTGTGACTGCAACGCGAATGACGTTCGGAAGCGCGTCTTCTTCGCGGACACCGCAGACTTTGATATCGAGGTCAAATCCTGGGCTTCGGAGGTCGGACGGGCCTACTATTCCAAGCGCTTCCACGGTCGGACGGATTTCGGTCCGGAGCCCACGCCGCGAGCCTGCACGGCGCTCTATAAATTCTTCCTGCACAATCGCCGCCTGGTCCGAAGGACCGACCGGGTTTTCGCGGAGTACCTCGAACAATTCTTTGTGCAGGACAGGGAAAACCCGATTCCCTGGCAGGAGCAGTTTTTCTGGGAGCATCGAATGCCCAGCTGGAACGGGCTGGTCATTACCGGCGAGCATCGGTATTCCTTTGATATAACCATCCCCTATAACAACCGTCTGCTCCTGGAGCTCCTGCTGAGCGCGTCTGCGGAGGACCGCATCCATGATAATATTCATGCGGCGATCCGACAAAGCATGAATCCGGCAATCGACCAAACCGGGATCGCGGTCCAAAACCTGAAGCACACCGACAGGCGGGCAAAAATCGAATCCCTGTATTATTCCGCCATGACAAAGCTGCATTTTTGACGATATGAGATATACTGTCATTATTCCCATCTACAATTCCGAAGCCACCCTTCAACGCTGTCTGGACAGCCTGCTTTCGCAGCCCTGCCCGGACGCGGAGCTGCTGCTGATCAACGACGGCTCCACGGACCGCAGCGGGGAAATCTGTCAGGAGTACGCGCAGCGATACCCGAATCTCATCTGCCGGACGACGGAGAACCGCGGCGTATCCGCCGCCCGCAACCTGGGCCTGGAGCTGGCGCAGGGGACCTATATCCTCTTCGTGGACAGCGACGACTACGTCTCGCCGGACTACTTTCGGGCCATTGACCGGAGCCTGGCCCAGGGCGACCCGGAGCTCGTGATTTTTGCCCATCGGCTCTTCGGTCAGCGGACCTACGAGGTTCCGGTGGAGAATCGGACCGTGCGCGGCAGGGAGGAGACCCTGCGGGTTGTGGCGGACTATCTGCGCAGGGGGGAGCTGAACACACTCTGGTCCAAGGTGTTCCGACGGGACCTCATCGAGGCGGAGGGCCTTCGTTTCAACGAGGCTCTGAGTATCGACGAGGACATGAACTTTGTGTTCTCCTACAGCCTCCGGGTCAGCCGCATCAATATGATCGACGCGGTCCTCTACAACACCAGCCTGGAAAACGAGCAGTCCCTGACGAGAAAGCGCAGAGACTACCTCTGCGACCAGCTCCACGAGGCCGGCCTGCGGCGCTTTGCCATGCTCAAACGGCTTGCTCCGGCGGAGCAGCGCACGGGAAAGCTGGCCTCGACGGTGAGCTGGGTTTATTACCGGAGCGCCTATTCCTCGGCGGCGGAGCTCCTGAAGTATGCGCTGACGGGGAAGGAACGGAGAGGGAAGATCCGGGAGATCTGTGAGGTCTTCTCGGACTGTCCCCGGGACGTCCCCGCGCCGATTATGGCACTGCCCGTCCGTCTGCGGCTGACGGGGCTGATGGACCTGGCGGCAAAGGTCGCCGTCCGCAAGCGGAGAAGCTGACAATCAACCAAAACGGGAGGAAGAGACGCATGCCGTCTGAGATTACCCCGCGCCGCGGCTTCGTGACCATTGCCACGGGCAGCGAGCACTACTATCAGCTCGCCCTGAATCTGCTGCGCTCCTACCGCCGCAACGGCGGGGGAGGCGTCCCCTTCGCCATTATCGCCGAGGAGGAGAACCGATACACGGCGGAGTTCGACAAGGTCGTCCGGATGCCGTGCCCCGCCCACAGCTATCTGGACAAGCTGCGGCTCTTCGAGTGTCTGCCCTGGGAGGAGACGATCTTTATCGACGCCGACTGCCTGGTCTACGGCAGGATCGACGACTGGTGGGCGTATTTCGAGGATGCCGCCGACTTCTCCTGCTTCGGCTATGCCTACGAGGACCTGAACACGAAAAACGGCTGGTTCCGCTGGGAGGGCATGGGGGAGTTCAAGGAGCAGATCTCCTTTGTCCCCAGCTTCAGCGGCGGGATCTACTACGTTCGGAAAACGGAGACTGCGGGCCGGGTCTTTGCGCTGGCCCGATATGCCGCGGACCATTACGCGGAGTTCCCCTTCGCGATCTTTAACCGTCCGGCAGACGAGCCCGTCCTGGCCTTCGGCATGGCGGTCTGCGGGTGCAGGCCCGTGGACGTATCCGAGGTGGGCATCTACGTCAAACGCCGGGACCTGCCCATGGACATTCTGGAGCCCCGGGCCAGCTGGACCTACAACGGCAGGACTTTCCCGGTCAAGCTGGTCCACTGGGGCAACTTCGGCACCATGAAGGCCCAGTACCTCCTGGAGGTCAAGCGGCTGGACCGGGAGCTGGCGGGGAAGCCGGCCATGACGCCCCTTGGCGAAAAGCTCCGCTACTGCCTGCTCCTGCGGCATGACTTTCTGACCCTGCTGAAACGGATCCGCCTGCGGCTCCGTCTGCTGGTGAAAACCGGGCACATGAAACCGTAAAGGAACCGACGTTTGTCGGAGGAAACGATATGAAAATACTCTACACGGCCACCGTTCTGAGCCATATCTGCCAGTTCCACCTGCCCCACATGAAGCTGCTGCGGGAGCGGGGCTGGGAGGTCCACGTGGCCGCCCATGACAATCTGGCGGCGAAGAACGGCCTGCAATTGAAATACTGCGACAGATTCATCGAGACCCCCTTCTCCCGTTCCCCGAAAAGCCCGGACAATCTGCGGGCTTATCGGCAGCTCAAAAAGCTGCTGGGGTCGGAGCGCTATGACCTGATCCTCTGCAACACTCCCATGGGGGGCATTGTCACCCGCCTGGCGGCGAAGAAGGCCCGGCGGCAGGGGACCAGGGTGGTCTATATGGCCCACGGCTTCCACTTCTTTAAGGGCTCCTCCGGGGCCGCCTGGCGGTTTTACTACCCCATCGAGAAGCACATGGCCAAGCGCTGCGACCTGCTGATCACCGTCAACGAGGAGGACTACGCCCTGGCGAAGGAGCGCTTCGCCGGACGCACGAAAATCGCCCATATCCACGGCGTAGGCGTGGACGAGACCCGCTATCATCCCGCCGGGCCGGAGGAGCAGCTTGCCCTGCGCCGGGCCGAGGGCCTGGCCCCGGAGGATTTTGTGATCCTCTGTACCGGCGAGCTCAACGAGAACAAAAATCAGAAGACCCTGATCTCCGCCGCGGCCCTGCTGAAGGACAAGCTTCCGAAGCTGAAGATCCTCCTGGCGGGCAACGGCCCGAAGGAGCAGGAGCTCCGGGCGCAGATCCGGGCGGAGAGCCTGGACAAAATCGTGAAGCTCTTGGGCTACCGCACGGACCTGGAGAAGGTCGTTCCGGCGGCGGATCTGATCGTCTCCTGCAGCCGCCGGGAGGGCATGCCTCTGAACATCATCGAGGCCATGCTCTGCAAAAAGCCCGTCGTCGCCTCCCACAACCGGGGCCACGACGAGCTGGTCCGGGAGGGGGAGACGGGCTTCCTCTTCGACGCGGGGGATGCCGAGCGCCTGGCCGCCCTGCTGCTGCGGCTCGCGGAGGAGCCGGAGCTGAGAAAGACCCTGGGCGAGGCCGGGGAGGCCGCCGCCCGGCCCTACGCCGTCCGCTCTACCCGGGAGGAGCTTTCCCGGCTGCTGAACGAGCTTGTACATTGAAAGGACGCCTATGAAAGCGGAAGCATATCAACTGACGGATATTTGGGATGCGGAGCAATCCATTCTCAATGAGATCGACCGGGTTTGCCGGGAAAACCATCTGCGCTATTCCCTGGCCTACGGGACCCTGATCGGCGCAGTTCGCCACGGGGGCTTCATCCCCTGGGACGACGATATTGACCTGATGATGCCCCGGGAGGACTATGAGAGGCTGATCGCCCTCTGGCCCTCCGCCGCGTCAAAGGATTTTGTCGTGGACAACTGCGACGAGAACCCGGATTCGTTTAATAATTTTTCCAAAATCCGCAAGGACCACACAACATTTTTGCAGTTTGAGGTCGAGCGGACCCGACACTACCACAAGGGATTCTTTGTGGACCTGTTCCCCGGCGACCGGGTTGCGCCGGGACGCCTGTCCAGGAAGCTCCAATACCTGGATTTCGCGTTGAATCTGCTGTTTAACCGAGGCTGCCGCAGCGGAAGCGGCGGCATTGTGGGACTCACGGAGCGGGTCCTGCTGCGCCTCGTGCCGAAAAAGCGCTATCACGCGGTCAGCCTCTATTTTGGCCGCAGAAGCCGGCGCTGGAACAAAAACGAAGAGGCGCAGTATGTCTTCCCCTCCACCATCGGCGAGTGCAGACTGTATTATCCGGCGAAGCTCTTCGAGCAGCTGGAGCCGATCCGGTTCCGGGACAGGGAGTATCTTGCCGTAAAGGACAGGGACCTTGCCCTGCGGATCGAATACGGAGATTATATGCAGCTGCCCCCCGAGGAGAAGCGCGTTTGGAAGCATCACCCGATCCTTGTGGATTTCCACCGGAACTATGAGGAGCTAAGCCAAGAGGAGCAGATCAGTGAGAAGCACAGAGCGGAAGACAGCTGAAGGGGATCATCCCATGGGGAACAAGGTTCTGGAAATCTGCGCAAAGCTCAATATCGGCGGCGCGCAGCTTGTCGCTGCCAACATATCGAAATACGCGCCGGAGGGGCTTGCGATTACCTATCTGGTCTTTGGGGATGAGATCGGGGAATATGAGCCCGAGATTCTCGCCAGAGGGCACCGTGTCGTCCATATGCGGTCTCCGCGCGGCAATTCCCTGGGCTATATGCGCAGTCTGATTTCCCTCATGCGGAGCGAGGGCTTTGACGCGGTGCACTGCCACACGATGTTTTCCTCCGGGACGGCCATGCTTGCCGCCTGGCTGGCAGGGGTTCCGGGGCGAATCAGCCATTCCCACACGGCGAAGGACGACGCCGGCCAGTCCCTCCCGAGAAGGCTTTACCGAAGGATGATGCGCGGCCTGATGCGCCTGTTCGGGACAGACTATCTCGCCTGCGGGGAGGACGCCGGAAGCGAGCTTTATGGGAAAAACTGGTTCCGGCGCCATGGACGCGTGATCAAAAACGGAATTGATACCGCCCTGTTTCGGTATGACCCGGCGGTCAGACAGAGCGTTCGCGCCCGGTATGGGGTGGAAGACAGCTTTGTCATCGGGCATGTCGGGCATTATGTCCCGGTCAAGAACCAGAGCTTTTTGATTTCCCTGATGCCGGAGATCCTCCGGATCAGGCCCGACGCGGTGCTGCTGATGTTTGGGGAAGGAGAAGACCGGGAAAAGCTGCGGGCGGCCATTGACGCCGCGCAGCTGGGCAATGCGGCAAGGCTGATGGGGAATGTGCGCGACGTGTATCGCGTCCTTTCCGGCCTGGACGTGTTTGCCTTCCCCTCGCTGTTTGAAGGTACGCCCCTGGCGCTGATTGAAGCCCAGGCGAACGGCCTGCCCTGCGTGATCTCGGACCGGATTCCGAAGGACGCCTGTCTGACAGACTTGATTTCAGCGATCCCCTTGGAAAAACCGGAGGAATGGCTGCAAAAAATCTGTACAGCCACGAGAGAGCCCGAAACAAATTGGAGTGAGCTTTTGAGGCAAAACTATGGAACCGTGGAAAACTCTATGGAAAGCCTCTATCGCTTGTTCGGGCAATACCATAACAGGAAGCGGAGAGAAGCGTTATGAAGAAAGTATTGGTCATCATGAGCACCTTTGCGCCTCTTAACAGCTGCGGCTCGATCCCGAATACAAAATTGGTCAAATATCTGGCCCGGGAGGATACGGAGCTCACTTTGATCGCCTACACGGCTCTGCCCCATGACCCCCAGGATGAAACGCTGCTTCCGAAGGAGATGGAACGGATCCGCAGCTTCCGGGTTCGGCACAGCCCGCTCTTTCTGAAAACCCTCAGCCGGAGCAGACAGGCAATCACCGACAGCGGCGTAAAGCAAAAAATGAAGGCCGACCAACGGCCTCTGCAGGCCTGGATCGTCTCCCATCTGAAGCGGGCCTATATCTCCGCCAGGAGCCGGGACTGGGCGCAAAGCGCGATTCGGATCATTCGCCGTGAGCTGAAAAACGAGCATTTTGACGCGGTATATTCCAGCTATCCCTCCTATGAGGCCCATCTTGCCGCCAGATATGCCCGGAAAAAACACCTGGCAGACAAATGGATCGCGGATTTTCGGGATCCGATGGGCTATGTGGGCTTCGACAAGTACGGATATAAGCGTGCGATTCGCAGGCAGCACAGGGTGGAACGCTGGGCGGACCGCATTACCGTCGTTTCGGAAGGCGCTCTGGACAAGTTTCGCTTCCCGGACGTTCCGGAGGAGAAGCTCAGCTATATTCCGAACGGATATGATCCGGAGGATTTCACGGTCTGCGCGAAGAAGCAGAACGAATCTGACCGGGTGCTCCGGCTCTTTTATGCCGGGATGCTGTATGAGGGAAGACGGGATCTGCGCGTCGTCTTTCGTGCCATCTCTGAGCTGATAGAGGAGGGGAGAGTGGCGCCGGAACGGATCTCGGTCGAATACGCCGGCAATGAATGGACGGTGCTGTGCGACTTCGCGGAAACCTATGGTCTGCGCGGGATCTGCAAGGAATACGGCTATGTTCCCAGACACCGGGTGATGGAGATTATGGAGCAGATCGACGTGACGCTGGTCTGCTCGGTAAACACCGCGGAAGATCACGGCGTCGTTACGGGGAAGGTATTTGAACTTCTCCTCGTGGAAAAGCCCATTGTGACGATTATCAACGGAGATCTGCCAAACAGCGAGCTCGCCGGGATCATCAGAGAATGCAATGCCGGCGTCGTTTTTGAGGAGGCAACGCAGGAGCGCGACTATCCCGCGCTGAAGCAGTGGCTGCTGAGGGCCTACGAGAGCAAGCAGAAGACCGGAACGGTCCCCTCGGAGCTTGACCGGGCCAAACGCGAGCAATACTCCTACGCGCAGATCGCCGGGAAGCTTTTTTCCATATTATAACATGTATCAGCAAAGGAATCTGCACGCCGGGAAGGGATGAGATCGAATATGATTGACTTGAATAAAAGACGCAATCAGCTCCTGTATCGCGCCGTACAGGCATGGAGAAGCTGCGGCTTATACGCCTGGATTGACCGACGTATTTCCAGAAAAATGCAAAAGCGGCTGCATGTCGCGGACTTTACGATCCTGAGCTCCAACTGCATCGGAGGCACGATTTATCACCGCTTCGGAAGGCAGTTCAAAAGTCCGACGGTCAACGTCTGTTTTACGCAGCCGGACTTCGCGCAGTTTGTCATCCATCTGGCGCATTATCTTGCGCAGCCGCTGAGCTTCTTTGACGCCGGGACCCCTTATCCCACCGCGATTCTCAAGGGAGACAAGGCTGATATTCCGGATATCCGGATTGACTTCAACCATTACGCGGACAGGAAGACGGCCGAGGAGAAATGGGAAGAGCGCAAGAAGCGCATTGATTATGAGCATTTATATATCATCTTGTATAAGCTGGACGGGCTCAGCATGGAGCTCATCCGCAAGCTGGAAACGGTCCCATGCAGCAACAAGGTTCTGTTGACGGCAAAGCCGTTGCCGGAGGTCTCCTGGTCTTACTATATCAAGCCGAATCCGCACCAGCAGTATTCCAGCGCTTACCTGGGGAAGGACCTTTTCGGAAGACGCTGGTACGAAAAACGCTTCGATGTGGCGGCATTCCTGAATCAAGGTGAAACACAAGGGCAATCCGCCGAAAAAACGGACTGCGATAATCACAACACATAGGCTTCGCGGGGTTATGCATGGAAGGCAATCAAAGAAACGAAGCGGGTCGTGCGCAGGCGTCGGTCAGCCTTTCCTTTGACGACGGAAGAGCGGACAACGCCGTTCTGTTCGACGAATTGTTGATTCCCGCCCGAATCCCGGTGAGCTTGAACATTGCCACGGGCTATCTGGACGGGACCTGTCCGGCGGCGACGCGGCCGACGGAGAAGGCGCCGATGTCCGTGGAGGACCTTCAGCGCTTCGCGGCGAATCCGCTGGTGGAGATCGCCATGCACGGAGACGCCCACCGGAACACGGAGGAGGATATCCTTCGGGGCGAGGCGAAGCTGCGGACCTGGCTGGGATTGGACCGGAAAATTCCGCTGGGCTTTGCGAGTCCGAACTCCGGGATGGACCTTTCCTTCTTTCGATCGCCCGCGGGGGAGGCCCTGCGGGAGCGGGTGGCCTATCTGCGAACAGGACCGCGCATCTGCTCCAAAAAAGCCCTCCGTCTGTTCTGCCGCAAGGTCGGCAGGGTCATCCGTCTGCCGCTCCTGTATCGGATCGCTTATCACGATACAATCATGACGGAGCGCGACGGGAAGATTCTCTACAGCGTCCCCGTCATGGGGAACACGAGCGTGCCCCAGGTCCTGGCGGCAGTCCGGGACTGTGTCAAGCGCCGGGGGGCCCTGGTGCTGCTGTTCCACAGCGTGGAGCCGAGCCCTGCGAAGGCGGACGTCTGGTCCTGGAGCGAGGAGAAGATGCGCCGCCTCTGCGACGCCCTGCTGGAGCTGCAGGAACGCGGCGTTCTGCGGGTCTGCACCAGCGCCGAACAGTTCAGGCTGCTGCGGGAACGAACATAAATCGAGAAGGAGAACCCTATGGAAAACCCCCTGGTATCCGTTGTCATCCCCGTGTATAACGGCGCGGCCTTTCTGGAGCGGGCGGCGGCCTCCGTCCTGGGCCAGCCCCGGGCGGACCGGCTGGAGCTGCTGATCGTGGACGACGGCAGCACCGACGGCACCGGGGCCATCTGTGACCGCATCGCCGCGGAGCACCCCGCCCCGGCGGTCCGGGTCTTCCACCAGGCCAACGGCGGGGCCTTCTCCGCCCGAAACCTGGGCATCGAGGCGTCCCAGGGCGCCTATATCGGCTTTCTCGACGCCGACGACTGGTGGGAGGCGGACTTTTTCGACGAGGCCCTGTTGGCCCTGCTGGAGGAGGACTTCGACCTGTACCGCTTCTCCTACCATGCCGTCAGCATGAACCGCCGCTGGGAAAAGCCCTACGCCCTGGAGGACGAGGCCCGGCGGGAGCTGCCGCCGGACCCGGAGCGGCCCTACACCCTGGGCTTCTGGTCCTGCCTTTACAACCGGAAGCTCCTGGACCGGCACGGGATTCGCTATCTGCCCGTGCGGATCAACGAGGACATCCCCTTCGCCCATCTGACCACGGCCCTGGCGCAATCCATCCGGTACAGCAGCCGGGTCATGATGGGCTACTGGGTCAACCCGGCCAGCTGCATCCACACCCACAGCGAGCGGGAGATCCTGGAGACCTCCCGGAAGGCCTTCGAGCTGGAGGAGGCGGATTTCCGGGCGAAGGGCTTTGCCGACTACTCCACCAAGCGCCAGGAGCTGACCATGATCCTGGAAAAGCTCCCCCGGCTCTGCTGTGAGATGGGCTGGAAGGAGCTGAAGGCCTATCTGGACGGGCCGGACTTCGCCATCCTCCGCCAGGACGAAATTCGCCCCTGGCAGAGCGCCGAGCCGACCCTGGCCGCCTGGCGGACCCACCCCTTCCGCTTCTGGCTGCGGTCCAGGCTCCACCCCGGCCTTTCCCTGTTTTTGAAGCGCCGGCTCTTTTCCCTGCGGATTCTCCAGCCCGTCGTGAGCTGGTTCCAATACAAGCTGATGTTCCGGTGGAAGCGGGTGAGGTAATTATGGCAGTCAAGACCCTGTTTTTCATTGAGACCCTGCGGGGCGGCGGCGCGGAGAAGGTGCTCTGCGACCTGGTCAACGCCATGGACCCGGAGAAATTCGAGATCACGGTCCAGACCCTCTGGAAGGCGGACGCGGCCCGGTTTCTGAAGCCCTGGATCCGCTATCGGTACTGCTATGCCGCCCCCGGCAGGCTGAACAGCCTGCGCAGCCGCGCGGAGGCCGCCGCGGGCCTGACCTACCCCCTGCACATCCGGGACAATTACGAGCTCGAGGTCGCCTATTTGGAGTTCGGCTCCACGAAGATTCTGGCGGGCTCCACCAACAAAAAAGCAAAGAAGCTTGCCTGGGTCCACAGCGATTTGGAGCGGAAGCTGGACGGGAAGCCCGAGACCCGGGCGAAGCTCGCCCGGCAGTACGCGGCCTACGACCGGATCGTCTGCGTCTCCAACACGGCGAAGGAGAGCTTCGTCCGTCTGTTCGGACGGGAATCCGAGGTCTCGGTGCTGTATAACACCGTGGACGATGCCGCCATCCGGGAGAAGGCGGAGCTGACCCTGCCCGCGCTGCCCGCAAAGCGGCGGCTGAGTGTCGCGGCGGTGGGCCGCCTGTCTGAGGAGAAGTGCTACGACCGGCTGATTCGGGTCCACAAACAGCTTCTGGACGCGGGACTTGCCCACGATCTCTGGATCGTCGGGGAGGGGGACCAGCGGGGTGTGCTGGAAGCTCTGATCGCGGAGCTCGCCCTGACGGACTCCGTGAAGCTCTTTGGCTTTCAGTCCAACCCCTACCCCTTTATGAAGGCGGCGGACCTGCTGGTCTGCTCCTCCCGCTACGAGGGCCTGAGCACCTTCGTCACCGAGGGCCTGGTCCTCGGAAAGCCCATTGTGACCACGGAGTGCTCCGGCATGCGGGAGCTGCTGGGGGATTCGGAATACGGCCTGATCGTGGAAAATGAGGAAGAGGCCCTCCGCGAGGGTATGGAGCGGCTGCTGCGCGGCGCCGCCCTGCGGGAGCGCTTCGCCGCCGCCGCGGCGGTCCGGGGCCGGGACTTCTCCGCCAGAGCGCGTGCCGGGGAAACGGAAGGCTTTTTTATCGACCTTCTTAAGGAATGAGTGATTATGGACTATTACCTGCTGCTCGTGGTGATGGTGCTCTTTACGGCGCTGATCATGCACGGGACCCGGGAAAAAAATCTCCAATATGTGATCGTCGCCTGTCTGCTCCTGTACGCGATTTACGGTCTGCGGAACACCTACGAGATCGGCGACGACGTCAGAACCTCCTACCTGGCGAACTTCCGGAAAATGGAGACAATGAGCTGGGACGGGATCATCAGCTTCACAGAGGGCCGGAACACCTTGTTTTATTTCTTAACCAAGGCCTTCGCCGTGTATATCAGCACGGACTATCAGCTCTATATCTCTGTGATCGCGGCCTTCGTCACGATCTGCTTCGGGCGGATGGTCTATCAATACTCGCCCGACCCGCTCCAGAGCATCCTCTATCATTTCGGCCTGCTGTATTTTACCTTCCACTTTTCCGCCCTGAAGCAGAGCATCGCCATGGCCTTCCTGATGCTGGCCTTCGACGCGATCATAGAGAAAAAGCCCATTAAATTCATCGTGATCGTTCTGCTGGCGGGCCAGATTCACCTCCCGGCGATGATCTTCCTGCCGGCCTACTGGATCGCGAAGATCAAGCCCGGCCGCGCCTATCTGCTGTTGCTGGTGGGCCTGCTGGTGCTGACCTATGTGTTCCGCAACGAGATTATCAATTTCCTGATGAAATACTATAAGGACGAGGAAGCCAGCATCGATCTCTCGGATGTGACCTTCCTGCGCACCAAGGCGCTGATTATGATTGTGATCGTAGCGGCGGCGGTGGTGTTCCGGGTGCCTACGACGGAGGATCGGGTGTATGTCATCCTGCTGCAGCTCTGCGCCATGGCCATCGTGTTCCAGACCTTCTGCGGCTACAACAACATCTTCGAGCGGCTGGCGGACTATTATTTCCAGTTCTCCGTCATCTTTATCCCCATGGTCTTCGACAAAAACGCCAAGCGAAGATCCCTGATCAACTGGCGGCTTCTCCAGGCGGCGGATACCATAGCGCCCTATCTGTTCTGCGGCTTCGGCGTCTACCGCTTTTTGAACGTCGCCCGCGGCGACTGGCATCTCTATCCCTTCAAATTCTTCTTCCAACAGTAGAGCATCCTGCGAGGTGATTCCCAATGACTGTCAGCGTGATCATTCCGGCCTATCAGTGCAGGGCCACCCTCCGGGAGACGGTCTCCCGGGTCCTCGGCATCGGGCTCCCCCTGGCGGAGCTCCTGCTGATCGACGACGGCTCCACCGACGGCACGGCGGCGCTCTGCGACGCCCTGGCGGGAGAATATCCCGCGGTCCGCTGTGTCCACAAGCCCAACGGCGGCGTCTCCTCGGCCCGGAATCTGGGAATCGAGGAGGCCAGGGGCGACTATCTCTGGTTCGTGGACGCCGACGACGGGGCCCTGCCCCTGCCCGCGGCGGCCCTGGAGGAGCTGGAGCGCTCCCAGCCGGGCGTGGTTCTCTTCGGCATGGAGTTCCGCTATTTCCGGGGCGAGCGGCTGATGAAGACCGAGGCCCTCCGCTTCGGGCAGCGGCTGCTGCTGGAGCGGAACGAGCTGGGCCCGCGGTTCGCGGAGCTCTTCCGCACGAATTACCTCTCCCCGGTGTGGAACAAGCTGTTTCGCCGCAGCCTGCTGCTCGAAGGCGGCGTCCGCTTCGACCGGGGGCTCACCAACTACGAAGATTTGGCTTTTTCTCTGGAAGCGATGGCCCACAGCGCCCGCTGTCTGGTGCTTCCGGAGATCTGCTATCAATACAATACCGACTACGACCACGACCGGACCGTGGACCGGATCGCCAAAATCGACGCCGTGGCGGCCAATACGGACCTGATCGCCAAGCGCTTTTTCGATCTGGCAGAGCGCTGCGGCTTTGCAGGCGAGGACCGGGAGGCCCTGAAGGCAATCGTGCTCCAAATCTATCTGGATCTGTTTTGGGTCAAGATGCAGACCGCCCCCCTTGGGGAGGTCCGGAAGCACTGCGCGGAATTCGCGGCAAACCGGAATTTCCGGGAATGCGCGGAGGCGCTTCCCCGGCTCTCCGAGGGGAGCCGGCGGCTCTGCGGGCAGCTCGTCGCCGGAAAGGCCCTGCCCATCTGGAGCCGGGTCCGTTACCGGAGCGTCCGGGCCAGGGCCGTCCGGGCGGTCAAGCCCCTGCTGAAACGAGGCGGAATATGAATCCATTGCTGCAAAAGCTGTTTCTGACGCACAGCTATTTTACCGTCGCCCTCCGCCCCAGAGCGGAGCGGAGCGTCCTGGAGGAACCGGGCTTTACCCCGGCCTTCGTCCTGCCCGCCGAGGCCGCCCGCTGGGCGGCGGACCCCATGCTGGCGGAGGAGGACGGAAGGACCTGGCTCTTCTATGAGGCCGTGGAGAACGACCACGGCCACATCGAGGCCGCGGAAGTTCTGCCGGACGGCTCCCTGGGAGAGCCCCGAGTCATTTTGAAAGACGAATGTCACTACTCCTACCCCTTCGTCTTCCGCTGGCAGGGCATCTGGTACATGATTCCCGAGTCCTCGGCGGCGAGGGAGCTCCGGCTGTACCAGGCGGAGGCCTTTCCCTACCGATGGAAGCTCCGGGAGGTCCTGCTCCGGGAGCGGGCCGTGGACACCACGGTCTATGAATGGGACGGCGGTCTCCGGCTGCTGAGCTTTTTGACGGACGGGAAGACCGAGCGGGTGACGCCCAGGGCCTACAGTCTGCGCTTGAGCGCCGCCGAAGCCGCTCTGGAGCCGCTGGACTGGAAAGAGTACGACGGCCTCCGGGTCCGGGGCGCGGGACCGGTCTTCGCCGAGAACGGCGTCCTGTACCGGCCCGTCCAGCGGAATCAGGAGCAGCGCTACGGCGACGCCGTGGAGCTCGTCCGCCTGCGGGATACGGAGCAGTCCCACGCCGAGGAGCCCGCGGGGCGCCTGCAAACACCGCTGGGAAAACTGGCCGGGATTTACGTGGACGGCGCCCACAGCTACTGCCGCTCCTCCCGCTTCGAGGCCGTCGATCTGCGCCTCAGGGACTTCGACCTCTGGAAGCTGCCCCGGCGGCTGATCCGCCGCTTGAAAGGATAAGGAGCAAGACATGGACATTGATATCGTAGTTCTCTGGGTGGACGGCAGCGATCCCGCCTGGCAGGCCCAGAAGGCGAAGTACCAGGGCAAGACCCTGACCGACGCCAATTCCGTCAACCGCTTCCGGGACTGGGGCCTCATGCCCTACTGGTTCCGGGGGATCGAGCGCTTCGCCCCCTGGGTGCGGACCGTCCATTTCGTCACCTGCGGCCACGTGCCGGAGTTCCTGAACCTGGACGCCCCCAGGCTGCACCACGTCCGCCACAGCGACTATATCCCTGCGGAGTATCTGCCCACCTTCAGCGCCAACACCATTGAGATGAATGTCCACCGGATCCCCGGCCTGGCCGAGCGCTATGTGTTCTTCAACGACGACATGTTCCTGCTGCGGCCCCAGCCGGAGACGAATTTCTTCCGGGACGGCCTGCCCTGCACCTTCGGCGGGGAGGTCCCCGCCGCCTTCCGGGGCGTCCCGGGGATCTGGCAGCATCTGATTGCCAACGACCTGCGGGTCATCAACAACCACTTCCATAAGCCGGAGCAGGTCCGAAAAAACGGGAAAAAATACGCAAACCGGGCCTACCCCTGGAAGGACAATCTCCGCACCAGGCTGCTGGAGCGGCTCTACCCGGAGAACTTCCTGGGCTTCAAGAACCTCCACGCCCCCGCCGCCTTCCTGAAATCGACCATGGAGAGGATCTGGGCGGAGGAGCCGGAGCTGCTGGAGGCAACCACCGCCAGGCGCTTCCGCTCCAACGAGGACGTGAACCAGTGGCTGGCCCTCTGGTGGCAGGTGGCCGCGGGGGAATTCAGCCCCTTCATGACGGACAACGTGGTGGAGGACTGCAGCCCCGATACCGTGGACCGGCTCTGCGGCCTGATCCGCGGTCAGGAGCACGACATGGTGTGCATCAACGACCCCTCCGGGGACATCCCCTTCGAGGCCCTCGCCGCCGAGCTGAAGGCGGCCTTCGAGACCATCCTGCCGGAGAAGAGCAGCTTTGAAAAATAAGCGTATTCCAACAATCATGGAGAATCGGAATGAGTGAACGAAAAAACAGACTGGACTATATCGACCGGGCCAAGGGAATTCTGATTATCCTTGTGGTGATCGGCCACATCTGGCAGGCCGGCAAGGTCTTTAATACGATTTACGTTTTTCACATGCCCGCCTTCTTCGTCATCAGCGGCCTGCTGCTGGGGATTACGAAATCCTACCGAAAGGGCTTCGGAAGCTTCTTCCTGCGGCGTCTCTATGCCTTTGGCATTCCATTCGTGTTTATTGAATTGCTTGGGGTGCTGACGGATATTATCCGAAACGGCGTCACCTTAAACTGGAAGGGCTATCTCTTCAACACCCTGAGCCTCCGCTACAACGACCATAATCTGTGGTTTATTGTTTCGCTCTTCCTGGTGGAGCTGATCTTCGCGGCGCTGGCGCTTCTGCTGCGGAAAAAATGGGCCGTGTGCGCCGCCGCTGCCGCCCTGTTTTTTGCGTCCTTCCTTCCGCTGGGGGGAATCCCGGTTTTGTCCACCCTGGCCTCCTCTATGAAATACCTGCCCTATTTCGTCGTCGGCTTCTACGGACGGGAGCTCCTGGAGCAGCGGCGTATCTGGCTGATCTGTCTCTCCGGGGCAGCGGTGCTGGCGGCCGGGCTGCTCTTCGGCCACAAATTTGCTGATTTGCGGATTCCGTTCCAGCCGCTGAAATATCTCATCCAAATCTGCTTCGGCATCCTCGGAACGTACTTCGTTCTGCAAATCTCCGGGCCTCAGCCGCCGGAGCCCTTCAACCGGATTCTGAGCGGGGCCGGAAGGAATTCCATCATCATTTTCGGCACGCACCACATCATTTACGCGGCTGTGGGGGTCTTGCTGGGCATTTCCGACTTCGGTACGACGCCGCTCTGGGCGGGCCTGATTATGCTGGCGGCGGTGGCCGTCCTGGAGCCGCCGATCATCTATATCATCAACCGCTGGCTGCCCTTCCTGGCCGGAAAGCATTACCCGAAGCGTACAGCCGGAAACTGAATTGAAACTATCTGCTTTACGGAGGCTTTTATGAGCATCAGAGAAAAGCTGAAAAAGGTCCTGCCCTCCTACCGAACGGAGCGCAGGATGAAGGAAGCCATGGAGGAGCTGAGGCAGGAGCTCCGGGAGATGGACAAAAAGCAGGAATACCTGTTCTGGCTCTCCCAGACCCGGCCCGGCGAGACCATGCAGCAAGCGAAGGAACGCCTCATGCCGCAGCTTCCCAGGGCCACGGGCCGCCTGCGGAACATCCAGCTGGCGGAGAACCATATCCTGCGGCGGGTCAAAGAACTCTGCGATGCCAACGGTCTGGGCCTCTTTCTGATCGGCGGGACCCTGCTGGGCGCCGTGCGGCACAGGGGCTTCATCCCCTGGGACAACGACGTGGACGTGGGCATGCTGATGCCCGACTATCTGAAGCTGCGGGAGCTGCTTGCCAAGGACCCGGAGCTCAGCCTGGAGTATTACTACAACTACGAGGTCGGCCTGCGGATGTCCAAGGTCAAGTTCCGGGCCGTGGACGTGTTCTGGATCGACATCATCGTCTTTGACCGGATCGACGCGACTCCGGAGAAGGCCGAAGCGGTCTGGGAGGAATCGGTCCGGGTCAACACGGCCTTCAGCCGTCAGATCCGGGAGCTCACGGAGCCCCTGCGGGACTCCTATCCCGGCAGACCGACGCCGAACCCGGCGCTGGACGGCCGGATTGCCGCTCTGGCGGCAGAGCAGGCGGCAGCCTTCCCCGGCATCGGGGAGGGAGCGTACTTCTTCGGGAGCCTGGACACCCCCTTCTGGGCCAGGGACCCCCGGGGAATCAAGCTGTACAGCCGCCATTTCCCCCTGTGCAAAAACGCGGTGGAGTTCGAGGGCGTTTTCTACGACGCCTGGGACCACTATGAGGAGGCCCTGACGGACTTCTACGGCGATTACTGGTCCCTGCCCCGGTCCATCTCCGAGCCCCATTCCACGGAGCTGGACGAGGGTCTGGAGGAGGGCTTCGCCTATCTGCGGAGCCGCGGGATCATTCCCGCTGACGAAGGATAAGGAGGAAAAACTATGGTGATCGGATATACCACCGGCGTCTACGATCTGTTTCACGTCGGCCATCTGAACCTGCTGAAAAACGCCAAGGGGCTCTGCGACAAGCTCATCGTAGGTGTGACCGTGGACGAACTGGTGCTCTACAAGGGCAAGAGAGCCATGATCCCCTTTGAGGACCGGATCGAGATTGTCCGGAGCTGCCGCTATGTGGACGCGGCGGTGCCCCAGTATGACATGGACAAGCTCAGCGCCTGCAAGAAGCTCGGGGCCTCCATCCTTTTTGTGGGCGACGACTGGTACGGCACGGAAAAATGGAAGCAATACGAGGAGGACTTCGCCCGGGAGGGGATCAAAATCATCTACTTCCCCTACACCAAGGGCGTCTCCTCCACCAAGATCACCCAGGCGCTCCACGACGCCAGAGGCTGGAGCACCGAGGCGGCCCAAAAGCTGATGAGCGGAGGCGAAAACAATGGTTGACAAGAATTACTGCATGAGCTCCTTCCTGGCCCTGCGCTACGTGGAGAAGCCCGGCGTCAGCTTCACCGACACCCTGCCCTATCGCCGCCCGGAGCTGAAGGAGGGTGAAAAATACCGGGTCCGCACAGCTGCGGACGTTGGCGAGGCGATCCGGAAGCAGCTGGAGCCCCTGAAGCGGAAGTACGGCAAAATCGGCCTGCTCCTCTCCGGCGGCATGGACTCCTCCATCCTCGCCTCCTATCTGCCCGGCTGCGAGGCCTACACCTTCCGCTTTTTAGGCGGCGCCTTCCAGGCGGAGGAGCTCCGCCGGGCGGAGGGCTTCGCCGCCCGCAACGGCATGAAGCTCCACTACGTGGATATATCCTGGGAGAGCGTGGAACAGAGCATTGAGCCCGTCATGCGCTCCAAGGGCGGCCCGGTCCACTCCATCGAGCCCCAGCTCTATTACGCCGCCATGCAGGCGAAGCGGGACGGCGTGGAGCTGTTGGTCTTTGGCGACGGGGCGGACTACGTCTTCGGCGGCATGGATCAGCTTCTGTCCAAAGACTGGACCTTCGACGCATACATGGCCCGCAGCATTTACGTGGAGCCTGCCGAGGTCCTGAGGGAGCCGGTCAGCATGCAATACCTCTTTGAGCGCTACCGCCAGGGGGAAAAGATCGACTTCATGCGCTTTTATGACGTCGTGGTTACCGAGGAGAGCTACGGCTCCTATGAGAATGCTTTCTCCGCGGCGGGGATCGAGGCCTTCGATCCCTACGAGGCCATGGAGCGGGCGGAGCCTCTGGATCTGAAACGGATCCGGAGCGGCGAGTCCAAGTATCTGATCCGCGAGCTCTTCCGGATGCGCTATCCGGAGCTCCCCGTGCCGGAGAAGCTGCCCATGCCCCGGCCCGTGGACGCCTATTTCAAGGACTGGACCGGCCCGGTCCGGTCGGAATTCCGGACCGATATCGACATGTCCCGTTATACCGGCAACCAGAAATGGCTGATCTGGTGCCTGGAGCGGTTTCTGAACATGATCGAAGCATAATGGCCGCCTGGCCGGAAAGGAAAACGACATGCCGCAAATTTCCGTGATCGTACCGGTCTACAAGGTGGAAGCCTATCTGCCCGCCTGTGTGGAGAGCATCCTGGGGCAGAGCTTTTCGGACCTTGAGCTGATCTTAGTGGACGACGGCTCGCCGGACAGCTGCGGCGCCCTGTGCGACGCCTATGCGGCCCGGGACCCCCGCATCCGGGTGATCCACCAGCCCAACGGCGGCCTCTCCGCCGCCCGAAACTCCGGCATGGAGATCGCTCAGGGGAAGTATATGACCTTCATCGACAGCGACGACTACGTGGCCCCGGATTATCTGGAGCTGCTGTATCGCAGTGTCGAGCAGTCCGGTGCGGAGCTTGCCGTCTGTCGGACCCGTGTTTTCGAAGACGGGCGGGACCCGGCGGCAGCTCCGTCCGCCGCCGAAGCGGACAGCAAGGTGCTGAGCGGGCGGGAGGCCGTGATTCTGCTCTACCGGGGCGACGACGCCGTTCCGGTGAACGCCTGGGGAAAGCTCTATCGCTCGGAGCTGATTGCCGATCTGCGCTTCCCGGTGGGGAAGCTCCACGAGGACCAGGCCTTTGTCCCCATCGCCTGCTGGCGGGCAAAAGCCGTGGCCGCGGTCAGCGCCGGGGCCTATTACTACCGGGACCGCCCCGAGAGCATCACCTCTAAAAAGTTTTCCGTAAAGCGCTACGACGATATTTGGGGCGTAGACCAATGTCTGGCGTTTTTCCGACAGAAGGGCGAGACGGAGATCCTCCGGGCGGCGGAGGACAAGCGGAAGCGCCTCCTTTGCGTCTATGCGATCTACGCCAGGCGGGACGGCGTGACCGTCCCGGAGGAATACCGGGTCGGCACGTGGAAGGCCCTGCGCTATCTGCGGAGCCGGGTCTCGGAGGATAAGTACCAGTACTATCTGGCCCAGATCCATCCGAAGCTCGTCCGGCCGGACGCGGTTCTCCGGAAGCTCACTTCATTTTTTGGGAAGAATTGAGGAAGAATATGAAAAAGATAAAACGCACGATCGGAAAGATCCTGTACCACGCGATTGGCATCCATTTGCCCATGTCCAGCTCCAGGTTCAGCTTTGGCGCCAGGAAATTCCGGCAGTTTTGCGCGCACCTGATCCTGGAGGACTGCGGCAAGTGGGTCAACATTGACAAAGGCGCCACCTTTTCAGAGGACCTGAAGCTGGGCCACGGGGCCGGGATCGGAGCACGCTGTCAGATCCCCTCCGGCGTGACCATCGGAAAACAGGGCATGATGGGGATCGACGTGCTGATGTTTACCACCGACCACCGGCACGACGATATCACCGTCCCCATGGGCCTCCAGGGCCGCACGGAGATCAAGCCCATTGTAATCGGAGACGACGTCTGGATCGGCTCGCGGTCTCTGATTATGAAGGGCGTCCACATCGGAAACGGCGCCATCATCGCCGCGGGCTCCGTGGTGACCAAGGATGTGCCCCCCTACGAGATCTGGGGCGGCAACCCGGCGCATTTCCTCAAATCCAGACTCCCGCAGCCGGAGCACACCGGAGCGGCGGAAGAGCCGCCTGCAGCCTCGGACGCCGTGCGTGCGGAGGAGCGGGTGGCCTCGGAGCATTCCGAAGCCTGATCACATCATAAACGGAGATCCGCATATGAAACCAACAGCACAGCCTTCCGGCAAGAAAACTGCAATTCTGACCTGCTGCTCCCTCGGCGCGCTTGTCGCCCTGCTGGTGTCCTTGAACCGGGTCAGGATCGCCGTGGTTGTCGGGTGTTTTCTCATCCTCTGTCTGGCGCTGCTTCTCACGGGGCGAAGACTTCGCTTTGGCAAACAGCAGCTGGCGCCGACCGCAGCGATTCTGCTCTTTGCCGTCGGCCGATTTTATAATCGCTGGCAAAACGCCTCCTTAGTCAGAAGGCTTGCCTCGCAGATCTCGCTGTCATCGGGCGCCTTTCTCATTCTGGCAGGCTTCGCCCTGGCATTGTTGGCCTTCTATGGGTTGAATGTGTGTCTGAATGCCCTGGAGGGCTCGCGGACCTTTGGGCGTGTCTCCCGCAGTACAAAAGCGATAAGCGTCGTACTGCCGGTCGTGCTGTTCTTCCTGGAGCTTCTTCAGCTTCAGCGGAGCTGTCTGGATATGCTGGGAGACTGCGTCCGCGTCCGGCCATTCTCGCTGCTGCTGAACCTTGGGATCCTTCTGCTTGTGTGGCTGCTGCTGTCTTTGCTTTCCCAGAGCCGCAGGCGCGGGGCCGTTCTGAGCTGCTGTCTTGTCGCCCTGCTTTCCATCGTCAACTACTATGTGATCGCCTTTCACGGAAGTCCGCTTTTCCCCAGTGAATTCGCAAACGCAAAGACGGCTATGAACGTGCTCGGCGCCTATTCCCTGTTCTTCGGACCGGAGATCGCGGAGATTCTGGGGCTCCTGCTCCTGGAGCTGTATCTGATCAGCCGCTTTCGGATGGAAGAGCCAAAGCGCCGTCTGCGTTGGAGCTTCCGTACCGCGTTGCTGCTTGTCCTCGACGCGGCCTTCCTCTATACGTTCCTGTACAGCCCGATCGCCGTGGATCAGAGCGTGAAATTCTCCTGGCGCACCGCAATCAAGGAAAACGGCTATCTGTGCTGCTCGGCGGCGAATATTGAGCAGGTGCTTCATCCGATCCGCAGGCCCTCCGGCTATTCATCTGACCGCATCGAGATCCCGGAGGGGAAGGCCGGGACCGCAGAGCAGTTCCCGGATATCATCCTGATTCTGAACGAATCCTTCTGTGATCTGTCCGACTACAGCGGAATCGAGACTGACCGGGACTATCTGGCGCCGTTCTACGGGATCGAAAATGCCTGCTACGGCAAGGCCTATTCGCCCAATGTGGGCGGCGGCACCAACAACACGGAGTTTGAGCTTCTGACCTCCTGCTCCATGTATCTGCTGCCAAACTATGCGCCGTTTAATTACATCCGCTTCACGTCCCGGAACGCGACGCTGCCGACCTATCTCAAGGAGCTGGGCTATACGACGACGGCGCTGCACAGCAACGACGGGACGAACTATTCCCGCCATATCGCCTTTCCCGCCATGGGCTTTGATCACGTCATTATGGGAAAGGGCAGCTTCTCCGAGATGCGGTACTATGGAAACCGACACATCCTGGACGAGGACGATTTCAAGGGACTGATCGAGAAATATGAAGCGGACCCCGGCGCGCATCGCTTCTGCTATCTGCTGACCTTCCAGAACCACGGCGGCTATGACAGCAACGATCCCGCTCTGGATACGGTGCATGTGACGGAGGACCTGGGAGATATGACCGAAGAGGTGAACGAATATCTGTCCTCCGTGGCCCTGTCCGCGGAGGCCTTCCGGGACATGACGGACTATTTTTCCCGCAGCGAGCGTCCGGTCGTTATCTGCATGGTGGGGGACCACGCGCCGTCTTTCATCGGCCAAATGCCTTCGGCCTGCCCCAGAAGCGCCGAGGAGGACGATCTGATGAAGAAATGTGTACCCTTTGTGATTTGGGCAAACTATCCGGTCTCCTTCCCGGAGGAACCCATTGAGACCTCCATGACCGACCTGCTCCCCCTCCTGCTGTCCTATGCGGGAATGCCGGAGACCCCCTTCTATCAAGGCGTCCTGGAGCTCCATGACCGTTTTCCGGTGCGGACCAGCAACGGAACCGTTCTCGACGCGGCGGGGACGATCAGTCAATACGATGAAAACGATCCCCGCTATGAATTGATTCAAAATTACTACAATATGGAATATAATCTTCTCACGGACGGCGAGGATTATCTGGACGCTCTGACAGAGCTTCCGTAGACAAGCCTCGAAAAAAGGAAGGCAGATATGACAGCGAATACGCAGACACAAAATCGACTGTCGGGCAGAGGGAAGCTTTCGGCTCCGGGGGCAAAGCCTGCGCCATTGCGGACAGCGGAAGAGGACGGGCTCCGGCCCGCCGGGGAAGGGCGTGACGCCCATGGCTGAGGGCAGGGGAGGGGGCTTCTCCGGCAGGCTCCGCGACGTTCTCCTGAAGACCTGGCGCGGCCTGCGGAGACTGCGGCTGCGCAAGCGGGACTTCACCTTGATCACCAACAACTGCATTGCGGGCATCATTTATCACGACCTGGGCCTGCCATTTCTGACGCCCACGGTCAATCTCTTCTTCGAGGACGAGGACTTCTTCCGCTTTGTGGGCAATCTGGAGCACTACTTGAGCTGCGGAATCGAGGAGGTCCATCGATCAGGAGTATCCTATCCGCTGGGCCTGCTGCGGCGCGGAGAGGAAAGCGTTACCGTCCATTTCATGCACTACGACAGCTTTCAACAGGCCGCCGCCAAGTGGAAGGAGCGGGCCGCCCGGGTGAACCTGAAAAACCTCTGTATTATCTTTGAATATCCCGGCCTGGACGCCGCGCCGGCGCGGCAGGAGGCCGTCAAGCGGCAGTTTGACGCCATCCCCTGGGAGCGGAAGGTCCTGCTGACCGGAAAGCGCTCCGCCCTGTCCGGGAAGAACGTCCGACGCCTGCGCTTCTATGACCGGGACTATTACCCCGGCAAATTCGTCGCTCCGAACAAGCGCCTTCCCTTCCGAAGGTATCTGGACGAGTTCGACTATATTTCCTTCTTCAACCGTCCTCCGAAAGGGGAGTAACATGGAACAGGCAAAAGAAAACAAAAGGCCCCGGGTCAGCGTGATCGTCCCGGTCTACAAGGCCGAGGCCTTTCTGGACCAGTGCGTACAGAGTATGCTGGCCCAGACCGAGCGGGACTTCGAGCTCCTGCTGATCGACGACGGCTCCCCGGACAATTCCCCGGCCATGTGCGACGCCTGGGCGGCCCGGGATGCCCGGATCCGGGTGCTCCACAAGCCCAACGGCGGCGTCTCCTCCGCCCGGAACGCGGGGCTGGACGCGGCCGGGGGGGAATTTATCGTCTTTCTCGACAGCGACGACTGGGCGGAGCCGGACTATCTGGCGCGGCTGCTGGCCCTGCAAGCGCAGACCGCGGAGGAGGGCGTGCTGGTCATGACCGACTATCAGCCCTTCGCCCCGGAGGGCCCCGAGGCCCGGGACTTCCCGGCCCCCTTCACGGCCCGGCTGGACGGCCCCGACGCCGATCCCCAGGCCTTCCGGGACCTGATCTTCGGCTTCCGTCTCTTCCCGCCCTACTGCAAGCTCTACCGGCGGGAGCTGATCGAAGCCCTGAAGCTGCGCTTCGACACCTCCATCCGCACGGCGGAGGACTTCGACTTCAATATGCGCTATCTCTCGGGGGTGAAGGCCGTCCGCTACGAAGCGGCGGCAACCTACCACTACCGGGTGGACTATAAACGCTACCGCCCCTCCAACCACGGCGTCCTCGGGGACTCCGAGATCAGGAGCGCCCACATCATGGCCCACGGCATCACGGATCTGGCGAAGCGCATGGGCCAATACGAGACCCTCCGGCCCGAGATCGAGGCCTGGGCGGCCAACAAGCACTATTTCAACCGGATGCCCATGCTCTTCGCCCCCAGCGAGGCCGTGGGCAGGGCGGAGCGGAAGCAGCTCTACAGGCGGCTCATCGCGGATTCCGTCTACCGGGAGGCCGCCAGGGCCGGAGCCCGGCAGCTTCCGAAGAGCACCACCAGGCAGATCGCCCGCTTCGCGGACCGCTTCCCGGTGTGGAGCCTGTTCTATCAGCTCGTACACAAAGACACGGATAAGGAATAAACACTTCGGGAGCTGTTTCCCCGGCCGGTGACGCCCATCGCCAGGGTCGGGAAGACCTCTATGGATACGGTGTGAGGTGATAAAAATGGACGAATTAGCCATCAAAATCGAACACGTATCCAAGCAATACCGCCTCGGCGCCATCGGCGGCGGCACGCTGAAGGGCGATCTGCAATCCTGGTGGGCCCGGAAGCGGGGCAGGGAGGACCCCAACAGCAAAATCGGGTCCAGGACGGACCTGAAGCCGGGAGACAAATTCCTGGCCCTGGACGACGTCTCCTTTGAGGTCAAGAAGGGCGAGGCTCTGGGCATCATCGGCCACAACGGCGCGGGCAAATCCACCCTGCTGAAGCTCCTCTCCCGGGTCACGGCGCCGACCAGCGGCACCCTCTCCTACAACGGCCGCATTACCTCCATGCTGGAGGTGGGCACCGGCTTCCATCAGGAGCTGACAGGCCGGGAAAACGTCTATATGAACGGCGCGATCCTGGGCATGACCAAGGCGGAGATTGACCGTAAAATGGATCAGATCATTGACTTTGCCGAAATGCGGCAGTTCATCGACACCCCGGTCAAGCGCTACTCCTCGGGCATGTACGTCAAGCTGGCCTTCTCCGTGGCCGCCCACCTGGACAGCGAGATTATGGTCATGGACGAGGTCCTGGCCGTGGGCGATATGAAATTCCAGCAAAAATGTCTTGGCCGTATGGGCAGCGCCGCCAACACGGAGGGCCGCACCGTCCTCTATGTCAGCCACAACATGAATACCATCCGCCAGCTCTGCACCCGCTGCATTGTGCTGGATCACGGCAAGGTGGTTTTCGACGGCGATACGGAGAAAGCCATCAGCATCTATATGAACCGCAACAGCCGGATGCAGTTGTCCTATGACTGCGGCGGTGAACGGCCCTACAAGGATTTGGATGACTGGATGCGAATTTCCCGGATCAGCTTTCTGGATATTGCCTCCGAGCCTCTCTACCGAATGGGCGATACGCTGAAGCTGAGAGTCGATCTGAATTCCGGGAAGGACGATCCGGAGATTGCGCTGCGAATCATGGTCCGAACGCTGGACGGAGTCCGCGTGGGCATGACCACCACCGCCCCGGTCCTGCACATCCGGCCGGGTCCGCAGTCCATGCGGGTAGAGCTCCCCCTGACGGGGCTTGCGCCGGGGTCCTACCAGCTTACCCTTGTGTACTATTCCATCAACGCATACGGAACCGACAAGGTGCATGACCGGATTATGGATATCTGTTCCTTTGCCATTGACCAGGACCCCGCCGCCTTTAACCACAAGGAGTGGCTGCACGGGACCTGGGGCTATCTGACCCTGCCGGAGCTGAAGGTACAGGCTGTGAATTCTGTGACCGGGGAGTGATTGCCATGCGCTTTACCGTTTTCACGCCGGCCTATAACCGGGGCTATTGCATCGAGAAGCTGTTTCGCTCCCTGCAGCGGCAGAGCTTTCGGGATTTTGAGTGGGTCGTCGTAGACGACGGCTCCACCGACGATACGGAGGCCCGGATCGCGGCCTTCCAGAAGGAAGAGCAGAGCTTTCCCATCCGCTATCAGAAGGTGGAGAACGGCGGAAAGCACCGGGCCAACAACTTAGGCGTCCGCCTGGCCCGGGGAGAGCTGACCGCCTGCGTCGATTCCGACGACTATCTGCTGGACGACGCCCTGGAGATCATCGACCGGGTGGAAAAGAGCATCCCGCCGGAGGAAAAGCCCCGGTTCGCGGGCGTCTGCGGCCAGAGATGCGGCCCGGATCTGCTTCCCCTGAAGGGCTCCTACACGGGCTCCGGCTATCTGGATATGACTTACATCGAACGCCTCCAAAAGAAGATCGTCGGCGACTGCGCAGAGGTCTTCTATACGGAGGTTTGGAGGAAGTACCCCTACGCGGAGTTCCCGGGGGAGAATTTCCTGACCGAAGCGACGGCCCTCTACAAGATGGCGGCGGACGGTCTCAGGATGCGATATTTTGACAGGGCGATCAAGCTTACGGAGTACCTGCCCGACGGCCTGACCGCCAGCAGCAAGGAGCGCTTCCGCAAAAATCCCCGGGGCTGGGGCCTGTACATCTACGACCGGATCCGATACGGCCAGCTCAAGGGCCCGGGCAAGTGGGACGTGATCGGCGATTACTATCTGCTGTGCCTGGACCGGCTGAGCGTCCGGGAGATGGCGGAGATCCTGCATATAAATCCCGCCCTGTTCCGGGTCAAGCTCTCGGAGACCCTGCTCAAGTTTCGGCTCCATCTCCGATAGCTCGCCGCCCGACATCGGTTTTATCCTTGCGCACACAAATAATTGATTGAGGATTGATTCGTATGGAAAACAACAGCACGCAGCAGTTCAGCACGGTCATCGTCCCGAAGACCAGGCTGCTGGACTTTCACCTGAAGGAGCTGGTCCGCTACCGGGACCTGGTCTTCCTCTTTGTCAAGCGGAACTTTGTGTCCCACTATAAGCAGACGGTCCTGGGCCCGGCCTGGGCTGTGATCCAGCCTCTGCTGACGACGGTGGTCTTCACCGTGGTCTTCGGCCGGCTGGCCGGTCTGGCCCCCGGGGGCGTACCCTCCTTCCTGTTCTTTATGAGCGGCAATATCGCCTGGGGTTATTTCGCCGGCTGCCTGACTTCCACAGCCAACACCTTCACGGGGAACGCCGCCATCTTCGGCAAGGTCTATTTCCCCCGGCTGGTGACGCCGATCTCCACGGTCCTCTCCCAGCTGATCGGCTTTGGGATTCAGTTTGTCATGTTCCTGGTCTTCCTGGTGATCTACTGGATCCGCGGTACGGTCCAGCCCACCCTCTACGCCCTGCTGCTGCCCCTGCTGCTGCTCCAGATGGCCATGCTCAGTCTCGGCGTCGGCGTCATCATCTCCTCCCTGACCACCAAGTACCGGGACCTGGTGATGCTTGTGGGCTTTGGCGTCCAGCTCTGGATGTACGGCACCCCGGTAGCCTACGACATCGGCATCGTTCCGGCAAAGTTTTTGGGCCTGTACATGCTCAACCCCATGACCCCGGTCATCAATACCTTCCGGCTGGCCTTCTTAGGGCTGGGCAGCTTCGACCTGCCCCACTATCTGCTCAGCTGGGCCGTGACCCTCGCGGTCCTGATGATTGGCATCGTCCTCTTCAACCGGGTCGAGAAGACCTTTATGGATACGGTGTGAGGTGAATCATATGGACGAACTGGCCATCAAAATCGAACACGTATCCAAGCAATACCGCCTCGGCGCCATCGGCGGCGGCACGCTGAAGGGCGATCTGCAATCCTGGTGGGCCCGGAAGCGGGGCAGGGAGGACCCCAACAGCAAAATCGGGTCCAGGACGGACCTGAAGCCGGGAGACAAATTCCTGGCCCTGGACGACGTCTCCTTTGAGGTCAAGAAGGGCGAGGCTCTGGGCATCATCGGCCACAACGGCGCGGGCAAATCCACCCTGCTGAAGCTCCTCTCCCGGGTCACGGCGCCGACCAGCGGCACCCTCTCCTACAACGGCCGCATTACCTCCATGCTGGAGGTGGGCACCGGCTTCCATCAGGAGCTGACAGGCCGGGAAAACGTCTATATGAACGGCGCGATCCTGGGCATGACCAAGGCGGAGATTGACCGTAAAATGGATCAGATCATTGACTTTGCCGAAATGCGGCAGTTCATCGACACCCCGGTCAAGCGCTACTCCTCGGGCATGTACGTCAAGCTGGCCTTCTCCGTGGCCGCCCACCTGGACAGCGAGATCATGGTCATGGACGAGGTCCTGGCCGTGGGCGATATGGCCTTCCAGAAGAAGTGCCTGAGCAAAATGCGTCAGGCCGCCACGCAGGAGGGGCGCACTGTCCTCTATGTCAGTCATAATATGAACACCATTCGTCAGCTTTGCTCCCGCGTCATTGTACTTGATCACGGAAGGGTCATTTTTAACGGAGAGGTGGAAAAGGGAATCGCGGTTTATATGGGCGGCGATACAGACATGCACAGTGACGTTACAATCCTTCCGTATATGCGAACGATCGAGTGCAAATCACCGATTAAAATGACTCGTTTCCGAACGAACAGAGAGGATTGCACCTTCCCCTTTGGGTCTGTGCTCCCCTTTGAACTCTACGTAAAAAGCGACGATGCGGCAGCGCATGAATGCTATATCAGAGCGATCATCCATTCCATGAACGGAGACGCAATTTCCATGTGCAATACGGAACGGGCGATCAGCATTCAACCGAATGGAGAAACGGCGAAACGGTTCCGGATTGACATTTCCCAGCTTGTTCCCGGAGATTATTATCTGGATATCAGTATTTTTGAGGTGGGCGCGCTCGGCGCACAGGAACGCTTCGACGTGATCCAGAATCTGTACAGGTTCCGTATCATCGAGACGCCTGGCTTCAACCTGGATAAGCCATGGTATCCTGCAGGGTGGGGATATATCAACAATGGCGTTATTTCTGAATTGTAGACCGATGCGAAGGAGCGGTGGACAAAAAACATGAGCAAGTTGGTCAGTATTATTGTACCCGTCTATAAGGTGGAAGCATACCTGGATGCCTGTGTCCGGTCTTTGATCGCTCAGACCTATCCCAATACAGAGCTCATCTTCGTGGATGACGGCTCTCCGGATCACTGCGGGGCTATGTTAGACCGATACAAGGAGTCAAATCCGGAGCTGATCGTGATTCACAAGCAAAACGGCGGTGTCTCCGCAGCCCGGAACGACGGTCTTGCGGCTTCCTCCGGGGAGTACATCATGTTTGTGGACGGAGACGATTATGTCGAACCGGACTACGTTTCCTACTTTGTCGCGCTGCTCGAAAAAGACAACTGCGATATGGCTGTCAGTACCCGCTGCTTCAAGCAGGGCATGCAGCCCCAGGATGCGGAGCGCTACCATGTGGCGGACGCCGCGGAGATTGTAGAGGCGATCTATCTGAACCGGGTGGGCGTGGCGGTATGGAATAAGCTTTACCGCAGAAGCGTTCTGGAGGAAAACAAGCTCATCTTCCATACGGACTATTGGTTCGCGGAAGGAATGCTGTACAACATCTTATATCTGCAATACGTCAAGCGAGTCGCCGTGGGCAACCGCAGAGTGTATCACTTTGCGGACAACGACAACAGCGCGACCAGGCTGTTCCGGCTGGAAAGCTATCTCTGCGGCCTGCGCTCCATGGAGTATCAGCGGGATCACTGGGTCTACTCCAATGACCGGATCAAAATGGCCTGGGAATACCATTACAGACGCTATGCGGAGGTCATTCTGATCGGGCTCCTGCGGACCGATTCTGTTTCGGAGCACCGGGACGTTTTTGACGCCTGTCGGCGTGCGCTGAAAAGAAATCTGAAAATCCCGCTCCAGGTCGATATCAATATTTGGGCGCAAACAGCGGCAGTCTGCGCGATCATCGATCCGGTACGGACCTACTGCCCGAAATGCGCTTTGGCACAGCGGAAGGGATGGAAACAGCGTTGGAATCTGTTTTGGATCAAGGCTGTCAACAAAACGCCGGAGCGGCTGCGGCGATTCTGCTTTGACAAAATTAAAAAACACTGCAGAAAGCACTACAAACCGGTGTATCTGGAGAAGAAGCTCTTATGAAAACCGCTACGGTAACCTGGATCACATACAACAATTATGGGACTGAGCTGCAGGCCTATGCGCTCCAGCAGTTTGTCAAGTCCCTTGGATACGCCAATTCAATCCTCTCAGACCGGGAGATATTGCGGCGGCACCGCGCGCTGCTGGCCGCCGAAAACCGGCAGCAAACGCCCCCGGCGCCCGTTCATGCGGACAATCCCCCCGCCCGTTCCCGCCGCGGCCTGATCGACTATGTGAAGTGGCCGGTTCGCCGCTTCCGAAATGTGAGGCGGGAGCGCGCCCTCCGGCCTTACGCGGACTCCCAGGCCCGGTTTGAGGCCTTCAAGGAACAGGCCCTGGACATCGACGGGGATGTGGACCCGGACAGGCTCCCGGAATTGGACGAGCGCTACGATTGCTTCCTATGCGGCAGCGACCAGATCTGGTCTCCGCTTCGAATCAATTTCAACGAGTATTATTATTTGGGCTTCTCCCGCAGACCCAAAATCGCCTACGCCCCGAGCTTCGGAACGGAGACGATCCCGGAGGAGAAGCGGGAAACGATCCGGGAACTGCTTCGGGGGTTCTCCGGACTGTCCGTCCGGGAGGAAATGAACCGGGCGCCGCTGGAGGAGCTCACGGGAATGCCGGTCTCCTTCGTCTGCGATCCGACTCTGCTGCTGGACGGCGAAGCCTGGTCCGGGTTTTGCTCCGCGGCAAAACGGCCGAGGGGATCTTATCTGGCCTGCTATTTCCTGGAATCCAGGGAGTGGTATTTTGCCTATGCCCGGGCGCTTGCGAAGCAGCTCGGACTTCGCCCCGTGCTGATCCCGAGCCGGAAGGAGCACACAGAGCGAAAAGCCTGCTGTTCCTTCCCGGTGGGTCCGGCTGAATTTGCGGCCATGCTCGAAGGCGCGGAGTTCGTATTGACCGATTCCTATCACGGCTCCATTTTTTCCATGCTGTTCTCCAAGCCCTTCCTCTGCTTCAAGCGCTTTGACGACGACGCGCCGAACAACCAGAACAGCCGCGTTGTTTCGCTTTTTGCGATGCTTGGACTGGAGCGGCATTTCATCCCGGAAAAAAGCTTTGAAGCCTCCGATCTCCAGCCGATTGATTACCCGGCGGTGCAGCGGAAGCTGTCCGCCTTCCGGGAGGCGTCCGAACGTTATCTGCGGGATAGGCTTTCCGAATGGGAAGCCCGCTGTGCCGCCGAAAAAAACGAGGAGTGAAAACCGTGATTCCGAAAACCATTCACTATTGCTGGTTCGGCGGCAACCCCCTGCCGGAGCTGGCGAAAAAGTGCATCAAGAGCTGGAAAAAGTTCTGTCCAGATTTTGAGATCGTCGAGTGGAATGAATCCAACTTTGACCTGTCCACAGCCCCGCTCTACGTCCGGCAGGCCTGGGAGGCCAAAAAATGGGCCTTTGTGTCGGACTACGCCCGGCTGCGCATCCTCTATGAAAACGGCGGCATCTACTTCGATACCGACGTGGAGCTGGTGAAGAGTCCGGAGGCCCTGCTGGGCTGGTCGGCCTGGTTCGGCTTCGAGGACGAGACCCACGTCAACACCGGCCTGGGCTTCGGCGCGGAGAAGGGCAGCCCGATCCTGGCGGATATGCTGGCGGACTATCAGGACATCCCCTTCGTCCTGGAGGACGGCAGCTTCGACCTGACCCCCTGTCCGGTCCGGAACACCGAGGCCCTTGTCCGGCACGGGCTAATCTGCGACAACAGCCGCCAGCTCCTGCCCGGAAACCTGGCCGTCTTCCCCACAGACTGGTTCCGCCCCCTGGATTACCTGACCGGGGTCCTCAAAAAGACCGAAAACACCGTCTCCATCCACCGCTACGCCTCCAGCTGGTACTCCGAAAAGGAGAAGGCCTGGTTCAGGCGGACCTCCGCGAAGATGAAAAAAGAGCTGCGCCGTGAGCGCTGGATCAACGGCCCGAAGCGCTTCCTGCGGAAGCTCATCGGGGAAAAGCGCTATGAAAAGCTCAAATCCGGCCTCCGGAAGCCCTGATTTTGGTTTTTGGCTAAATTGGATGAAAGAATTGTGAAATAAAGAAGAGGTATGATGACATGACAGATTTACAGAGCGAAAAGGCAGTCTTGCAGGCGCCAACTCCGCGGGAAGGGCAGCGCAGGCCTCGCAACTCCGGTGTAGAGCTCCTGAAGATCATTGCTATGATGATGATCGTTTTATTTCATGTTGTTCAAACGCTGTCTTCAGACCCAAGTGAGTATCCATTTCATGATTATGTGATGAAAATCGGCTCTTCGACTCAGAATGTCCAGCAGATCGTTCTCGCCTTGATTATTTTCTTTGGAAATATAGGAAATACAGTGTTTTTTGTCTGCTCGGCATGGTTTCTTCTGGATCAGAACCGGAGCGGCAAACAGAAAATACTTCAAATACTTCTGGACGTCTGGGTCGTTTCGATCTGCATTTTGATTATTGTCTTAGTTTTAAAACACGGACAGCTTAGAGGTTCTCTGATTCTCAAGCAGTTATTCCCAACGTTGTTTGCCAATAACTGGTATACGACCTGTTATGTGCTGTTCCTAGGTCTGTACCCCTTCCTTAACCGGATGATTCGGCAGATCAGCCAAAAAACACATCTGCGTATCGCAATGGTATTATTCTTCCTTTACTCTGTTTGCGGCGGTATCAATCCGTTTATCAATCACTTCTTTGAAGCTCCGGGCTTTTTCTTCTCGTCAACGTTGATTGTCTGGACGATGATCTATTTTATGATTGCCTATATGAAGCTGTATATGCCGAAAACGGCTGGTAATGGGAGAACGAACCGCATCTTCCTTGCCATCGGCTTATGCGGCTGGATCGGGACTGTTCTGCTTACAAATGTGCTTGGTAGAAAAATCCCTCTGCTTGACGGTATGCTGATGGTGTGGAACACAGACAGTAATCCGTTTATCCTTATCATGGTGATTGCCGCGTTCAATTTGTTCCGAAACAGAGACTTTACAAATCAAACGATCAACTACGTTTCGAAGCTTACCCTGTTTATTTACATTATCCATGAGAATCTTTTGCTGCGGAGGCTGTATCGTCCGGCGATGTGGCAATATGTATATCTGAAGTTCGGTTATTCGCAGGTTCTTTTGCTTGCGCTTTGTTTGGCGGCAATTATCTTTGTATTTGCCCTTGTCGCAAGTATGCTGTATTATCACACACTGCACAAGCTGGTTGTGAAAGCCTGTGCCCGCTTGTATGTCATTCTTCAGAAAATCGTAAATCGAATGGAAAAAACACTGCTGCGGTTAAGCTGACTAAGAGGCTGTGAAGCAGGAACGCTTCGGATAATACGCATGATGAACATGATACGGTGATTTACGTGAAAAAAAGGAAAATTCTTCGGACCTTGGGCATTCTTCTGATCGTCCTGCTGGTCCTGATCGGAGTCGAGCTGCTGATCTCCAATTACTCAATTTCCGTCAGCCGCTACGCCCTTTCCTCGGAGAAGCTTAGCGCGCCGGTCCGGATCGTCTTCCTCTCCGACCTCCACGGCAGGGAGTTCGGGAAGGACAACGCCAGGCTGCTGAACAAGATCTCGGAGCAGGAGCCGGACCTGATCGCCCTGGTGGGCGACATCTTCAACGAGAACGCCGAGGCGGCGGAGATCGACGCCATGTGCGGCTTTATCCGGGCCTGCACGGAAATCGCTCCGTGCTATTTCGGCCTGGGCAACCATGAGACGAGCTATCTGGAAACCGACGCCGCCGGGCTTCTGGACCGGATTCGGGAGGCCGGGGCGGTCGTGGTGAACGACGAGTTTCAGGATATCAGCGTCAACGGCAATCCGATTCGCCTGGGCGGGTACATGGGCTATTATCCCTATCCCCATATGATGACCAAGGACCCGGAGCTGATTCAAAAGGAAAAAGACTTTTTCGGGGCCTTCAAGCGCACGGAGCGCTTCAAGCTCCTGCTCAACCACATCCCCACCGGCTGGCTGGATTGGCATTATATCGACAAGGACTCCATTGATCTGGTCCTCTCGGGCCACTACCACGGCGGCGTGGTCCGCATTCCCATCTTAGAGCAGGGCCTCTTCGCCCCCTACATCGGCAAATTCCCGCCCTATACCAAGGGCATGTTCGTGGGCGAGAAGGCGACCTGTATCCTGAGCACCGGCCTGGCGGGCAGCTACGGCCTGCCCCGCTTCTTCAACCCGCCGGAGCTCTGCGTCGTGGACCTGACGCCGGCCTCCTGAGCCGCCGCGCAAAGCGGAGCGGCGCTACCATTCTGAATACAATCCCTGAACGGGAGGATAGATACCATGTCAAGCCTTGAAAACGCGACGCTGTTGATCACAGATTATGTATACGAATTGCAGGGCCGCAGCGTCCGATAGGAGGGAAACGAATATGGCCGCCTTTCAAAACAACGGAAAGCTGAAGCTGCTGATTATCGTGGGTACCCGGCCGGAGATCATCCGCCTGTCCGCGGTCATCAAGAAGTGCCGCCGCTATTTCGACACGCTCCTGGTCCACACGGGGCAGAACTACGACTACAGCCTCAACGGCGTGTTCTTCAAGGACCTGGCCCTGGACCCGCCGGAGGTCTGCCTGGACGCGGTGGGGGAGAACCTGGGCCAGACCATGGGCAAAACCATTGCCCGGTCCTATGAGCTGATGGTCGAGACCAAACCGGACGCCGTCCTGGTTTTGGGAGACACCAATTCCTGCCTCTCGGTCATCGGAGCCAAGCGGCTCCACATCCCCATCTTCCACATGGAGGCGGGGAATCGCTGCAAGGACGAGTGCCTGCCCGAGGAGACCAACCGCCGGATTGTGGACATCATCTCCGACGTGAACATGGCTTACTCCGAGCACGCCCGCCGCTGGCTGGCGGACTGCGGTCTGCCCAAGGAGCGGAGCTTCGTCACGGGCTCCCCCATGGCTGAGGTCCTGCGGGCCAATCTGCCCCAGATCGAGGCCAGCGACGTCCTCACCCGGCTGGGGCTGGAGAAGGGCCGGTATATCCTGCTATCGGCCCACCGGGAGGAGAACATCGACACGGAGAAAAATTTCCGGTCCCTCTTTTCGGCGGTCAATAAGCTGGCCCAAAGCTACGATATGCCCGTGCTCTACTCCTGCCACCCCCGCTCCGCCAAGCGGCTGGAGCAAAGCGGCTTCGCCCTGGACCCCCGGGTGATCCGCCACGAGCCCCTGGGCTTCCACGACTACAACTGCCTGCAAATGCACGCCTTCGCCGTGGTCAGCGACTCCGGCACCCTGCCCGAGGAGAGCAGCTTCTTCACCTCCATCGGAAGGCCCTTCCCGGCAGTCAGCATCCGCACCTCCACCGAGCGCCCCGAGGCCATGGACAAGGGCTGCTTCGTCCTGGCGGGCATCGACGAAACCGGCCTGCTCCAGGCCGTCCAAACCGCCGTGGAGATGGTGAAAAACGGCGACAACGGCGTCCCCGTGCCGGACTATCTCGACGAGAACGTGTCCGACAAGGTAGTCAAGATCATCCAGAGCTATACCGGCGTCGTAAACAAGCTGGTCTGGCGGAAGGAGAAGCTATGAATATTCTGATTACCGGGGCCAAGGGCTTTTTTGGCCGGAATCTTGTGGAAAACCTGAAAACCCTCCGGGACGGAAAAAACCGCACCCGGCCCGGTCTCCGGATCGAAACCCTGTACGAATATGACCTGGATACGCCCCGCTCCGTCCTGGAGGAGGGCTGCCGGGAGGCGGATTTCGTCTTCCATCTGGCGGGCGTCAACCGCCCCAAGGACCCGGCGGAGTTTGAAAAGTACAACCTGGGCTTTTCCGTGGAGCTGCTGGACATGCTGAAGGCCGCGGGGAACCGCTGTCCGGTCATGCTCAGCTCTTCAATCCAGGCCAGCCTGACGGGGCGCTTCGGCGACTCGCCCTATGGCCGCTCCAGACTGGCGGTGGAGCAGCTCTTCTTCCGTTACGCCGAGGAGACCGGAGCCGAGGTCCTGGTCTACCGCTTCCCCAACCTGGCCGGGAAGTGGATCCGGCCCAACTACAACTCCGCCGTGGGGACCTTCTGCCACAACATTGCCCGCGATCTGCCCATCCAGGTCAACGACCCCAGGGTGGAGCTGGAGCTGCTCTTCATCGACGATCTGGTGGAGGCCCTCTATGACGCCCTGGAGGGGAAGGAGCGGCACTGCGGCTACGACGGTCTGACGCCCCTCCCCAAGGAAAACGGCCCCTATTGCTGGGCGCCTGTGACCCATAAGGCCACCCTGGGCCGGATCGTGGAGCTGCTGTACAGCTTCCATGACCAGCCGAACACGATTTTGATGCCTCCGATCCCCGCCGGCTCCTTCGAGAAGAAGCTCTACTCCATGTACCTCTCCTATCTGCCGAAGGAGAAGGTCGCCTTCGATCTCAAAATGAACGAGGACGCCCGGGGCAGCTTCACCGAGCTGCTGAAGACCGCGGACCACGGCCAGTTCTCCGTCAATGTCTCCAGGCCCGGGATTACCAAGGGCCAGCACTGGCACAACTCCAAGTGGGAGTTCTTCATCGTGGTCTCCGGCCACGGTCTCATTCAGGAGCGGAAGCTGGGGACGGAGGAGGTCCTGGAATTCGAGGTCAGCGGCGAACACATCCGGGCCGTCCATATGCTCCCCGGCTATACCCACAACATCATCAATCTGTCCGAAACGGAGAATCTTGTGACCCTCATGTGGGCCAACGAGCTCTTCGACCCGGCCCGTCCGGATACCTTCTACGAGCCGGTTTGATCCGGGAAAAAACGCTTTTCAGGTGAGACTATGCTGCTTTTGCTCCATGCCGCCGCCCATCTGCTGGTGGACGCGGTCTGCGCCGCGGCCCTCTTCGGCCCCCTCAAGGGCGGGGCCGACGCCGCCTGGCGCTTCATGCTCTACAATACCCTGGCCTTCTCCACCCAATGCCTGGTGGGCCTGGCCGCGGACCGGATCGGGAAGCACCGGATCTCCGCGGCGGCGGCCATGCTCTGCGTAGCCGCGGGCTTCGCCCTGCCCCTCCCGGTCCTTCTGCGTCTGCTGCTGATCGGCCTGGGGAACAGCGTCTTCCACGTGGCCGCCGGGACGGAGACCATCGAGGGCAGCGGGGGAAAGGCCGCGCCTCTGGGGGTCTTCGTGGCTCCCGGCGCCATCGGCGTCACGGTGGGAAGCCTGTTTCCCGCCGCCGGGCCCTTCCTGGCGGGAGCGCTGGCCGTGCTCGGCGCCGCGTCCCTATTTGTCAAGGGAAGGCCGGAGCCCCGGACCGAGGGCCCGGGCCGCGCAGAACCGGAGAAGACAGTCCGAAGGCCCCTGCTGGCGGCGGTCCTGCTGACGGCGGCCGTGGGCGTGCGGGCCGTCGGCGGCGCGGCGGTCAGCTTCCCCTGGCAGACCGGCCCCGCGCTGATTCTGGTCACCACGGGCTTCGTCTTCGCGGGGAAGACCGCCGGCGGCTTCCTCTGCGACCGCCTCGGCCCGAGCCGCTCCGCCTGGGCCTCGGTGCCCGCGGCGGCGCTGCTCATCAGCTTCTGCGGGGCCTGGATGCTTCCGGCCCTGCTGGGGCAGTTTGCCCTGAATCTGACCATGCCCATCACCCTCTGGCTCCTCTGCCGGGCTCTGCCTGAGTCCCCGGCCTTCGCCTTCGGCCTGGCCGCCTCGGCCCTCTGGCCCGGGACCCTGGCCGGGAAATACATCCAGCTGACCGGCCCGGCCCGCTGGGCCCTGCTCCTGGCCTGCTTCCTCTTCGGCCTTTTCGCCATTTTGTACGCCGTCCCAAAGAGGAGGGAGCTCCGACAGGAGCGCTGAGAATGAATCGAAAAAATGTTTCACGTGAAACAATTGTTTGAGACGAAAGGAGAACGCCATGAAAAAACTGCTCTGTCTGCTGTTGACGCTGCTCTGCTGCGCCGCCCTGGCGACGACGGTCTATGCCGATCTTGCCGTCAGCCCCTTTGAAAGCCCGTCCTTCTGGGTGCTGATCGTCGCCGTCCTGCCTGTTCTGGCCTTCCTGATCTATCTGTTTGTACATAAACCGAAAAAGTGACGAACGAACGTCGAAAGGAGAAACGACATGAAAAAACTGATTTGCCTGCTGCTGGCCCTGCTCTGCCTCGCCGCCCTGACGACGACGGCCTTCGCCGATCTCATCTTCCCGCCCGAGGAAGGGACGGGAGAAAGCTATGAATTTACGGCGGATTCGACCTCGCCCACCCTCTCCGCCGAGGATCTGGCGGCGGCCCGGAGCGAGACCGTCCCGGCCACGGAGGCGCCCGCCGGTCCCGTTTCCGGCGGAGGCAGCTATCTGTTCCTCTATCTCGGCATCGGTGCGGCCGCCGTGGCTGCGGCCCTGGCCCTCTTCTTCCTGCTGCGGAAGAAGGCCAAATGAGCCGAATCGCCCTGGCCTGCCTGCTGACGGTGCTCATCGAGACCCCCTTCCTGGCCCTCTGGGGCTGGCGGGGGAGGCGGGAGCTTGCGGTGATCGTCTGCGCCAACGTGCTGACCAATCTGCTGCTGAACCTGAGCTTTCTGCTGGGCCTGCCCTACCGGCCCGGCTGGATCGCCGCGGGGGAGCTCCTGGTCGTGGCTGCGGAATACGCGATCTACGCCCGTGCCTTCGGAGGGTCGCGGAGGCTCCTGCTTCTGACCCTCCTGGCGAACTGTCTCAGCTTCGGCTTCGGGCTGCTGCTCCCGCTGTAAAGGGACGCCTGCGAAAGCGAGGAAAGGAAATCGGATGGAAGAAACAATCCTGCAATACCTCCGGGACAAATACCGCCCCCTGGCGGTCATCATCTACGGCTCCTACGCCGACGGCACCAACGGGCCGGGCAGCGACTTTGACGCCCTGCTCATCGCCGTCGGGGAGAAGCGCCACGACGACACCGCCTTCGAGGGCGTGCCCCTGGACGTCTTCGTGGAGCCCCCCGAGAGCTTCCAGAAGGACTGGGACCCGGCGGACTACCTCCGGCTCCTGGGCGGGCGGATCGCGGAGGACCGGGGCGGCCTGGCCGCCGGGGTCCTGGAGCGGGTCCGGGCCTGGGCGGCCCAGCTGCCCCGGAAGACCCGCTCCGAGCTCCGGGAGGAGCTGAGCTGGTGCCGGAAGATGCTGGAGCGGACCCGCCGCGGCGACGACGAGGGCCTCTACCGCTGGCACTGGCTGCTCACCGACAGCCTGGAGATCTTCTGCGATCTCGTGGGGGAGCCCTGGCTGGGGCCCAAGAAGGCCCTGCGCCGTATGGAGGCCTCCTACGGCCTGGCGAAGCGCGCCTACGGCCGGGCCCTCCGGGAGATGAACCCCGCGGCCCTGCGAGACTGGATCTCCTACCTGGAAAAGCTGGCGGAGATCGAAAGCCCCTGGGATAACAAAAACAGTTAACCCTGCCGGGAATCCGGCTTTCCAAGCATAAGCAAAGCCTTCCCCTGCGAAAAAAAGAAAAAGGAGATGGACCCAAATGAAACGGATTCTTGCACTGCTTCTCTGCGTTCTGATGCTCACGGGCCTCTTTGCCGGCTGCGTCAAGCCGGTGGACGGGCCGGGCATGGAGAACACCAGCGCCGCGACGGGGGAGACCCCCGTCTCCACTGCGAACCCCGCAGCCCCCGCCACCGAGGAATATACCCTGGAGCGCGAGCCCGGCACCAACCAGATCAGCTTCTACTGGAAGGCTGACGGCGTGGACTATTCCAAGTGCGACATGTGGATCTGGTATCCCAATGCCGACGGCCGGGGCTATCTCTTCCACCCCTGCGAGTATGGCGGCAAGGTGGTTCTGAACGTCCCCGAGGAGATCACCGAGGTGGGCTTCATCGTCCGCCGGAACTGCTCCGACCCCGGCGGCACCAGCTGGGGCGACGCCGTCAAGGACTTTGAGGACGACCGCTTTGCCGTTATCACCGGCGAGACCACCGAGGTCTATCTGGTCTCGGGCGACGGCGCCCAGTACATCAGCACGGACGGAGGGAAGACCTTGAGCCAGAGCAGCAAATTCGAGCTGGCGGAGATCGTGGACCTGAACCAGATCCGCTACCATATCACCCCGGCGACCCGCTTCACGTCCCTGGACCAGTTCAAGGTTCTGGACGGCGACCGGGAGATCCCCATCGAGAGCGTATCCAGCCTCAACAACGAGGTCATCCTCGGCGTCATCACCCTGGCCGAGGAGCTGGACTTCTCCAAGACCTACAGCGTGCAACTGGAGGGCTTCGAGGCCCAGACTGCCGTTCCCACCAAGGTCTTCGACTCCGAGGCCTTTGTGGAGCGCTACGCCTACGACGGCGACGACCTGGGCGCCGTCATCGAGGGCGAGGTCACGAGCTTCAAGCTCTGGGCCCCCACTGCCGGCGAGGTAATCCTGAACCTCTTCGAGAAGGGCGACGGCGGCGAGGCCTACGAGCGGATTCCCATGACCAGAGGCGAGAAGGGCGTCTGGTCCGCCGCCTCCACCTGCGGCCACGGGACCTATTACACCTACACCGTCACCACCGCCGCGGGCACCCAGGAGGCCGTGGACCCCTACGCCAAGGCGGTCGGCGTCAACGGCGACCGGGGCATGGTCATCGACCTGGCCTCCACCGACCCCGCGGACTTCGGGAAGGATGCGTATTACCAGAACCTGAACGCCTACAACGAGGCGGTGATCTGGGAGGTCCATGTCCGGGACTTCTCCAACCGCATCGAGGGCAGCCAGTACCCCGGCAAGTATCTGGCCTTCACCGAGACCGGCCTGAAAAACGCCTCCGGCGAGGCCGTGGGCATGGACTATCTGAAGGACCTGGGCGTGACCCACATCCACTTCCAGCCCATCTATGACTACGCCACCGTGGACGAGTCCAGCGACGAGGCCCAGTTCAACTGGGGCTACGATCCCAAGAACTACAACGCCCCCGAGGGCTCCTACTCCACCGATCCCTTCCACGGGGAGGTCCGGGTCAACGAGCTGAAGCAGATGGTCCAGGCTATCCACCGGAACGGCATGGCTGTGGTCATGGACGTGGTGTACAACCACACCTATGACATCAACTCCTGCCTGAACAAGGTGGTGCCCAACTACTACTACCGCTACAACGCCTCCGGCGCCCCCTCCAACGGCTCCGGCTGCGGCAACGAGACCGCCTCGGACCGGGTCATGTTCCGCAAGTACATGGTGGACTCCGTGTCCTACTGGGCCAAGGAGTACCACATCGACGGCTTCCGCTTCGACCTCATGGCCCTCCACGATGTGGAGACCATGCAGGCCATCGAGGAGGCGGTCCACGCCATCAACCCCAAGGCCATTCTCTACGGCGAGGGCTGGACCGGCGGCGCTACCCCCCTGAACGCCAATCTCCAGGCCACCCAGGCCAATATCTCCAAGATCCAGCCCAGCGGTGAGGGCATCGGCGCCGTGGCCGTCTTCAACGACGCCATCCGCGATGGCCTGAAGGGCAGCGTCTTTGACGCCAAGGACCAGGGCTACGCCAACGGCAAGGCCAACGCCGGCACCGCCGCGGCGGTGATCTTCGGCATCGAGGGCGGCCGGAAGGGGACCGGCGCGAGCTGGTCCGTGGAGAACGACATGGTCATCAACTATGTGGCCTGCCACGACAACAACACCATCTGGGACAAGCTGCTCGAGTCCAACCCCGAGGCCTCCGACGAGGAGCGCTTTGCCATGAACCGGCTCTGCGAGGAGATCATCTTCCTGGGCAGGGGCACGCCCTTCATGCTGGCCGGCGAGGAGCTGCTGCGCACCAAGCAGGGCGATCACAACTCCTACAAGTCCTCCGACGAGATCAACAACCTCGACTGGGATTCCCTGACCCAGGGCAGCCTGCCCATGCGGATGCGGGACCTGATGCGGGAGCTCATCGCCCTGCGCCGGGATAATCTCTTCCTCACCAAGGCCGAGCCCGCCTGCGAGGTCCTGGAAAACAACGCCATCCGGGTCATCTGGACCATGGACGGCAAGACCGTGGCCGCGGCCCTCATCAACCCCAACGACGAGCCCATCTCCGCCGAGTTCCCCGAGGGCGCCTGGACCGTCCTCTTCGCCGGTGAGAGCTCCGACGAAGCCACCGTCGGCGCGAAGGACGTGCTGGTCGTCGCCCCGTAACGCCGCAACGAAATGTAGTGCCGGCAATCTGCCGGCAAAAGGAGAAGCAATGAGCATTGTAAAAGACATGTCCCTGGCCGAATACGGCCGGATGAAAATTGCCTGGGTGCGGGACTTCATGCCCGCCCTGGGGGCCATCCGGGAGCGGATGGAACGCGAGAAGCCCTTTGCCGGGCTGAAGATCACCCTCTCCATCCATATGGAGGCCAAGACCGCCTACCTCGCCACCTGCCTCCAGGCGGCGGGGGCGGAGGTCCACGCCACGGGCTGCAACCCCCTGTCCACCCAGGATGACGTGGCCGCGGGCCTGGCCTCCCTGGGGGTGGAGACCTACGCCGTCCACGGCGTCAGCGCCCCGGAGTACAAGAAGCTCCTGGAGGCGGCCCTGGCCTGCCATCCCGATCTGATCATCGACGACGGCGGCGATCTGGTGGAGCTGCTGACCGGGGAGCGGGCCGACCTGGCCGACCGCCTCATCGGCGGCGGCGAGGAGACCACCACGGGCATCCACCGGCTCAAGGCCCGGGCCAGGGCCGGGAAGCTGCCCTTCCCCATGATGAACGTCAACGACGCCAAGTGCAAGCACTACTACGACAACCGCTACGGCACTGGACAGTCCGTCTGGGACGCCATTATGCACACCACCAACCTGCTCGTCGCGGGCAAGACCGTGGTCGTGGCGGGCTACGGCTGGTGCGGCCGGGGCGTCGCCATGCGGGCCAAGGGCATGGGCGCCAACGTCATCGTCACCGAGATCGACCCCATCAAGGCCCTGGAGGCCTCCATGGAGGGCATGCGGGTCATGCCCATGGACCAGGCCGCCCCCCTGGGCGATCTCTTCATCACCACCACCGGCTGCCGGGACGTCATCGTGGGCCGTCACTTCGCCGTCATGAAGGACAACGCCTTCCTTGCCAACGCGGGCCACTTCAACGTGGAGGTCAACGGCGAGGAGCTGGAGCGCATGGCGGTCCGGGTCTTCCCCCGCCGCCAGGAGATCGTGGGCTACGAGATGCCCGACGGAAGGACCCTGAACCTCCTGGCCGAGGGCCGGCTGGTGAACCTGGCCTCCGGCAACGGCCACCCGGCGGAGATCATGGATATGAGCTTCTCCATCCAGGCCCTGGCCCTGGAGTACATGAAGGACCATGGCCGCGCCCTGCCCCCGGACGTCTATGAGATCCCCCAGTCCATTGACGATGCCGTCTCCGCCCTGAAGCTCCGGGGCGTCGGCATGGAGATCGACAAGCTGACCCCCGAGCAGGAGGCCTACCTGGCGGGCTGGGAAGCCTCACCCCTTCCGCCCCCCCCCCCGGCTGAGCCCACCCCTGCCCCCCCAACCCCCCCTCCCCCACGCCCCGCGCTTCC
>CAMVKI010000003.1 GCA_947168005.1 uncultured Clostridia bacterium
AGACGCGAGCTTCGATCTCCACGCCCATCTCCTTGGCGAAGATGTGCTTGAAGTCACAGCTCCAGGAAGTGCTGCCCTCATTCAGGGCCTCGGCCTGCTCAGCGCCGTAGCGGTAGGTCTCGTCGCCGTCAAGGCCGTGCTTGACGACCTCGATCCAGAAGCGCTCGTAGCTCGCCACATCGGTCTTCCGGGCGGTCCAGGTGACGACCATATCGGTACCGACGGAGATGGAGCTGAAGATCCGCAGATCGCTGGTTTCGATGGGCTCGGGGTTGGGAAGCCCGGGAAGAACGGTATGCTCGCGGCTCAGCTCTTCGCCGCAGCGCTGGCAGTAGACGACCATATCGTAGCCGCCCTCAACGCCGACAGTGGGCTCCACGTAGTTCTCCTGGACAGGCTCGCCGGGCAGATGACCCAGGGCAGCGATTTCCTCGGTGTAGCTGTCGCCGCAGCGGGAGCAGGTGTAGGTGGTGTAACCGGCCTCGGTGCAGGTCGGCTCGGTGACCACAGCCGTGTAGTCATGACCCAGAGCGGGAACGCTGATCGTCTCGCGGGAGAGCTCCTCGCCGCACTCGGTGCAGTAGACAACCGTGTCATAGGAACCGGCGGCGGTGCAGGTGGCGGGAACGTTGTTCTCGGTCACGGGGCTGCCGGGGGTGTGGACGTGCTCCTCACCGATGATGGTGGTGTAGATGCTGGTGCCCAGGGTGGTCTCAGCGTAGAAGTTGATGACCTTGCCGGCCTTGTTGGTGGTGTATCTGGTGTCGTTGGCGGAGAAGGACAGGTAGTAGTAGCCGTCGGTGTCGATCTGGTTGTCCAGATAGCCCTCGGAGGTGTAGGCCCATTCCACAGCGGTGGCGGAGGGGTACAGGTACTGGCCGGAGTCGAGACCGGCGTACTTGCCCACAGCGGCGTTCCAGAGGGTGAAGCCGGTGGTGCCCTGAGCGGCCTCCCAAAGGATATTGGCCACGTTGGAGGCGGTGACGGTATCGTCGCTGTTGACGGTGACGGACACGGCGTTCAGGTAGTGGCTGTTGGCCACGAAGGCGTTGCCCATGGCGTAGCCGGAGGAGCCGGAGATGGAGTTGGAGTCCAGGATGATGTACTTGCCGCCGTTCTCAGGAGCATCGACCAGCTGATAGACGGTCTCGCCGCCTTCGCCTTCGGTGTAGGTGAACAGAGCCTTCAGGGTGATCTCACCGGGGGCGATGTAGTTGCCGGTCAGGATGGAGGCGGGGCGGGTCTCGACGTTGTCATAGTCGTCAACGACCCAGCCGAGGAAGGTGTAGCCCTCGGGGCCGGTGACAGTGGGAAGGGTGATGCCGGTGTTGGTGTTGGAGACCATGTCGGCGGGCTTGGTCACACCGGCGGGGACGGAGAAGTGGACGGTGAAGTCGCTGCCCAGAGCGGGAACGTAGCTGTCCACATAGGTGTCGCCGCAGCGGGAGCAGACGTGGGTGGTGTAGCCCTGCTGTGTCTCGGTGGGAGGCGTCACGGTGGCGACGTAGTCATGGCCGAGGGCGGCAATGACCGTGGAGGCCTGGGTGATCTCGTTCTCACCGTTGGCGTCGGAGTAGTACTTGCCGCAGACGGTGCAGCGGTAGTAAGCGGAGTTGCCGGCCACGGTGCAGGTGGGGGCCACGGCGGCCACATACTGCATGGTGTGCTCGTGGGCCACGGTCACGGGGCTGGTGGAGTAGTAGGTGGTGCCGGCAGCGGTCTCTGCGTAGAAGTTGATGGCCTTGCCCTGCTTGCTGGTGGTATAGCGGCTGTTGGTGGCGTCGTAGGACAGATAATAGTAGCCCTCGCTGTCCACCTCGTTATCCAGATAGCCCTCGGAGGTCAGCGCCCATGCAAGCGCCGTGCTGGAGGGGTAGATGTACTCGCTGGAGTCCAGACCCATGTACTTGCCCACGGCCTGGTTGTAGAAGGTCCATTTGCTGCCGCTGCTGGCCGCCTGCCAAACGACCTTGGCAAGGTTGGCGGTGCTGGCGCTGGCGATCTCGTCATTGATCGTAACGGAAACAGCGTTGAGATAGTGGCTGCTGGTAACGGCGGCGTTGCCCACGGCGTAACCGGTGGTGCCGGAAATGCCCTCCTGGGAAACGATGATGTACTTGCCGCCGTCCTCCAGGGCTTCGGCAAGCTGATAGACGGTCTCGCCGGAGCCTTCCTCGAAGCGGGTGTAGAGGGCATAGAGGGTGGTGTTGGCGGCGGGGATCGTGTAGGAGGCACCGGGCGCGTAGAAGCTGGGCTTGTCAGCGGTCTCGGCCACGGTGTTCTCGACCCAGCCCTTGAAGGTCCAGCCGTCCACGTCGGTGGCGGTGGTGCGCAGGGTGATCTCGTCGCCCACGTAGCCGGAGGCGGTGCCGACCTGGCTGCCGTTGGCCAGATAGGTCACGGTGGCGGCGGTCTTGGCGGCAAAGTTGATGCGGATCGTGCAGTCGGAGGACGGATCGACCAGGAAGGTGTTGCCGTTCTGGGTCACGGTGGCGGTGCCGCTGACGACGGTGTAGCCCTGGGCGTAGTAGCCGGTCTTGGGGCTGGCGGTGATGGTGTAGCCGTCCACGGAGACCGTGCCGTAGTTGGTGTTGTTGGAGGTGGCGGTCACGGTGTAGGCTTCGCCGAAGAGGTGCCAGGTGGAGTAGGCCGTCAGAACGCGGTCCACGTTGCCGTGGCCGGGATAGGTGTCCTCCGTGGAGGCAACGACCGGGAAGGCGGCATGGTTGCTCACGGCCTGAGACTCGCTGTAGCTGGAATACGCAGGATCCCACTGGCAGCCGAGGTCGGTCTGGGACTGCTCAATGGCGGCGCCGGCCTGCATGTCCTGCTGGATATAAGCCATGATGGACTGGATGCTCTGGAGCTCGCCGGTGAAGGTGACGGACTGGGAATAGCCGTAGACCACCTCAACGCCCTTGGCCCGCAGAGGCACGCACATCCGGTCGGTGGCCATGCCCAGGCAGATGCCCATGTAGAGCATGCTGTGGGGGGCGTTGGAGCTCATGTGGTTGGCGATGCACTGGCCGTTGACGTAGGCGTAGCCGGAGCCCTTCAGGCAGTCGTAGTAGGTGCCGTAGGTGCCGGTGTGGGCCGCGGTGTCGGTGGAGGTGACGCCGGAGTTCGTGATCAGGCAGAGATAGGAGCTGTTGGCGCGGGAGGTGTAGTCCTCGTTGGAGCCGGAGTAGTCGGTGGTGCCGTGGGAGTCGAAGATGACCAGGCCGCACTGGCTCAGGGTGGAGCCGATGTTGTCCACGGTGGCGTTGGTCATGGAGTAGCGCATGCCGGTGCCGCCGGTGGCGCCGTAGAGGTTCTGCCAGGTGGTCTTATACTTGGGAGAGTAGTTCAGGAAGGAGCTGTCGTTGTAGGAGGAGCTGGATTCCCAATAGGGCTGAATCAGACCGATCTTGGTAGAGGTGGGGGTGCCGCCCTTGGTCTCGTAGTGCTGTACCAGGGCCTCGGCCTCGGCTTCGATCTTGGCAGCCTCCTCGGGAGAGGGAGCGTCGGCGTTGTTGTGCAGCTCGGCCTCCATACGGGGGTCATAGCAGCAGGGAATGCCGACCTTGGTCTGCCAGACCAGGAAATAGCCGTTCTGCTGCAGGGTGCCAGGCTGGTAGGTTTCGGATGCTTCGATCTGCTTGATGACCTGAGGGACGAGCTTGACGTAGTCCTGCTCGGTCATCTTTTCGATGCCGCCCATCTTCTGCGCGGCTTCCGCCTTGACGGCTTCGATCTTGGCAAATACGTCGTTTTCAATGAGGGCGTTGTCCTCCTCGGTATATACGTACACCGGCTTGGACGGATCTGCTTCACCGCCTATGCTCTCGGCGAAGGCAATCGTCGGAAGAAGGCCGACGACCATCGCCAAGACCAGAAGGACGGCAAAGAGGCGCTTGGTGGATTTCTTCATGCGTTTCGTCTCCTTATTGAAATATATTTTTTGGGCGACAGGTGCATGGCACGCTGTCACCCAAAGAATATTTTACCATAATTTTTCAAAATGTCCAGAATAATTTTGAGATTTGTTTCCAATTAGTAATAGAAATTAACCGGCGAATTTTGAACAATATTAACAAAAATCAGGTATCATTCTACAAAATCAGAGATCGTTTTCTGTATTTATATGCCGGATTCCCGTTTCCAATCCAGATAGTCGTCGTAGCCGCAGAGCCGGTCGAGGATCTTACCGTTGGGTAAAAATTCGATGATCCGGTCCGCGGTGGTGGAGAGCAGCTCGTGGTCGTGGGAGGCCAGGAAGACGTTCCCGGGGAAGGCCTCCAGGCCCTTGTTGACCGCCTGGATGGACTCCATGTCGAGGTGGTTCGTGGGCTGATCCAGCAGGATGCAGTTGGCCCCGGAGAGCATCATCCGGGAGAGCATCATGCGGACCTTCTCGCCGCCGGAGAGGACGGAGACGGGCTTGAATACCTCGTCGCCGGAGAAGAGCATCCGGCCCAGGAAGCCCCGGAGATAGACGTCGTCCTTCTTCTCGGAGAAGGGCCGCATCCAGTCCACCAGAGATTCGGAATGGCCCTCGAAGTATTCCGTGTTGTCCTTCGGGAAATAGCTGCGGGAGGTGGACACGCCCCACTTGATGGTGCCCTCGTCGGGCTCCAGCTCCCCCATCAGCAGCTTGAACATGACGGTCTGGGCCAGCTCGTTCTCGCCCACGAAGGCAATCTTCTGATTGCGGCCCGCGATGAAGCTCACCTTGTCGAGAAGCTTAACCCCGTCCACGGTCTTGCTGACCTCGGTGACGAAGAGCACGTCCTTGCCCACCTCCCTCTCCCGGGTGAAGCCCACGAAGGGATAGCGCCGGGTGGAGCAGGGAATCTCCTCCAGGGAGATCTTGTCCAGCAGCTTGCGGCGGGCCGTGGCCTGCTTGCTCTTGGACTTGTTGGCGGAGAAGCGGGAGATGAAGGCCTGGAGCTCGGCGATCTTCTCCTCATTGCGCTTGTTCTTGTTGCGGAGCAGGGCCTGCACCAGCTGGCTGGACTCGTACCAGAAGTCGTAGTTGCCCACGTACATCTTGATCTTGCCGTAGTCGATGTCCACGATGTTGGTGCAGACGGTGTTCAGGAAGTGGCGGTCGTGGGAGACGACAATCACGGTGCCGGGATAGTCCAGCAGGAAGTCCTCCAGCCAGTTGATGGATTCGATGTCGAGGTTGTTGGTGGGCTCGTCGAGGATGATGATGTCCGGATTGCCGAAGAGGGCCTGGGCCAGCAGGACCTTCACCTTGTCCCGGGGGTCCGTGTCGGCCATCCTGTCATAGTGCTTGCCCACGTCGATGCCCAGGCCCTGGAGAATGCGGCTGGCGTCGGATTCCGCCTCCCAGCCGTTGAGCTCGGCGAACTCCGCCTCCAGCTCCGCGGCTCGGATGCCGTCCTCGTCGGAGAAGTCTTCCTTTTCATAGATCGCGTCCTTCTCCTTCATAATCTCATAGAGATGGAGATTTCCCATAATCACCGTATCCATGACGGAATAGGCGTCGTATTGGAACTGGTCCTGCTTCAGAACCGACATGCGGACGCCGGGCTTGACGGCTACGTAGCCCTTCGTGGGCTCCAGCTCCCCCGAGAGAATGCGCACAAGGGTGGATTTGCCCGAGCCGTTGGCGCCGATCACGCCGTAGCAGTTGCCCGCGGTAAACTGCAAATCCGCGTGCTGAAACAATACGGAACCGGCAAACTGCATACCAAGGTCAGAAACAGTAATCATAGTGAGTCTCCTTTGTCATATTTATGCATTGTTTAGGATTATTCAATTCAGTAGAAGTAATCCCCGCCGGCGCCGAACAGCGTCATCGGCGGGGATGGGTCCGGAAGCTCGCCGGCTTTATTTCGTCTTGAGCAGCGCTTTGAGCTTCGTCACGGTTTCGGGGGTGATGTCCGCATCCAGCAGCAGGGGCAGAATCCCGAGAACGCGCTCGTCGGGGCTCAGATCGGGAGTTGCCTCCCGAAGGACAGCGGCGCCATATTCCAGGTTGGACATGGTGGCGGCGTAGGTACGGCCATAGCCGCGCCCGCAGCGGGTCATGCCGTCTACCCGAATGACGCCCTTCTCGATCATATTGTTCAGAATCAAGTGGATCGAGTTCGGATTCCAGTCTCGCTCCGGGACCATCTCGATGATCTCCGGTCTGGAAAGCGGGCGGTCCATTTGCCACAGCAGCTGCATGATTTTGAATTCGTTCGGGGAAAGAGGATTCTTCATAATCAGGCCTCCTGTTATCCTTTCATTTTTACTGATTATACTGTATAGAAAGGCCCGATGTCAAGGGAAATGTTGTATTTTTTTACTAATTATTCGTAAATTATACCATCTATAATTCATTTAAACTGTATATGCGTTCTGCTGCTTCGAGGGTGCGGAGGCTCCGAAAGTCATAGGTCCTGCGGTATCGGTCAAGGGGGCCGAGGCTCTGATAGTAACGGAGCAGACCGGCGCAGGCTCTTGCGTCGCTCAGGGCGTTGTGGTGCTGAAGCGGAAGGTCCAGAAGCTCCGCTAAGGTGTTGAGCCGATGGTTCGGCGCCTGGGGCAGCAGACGTCTTCCCATCTGGCAGGTACAGACGTACTCTCCACGGGGCTTCCACTCGATGTTATAGTCCAGCAGGCAGCGGCCCAGAACCCCAAGATCGAAGGGCGCGTTGTGGGCGCAGAGAATGCCCCGCTCCATGAGCGGCTGAAGCAGCTGCCAGAGGACGGGAAAGGTCGGCTGATTTCGGACCATCCGGGGCGTGATTCCCGTCAGGCTGATGTTGAAGGCGTCAAAGGCGGTCTCCGGGTTGACAAGCGAATAGAAATGCGTCAGCTCCTCCCCGTCCCGCGCCACGACCAGACCGATGGCGCTCATCCGGTCGTTGCGGCTGTTTGGGGTCTCTACGTCGAAGACCACATAGGTATCGTTCACGGCGGCCTCTCCCCTTTCCAAGTCAATCCTCCGTCATGTAAATATCAATTCCAAGCTGAAGCCAGTCCTGCTGCCAGCGCTTGTCCCGGATTACGGCGTAGAGCAGCTTTCCCGCGTCCATCAGCCGGGCAAGAATCTGGTTGTCCCTGCGGGGTACGTAGCCCACCTTCACCCGATCCCGGGTGTAGAGCTTGATGGCGTTGGGATCGGAGGGGTTGTCGGGAACGCGGATCATTTCCAATCGCTCTCCCGGACGCAGAAAGGGCTCCAGCTCCTCGATGCCCGCCACGTGGGTCGTTCCCGCCGCGGCGGTCGCCAGCAGGAAGATGTCCTCGGAATAGGGCGTCGGAGCCTGTATTTCGGAATGGAGCGTTTGCAGCAGGCTTCCGCCGGAAATGGGGCTCAGTTCTTTCATATCGGCTCGTCCTCCTCTTCCTCGGGATGGAGCATTCGGTCAATGGCCGCCTCATAGCGGGCGGTCCGTTCCCGCAGGTCCCGAAGCTGAGCGCTCAGCTCCGCCTGTCTGGCTCTCCCCTTCTCCTCGTCCTCCAGATACACCCGTGCGCTGAAGGGATAGTCCTTCTTGATGGCCTCCAGCTGGCGGTCGAATTCCCGGATGCTGGCGCGCAGGCGCTTGGCCTCGGCGCGGAGCGCTTCGAGCTCCGTCGTTTCCTGTTCCGGAATCGGTTCCAGCGTTTCACAGATGGCCCGCAGGGTTCCCAGGTCCCCGGCACGATAGGCACGCATGGCCTGATTCAGGGTCCGGGCCTGGGTCTCTTCCTCCCCGGGATGCAGGTCCGGGTGCAGGGCCTTGACAGCCTGGCGGTAGAGGTCCTTGAGCTCCTTTGTCCCGCGGGCTGTGAGACCGGGGCCCTCGCGCTGCTCCATGACCCCCTCCACCCGGCGGAAGCGGGATTCCAGCTCCTCCCGGTATTGGGCCATCTCGCCGTCCAGCTCGGCCTCGATTTGGGGCAGGTCCGCCGCTTCTCTTCTGTTCCGGCTTGCGCGGATCAGCTTGGCCTTGCGCTTGGCCCGCAGGCACTCGCACCAGCTCTCGTAGACCTTGAGCTCCAGAGCGCCGAAGCGGCGCAGATAAGCGGCCTCGATCCTGCGGCACTGGATCAGCAGCAGATCGTCCTTTTGCAGGAGCAGGGCAGTCAGGGAGGCGCGGAGCCGGGCAATCTCCTCGCGCAGGGCCCGGTCCTCCGGATGGGGGCCCAGGGCTTCCGTTTCTTGCCTGTCCATATCCGCTCTCCCCTTTCAAAAATCTGTAACGGTCAATCGGTCATTCGAAAATCAGATAAAACGCCGGATTGCTTCTCATCAGCGCGGCGTCCGCCGCAGGCCGAGGAGCTTTTGCAGGGCCGTGTCTTCCGCCTCCGGGAAAAAGCGGCGGATCTGTTCGGTGATCCGCTCCCAGGAGCGGGCGGGCGGCTCCGCGTAGGCCGCGGCAAACCGGTCATAGCCCAGCTTCGATTCCGGCGCGGCCACCACGGCCAGATGCCAGCCGTAGGGCGCTCCGGACCGGTTGACCCGCTGGCGGAAATCGGCCAGGAACAGGTAGCTCTGCATTTGCAGGTCCGTCAGGACGCCCTCGTAGTTCTTCTCCCCGCCCTTGCCGAAGCCGGCGCGGTCCTTGAGCACGCAGGATAAATACTCCGCGTCCGTCGTCTGACCGTCCTCTAAAAAGGGCTCCATCAGCTTTGCGGCCCGGTGCGGGGCCAGGCCCTCGTCCCGGAGGGCGTCGAAATCCCAACCGTCCCGGCGGTAGTTGGCAAAGACCGGAAACCATTCCGCGGAGACGAAGCCCGCCTTCCGGTCAAAAAATTTGCCGTAGAGAATCTCCGGCCTCCGGGAGAGCTGCTGCCGCCAGCTCCAGGGGTCCCGGTCCGGATCGTCGGTCCACCAGTCCCCGCTCCAGCTCCGCTCCTCTACGGAGAAGCCGGGAATCTCGTTGGAAAACAGGGGCAGAAAGCCGATCTCCCGGATCAGCTCCGCTGCCTGGTCCACAGTCCTCAGCCGCCCCGGGTCTTCCCTGCCGCAGCCCTTCATATACCATTCGCCGTTGACAGTCTCCATTCCTTCGCCCCCTTTGGAAGGATTATAGCATATTCCCTTCGACAATTCCAGACACAATCTGCTTTCGCAAAATTTTTTATCGAAAGCGAAAAAAGTTATTGACAAATTGATAAGTCCGTGTTATGATATGCGGGCAGTCGAGAGATTGCGAAACGCGCGAGTGGTGGAATTGGTAGACTCGCTAGATTCAGGTTCTAGTGTCCACTCCGGACGTGCGGGTTCAACTCCCGCCTCGCGCACCAAGAAAATGCCCGAAATCGTGAGATTTCGGGCATTTTTCTAACCTTTCAAGGCAAAATGATCCCCTTGAAAGCGGCCCGGATATGGAGCATCCAACAAAACATCCAACAAGAATGTCCGGCGTCCTCACGCGCTCTTTTCGGCAAGGAGCTCGTCCAGCACCACGGCGGTGTTCTTTTTTCCCTCCAGGGATACGTGGGAATAGATGTCCAGCGTGGTGGAGGCCTTCTCATGCCCCAGAAACTCCTGCACCTGTTTGATCGTGTGGCCGCTGTTGACCAGCATGCTGCCGGCCGTGTGGCGCAGATCATGGAAGCGGATCTTCGGCAGATGGTTCTTTTCCAGCAGCTTGGCAAAGCGCCTGCTTACATAGTCCGGATCATAAACCGTCCCATCCGCCCATTGGCAGATATGCTCGTCCTCCGAATACTGCCGTCCTGTCAGCTTTCGCTCGGCTTCCTGTCGATCCCAGACCGTTTGCAGAAACTCCTTCAGCGCACTCGGCATGTACAGGTCGCGTTTGCTGGCGCGGCTCTTGGTCTTTTCCAGTTCGGAAACCGTTTTGAACTTCACGACGGTGTTGCGAATGTGAACGATACCCTTTTCCATGTCCACATCCTTCCAGCGAAGTCCCACAACCTCCGAGCGGCGAAGACCGAGAAACAATCCAAGATAGACCGCAGGCTCCACAGGATCGCCCTTTACGGCGGTCAGCAGCTTCTTTGCCGTGGGGATTTCATAGGCCGTCCCCTCGAAGCGTTCCTCGTCCTTACCCTTGACCTTCACATTGGAGCAGGGATTGAAGGTCAGCTCCCCCAGCGCGATGCCCTCCTTGAAAACGCCGTTGAGGATCACCAGGTGCTTTCGGATGCTCTTGCGAGATTGCCCGTTTTCTTCCTTGTCACGGACATAGCGCTGAATGATCCGGGGCGTGACGTCCTCGATCCGGAGCTTTTTCGGCTCAAAGTAGGGCTTGATGTGCTTGTCATAGTTGCACTGATAGGACTCATAGGAGTCGGGGCGGATGGTGCGCTTCTTCTCTGCCAGCCATTCCTCGATGGCTGTGATGAAATCCCGGTCGCCGCCGTAGCTTTCCGATGCGGAAAGGGTTTCCATCCACTGTGCCAGCATTCGTTCCGCCTTGTTCTTGTTGGCGCGCGTCTCTCGCTGATTCGCGCCTTTGGTTTTGATATTGGTGGATTTTGACTTTTGTTTTGAGATCCCATTGATGTCCGGGACCCGGACGACCATATGATAAATCCCATTTTTTTCGCGTAAGCTGCCCGTTACCTTCATTGATAACCTCCTTCCCAGGTAGGGCGCTCACTTGCATCAGCTACATTATAGCTGTTACGATTCACATAATCAAGTAAAGAATTCTTCGGAATCCGGATCGCATTTCCGATCTTGAAAAACGGGATCTCACCTGTACTCACGAGTTCATAGGCTTTTGTGCGGCCAATGCTCAACGCCGAGCGAAGATCGTCCACAGACAGGATATCCGGATACTGATTGAACATGCGCATTCCTCCTTTACCAACCAACTGAAAACATCTGTACATGCGTACATCCGTACACAGCCATCGGTACGCTGGTACGGATGTACGGAAGATTTGACTTGATTCTTTTTTTCAAACCGGCACCCAAATAAGCACTTTGATGCCAACGAAGCCTCGAACCCGCTTGCCGCCAGTGATGTGGATGCTGTTGCTGGGCTCCAGACCGTAGCGGTCCGCGTTCTCCGCCAGATACAGGCTGAAGGAGCGAGCGGACAAGGGCTTTACCGCATTGTCCTCGCACCAGATCTGATAGACGGCATAGAGTGCTTTTGTGCTGGCTCTCTCACCGGGGATGAAGGCAACATATCCCGATGATGCAAGGAAGTCCACAATGTTGTTTCCGTCAGAGATCGCCTGTGCCAGATTCTCCTGCGCTTGAGAGGAAAGCGTGAATTGATAGTTCTGTGCTTCCAGACGTCGCAACCCCTCCAGACACCAAAGAAGGATGCCTTCCTTCTCTTCTTTCAGCTTGTCTGCCAGATCCGGATCGTCCACACGGTCCGGCTCTTTTCTTCTCGCCGTCAGAATGATCTGCCTACGGAAAAAGCCATGGGTGCGGTCATAGAGTGCTTTGATGGAACCGTTGCCAAAACAGATGAAGCGGACGTACAGCTCGCCCTGGTAGCTCTGTTTGCTTTTCTTCTCCAGGTCGAGAGGCAGGTCTGCCGTGATAATCAGCTTCAAGTAGTTGGTCTGTGGCAGGGCTTCCAGCTTCATATCGTCGTCTACCATTACAAGGATGTATTCCAGATCGGCGCGGGCAAATCGGTTGGTTTCCACCTTGGCAATGCTGCCATTTGCCATGCTGTCTCCGAAAAGTGCCCGCAGTACGGAACCGATCCGGCTCTTTCCCTCGCCGCCCTGACCCACGATCATCAGCATCTTCTGAGCCTTTGTCGTAGGAATCAGGCAGTACCCCATGAATTCCTGGAGGGTCAGAATGTCCTCCGGCTCCAGCAGTTCCTCCGTAAAGCGAAGCCAATGCTTAGGCTCCGGTGCGTCCAGCTGAAAACAGACTGGCAGGCGGTTGCGGCAGAAATCCTTTTCTCCGGTGAAGTGCCCGTCCAGGAACAGCGTGCCGTTTGCAACATGAATCCGATCCGGCGTGGCAGGCAGCGTCTCTTTGTAAGCCTCTGCACGGAGAACTTCCAGAAGATTATCAACCTTCTTGGACAAACCCTGTGTCACCCAGGGCTTGAGCTTTTCATAGATCTGCTTTTTGAGGCTCCGCTCGTCGCTGACACGACCGTCTACGGTAAAAAAGCTGCCCTTATAACAGACCATGGGATTCTCCCGCAGCAGTTCCTGGCAGAAGATTACTTCGTTCACCTTGGCGTCAGCCAACCATTCAGGAGGCAGCGTGTCTGCCTGTTGATCGGCTGTCTGCAATGCTTTTCCCTTGTTCAGTTCCTCTTCCATTCCGTTCCTTTCTTCCGTCATCGTGCGTGCCCCCTTTCTGCTGTTTTCGTCTCTTTCGCCCGGAGCTCGCGCTCCCGGTCGATCACGTGATCCAGAGTCTCCTGGATGTGCCGGCTTCTGGTCTCTATGGTTTTTGCCATTTTTAACTCCTTACGCACGGAGGCAATTTGCTCCGAAACACTGTCGCGCTCTGCCAGGAGGGCATCCAAGCGGTCACCTGTGGCGCGGCGCATTTGGTTGTACAGTGCCTGCCGCTGTGTGGACAGTTCCTGCAGGCGGGAGTCCAGACGGGAAATATCCGCCTGCAGCTCGTCCATAGTCTCAATGTCGTTCGCAATTAAGTAGTTCAACTGCGCAATGTACTGATCCAGCTTCCGCAGATCCTCTCGGAGAAGAGGGCTGGTGGGCTTGTAATCCGTATGCTTCGGCAGGATGCCCAGCTCGTAGCACCAGAACAGGTACAGGCATTTGAGCCGGGATGGTTTGCCGTGGGGCTGATAGCCCCGGATGCTCTCCTGGGTGTGATAGGGCGAATGCGTAACCTCACCATGTGTGACGATCAAGGGATTCCAGGCAAGACGCTGCTTCAGGTTCTCCCGCGTCCATTCCGGGTTCAGCGTGTCTAGACGGGTGTAGTGCTGGTATTGTGGCAGCTTGATCTTCCAGTGCGCGCCGGTGAAATCGGTTTGATACCCAAGCTGCCGCAGATAACGCTCAACGTTTTGGGGAACGCAGTTTCCCTCTAACGCCGCCTCCACGTCCTTCCGGTAGACGTTGTACCGGGTGGGCTTGCCGTCCTTCTCATCCAGATAGACGGGCCGGGACGGGGCTTTGCGTGGATGCTCGATCACGGAAAGACCGTAGGACTTGCAGAGGACGTCTGACAGCTCCATCATCCTGCGCCGCTCCGATTTGGAATAGTTGTACTTCTTTCCGTCTACAAAGGAAACGGAATTCAGACAAAAATGATTGTGTAAATGGCCTTTGTCCAGATGCGTGGTGACCAGTACCTGAAAACGGTCGCCCCACATTTGCTGCGCCAGCGCGACGCCGATCTCGTGGCAGGTGTCCGGCGTGATTTCTCCGGGCCGAAAGCTCTGATACCCGTGATATGCGATGATACCATCGTCCTTGCCGAATTGCCGTTTCGTGGCGATCATTTGCTGAACAGCGGTTTGAGCGAGGCAGTTGATTGCGGAAACGTAGCGGCCGCCCTCCGTAGCCTCCGGGCGCTGAATATACCCGGCGGCGGCCCAGAGATCGTCCAGCTCCCGCAGGGGACGCTCCGTTTTCTCCGGGTTCTCCACGTAGGCCACCAGGTCGATCAGCCGACCGTTGATGTGCCAAAGGCTCGTGGTTGCCATCACGTCACCTCCTCCGGCTCCGTCATGGCCTTCTGGAAGCGCTCGGTAAACAACTCCAGCGCGTTAGCCGCTCGGAGGAAGATCGGCTCCGTCTGACCGAACTGCACCAGGAGCTTGTGCAGGGAGTACAGCTCCTTCATCAGATCCCAGAAATCCCGGGGCGGTCTGGGCTGAAAAGAAACTCCGTCCAACAGCCCCAGCAGATACCTGGCCTGCGAGACGCCTGCCCGTTCAGCCAGCCGAGCCAGCTTTCGCTTCTGCTTTTCGTTCATGCGCAGGGTGAACTTGATCTTGTCGTTTTCTTTTTCCATTGAATCGTCCTTTCCCTATTGATTTGATTTCTTCTTCAGCCGGTGCTTTGTCGCTCCGGCTGGGGGTATTCAGGGGGCCTCCCCTGGGTGGATTGTGACGGCACAATCCGATGCTCGCTATCCCACGAGACACGATCCCGGTTTGCCGGCTCCGTATCTCTTGGGATCGTTTTCTGCGCCTCCTTTCCAAGAGTCGTATCCCGTAGTTCCCGACGTCGTTCCTGCCCGGTTGTCTTCCCAGCGTTTTCCTCCGCTCCGCCCTGCCGGCCATCGTCGCAGCGGTATCCCCATCGGACGGGTATTCAGTTTTCAAGATTCAGGTGAAGGACCGTTGCCCTCTACTAATCCAGTTTTTGAGGGTCAAAATGACGGGTGTTCTTATTGAAAATTCTCAAAATGTTTACATTTGACAGGCATTTCTCACAAGCCCCTCTACTTATCCAGATTTACACCGGCAAAATATAACCATATTTCGCCCCTTGGAGCATACTTTTTCCATATCCTTCTACTTATCCAGATTTTACCCTCCAAAATACAACCATTTTTCGCCCGTCGGCACCAACTTTTTTCAGCTCCCTCTGCTTATCCAGATTTTGAGGGAGAAATGTGCAGTTTCCTTTCAAAAAAATTTCAAGCATTTGAAACACACTCTCACTTAGGTGGACGGAAATGAGGAAAACACAATCTTGGTTTATTTTTGAGCTCTGCAATTGCTTCTATCGGAGGAATCTTTTCCTGTTCTGGCATAGGTTCTTAGTTCCGGAAAAGAAAACGCTGCCGTGGTCACGAAAGACTTGGCGACGGAAACGATCTTTTTTATTGAAACAGACGATTTTTGGTGAAAAATAGTGACCGTAAACACAGATAACCGCCTTCATCCTGTAACAATCAGACGAAGGCGGTTTTCTACGCTCGTTTATGACATATATCAATAACAATTTTTTAATCCGCAAATCCGTCGCAGGCAAGACAGGTTTTTCTTGAAAAAAGTCGGATCAGAAGATATAATACGCTCAGAAGGCGGGGTCCGGTCGCCTTTCTTTATTGGTTTTATTGATATTGTTCCGACAAATCGGGGCATTCATTCGTTATTATTCCGTAGGGAGGTTTCAGGCAGTGCGTACGGATGCGGAATTCGAGGCTTTTTATGACAGACATTGGAAATATGTTTACCGGCTCTGTTTTACTTATCTGAAAAACGAAGCGGACGCGGAGGACTGCACGGAAGACGTCTTCGTCAAGGTGCTGACCGGGGACTTCTCGTTTGAGGATCAGACACACGAACGGAAATGGCTGACGGTCACGGCGATCAATCTTTGCAAGGACCGACTGAAAAGCTATGCCAACAAAAACGTCGGCTCCCTTGACGACGACAGGATGCCGGAGCCGGCCGCGCCGGAGCCGGAGGATTACTCCGACGTGCTGGAAGCGGTAAAAACTCTGCCGCCGAAGCTCAAGGACGTGATATGGCTGTACTATTACGAGGGCTACTCGACAGACGAAATTGCCGCCATGCTCGGCAGACCGCCGTCAACCGTGCGAAATCAAATGAAGGACGCACGAAAACTTCTGAAAAACATCCTGGAAGGGAGTGACACAAGGTGAGCGAGCAAAACAATATCATCAAATCATCCATCGAGCAGATCGAGCCCGCCGATGGGGCAAGGGAGCGGATGCTTGCGAATATCAAACGGAAGGCCGAAGCGCAGGCAACGGCAAAGGTCGAAGCCGAAGCGCCGTCTGCAAAAGCAAAAATCATCCCAATCAAACGCATCATAAAATGGGCGCTGCCCGTCGCCGCCTGTTTCGTCATTGCGATCATAGGAGTGAAAGTTATGCCAAACGTAATCAACCCGTCCACCACACAAGATCCCGTCGTGGAGCTTGCAAATCCCTTTCTGCCGGTTGAAAATGCATCGGCAATATCAGAACAGCTCGGAATTGAGATTGACGCTCCCATGGGTGCTGAGAACGTCGAATACACGATCTGCGACGGCGAGATGGCAAATATTTACTTTGAGTATGATGGAAATTCCTATACGCTCCGTGCATCCCGGCAAAGCGGCGATTTTTCGGGGCTGAATGGTACGCCCGCAGGAGCGGAGATAATAGACGCGCAGAATGACGCTGTTTTGGAGGCCGTTCGCAGCGGGGATGAGATTTACCGTAAAATCACATGGACGAACGGAGAGGTTACCTTTATTCTGATTAATACTGACGGCACAGACGAGGAAACAATGAAGCAACTATATGAGGCAATAAAATAGACACGAGATTAAGACAGTTTTGTCGGAGGGTTTCAAAATATTTTTTGAAATCCTCCGACATTTTCATTTCCCCGGTCGTTATATTTACAGAGCGTCAGAAAACCGCAGCGCACGTGCGGACGGAACGAGGCTCTGAATACATAACGAAAACGAGGTATAACAAAATGAAAAAACTATTTGCACTCCTTCTTGCGGCCCTGATGGTGTTTTCCCTTGCAGCCTGCTCCACAAGCAAAAATAATAATAACAGCAATGAGCCTGTCAATACGGACAAGACGCCCGCCGAGATCGAAGCGGCGATCGCGAAGGCGCTCGGAGAAGGCTATCTCGCTACGGTTGACGTGCCCGAGGAGGAGCTGTTTACGAGCGCGATCGGTCGTCTCGATCTGACAAAGGTGAAAACCTATATAGCAAAACAGGCCGTTATCCCATCTGTCGATCTGGACTCTGTTGTGATCGCGGAATGTGAAGAGGGGTATGTGGATGAAGCGGTTGCGCTTTTGAACGAGTCATATGCGCAGACGATTGACTATATCCGTCAATATCCTTTCGGCGTCGCGAAGGTGGAAGGCGCAAGGCTCTATAAGGTCGGCAATACAGTCATGCTGATCATCGCTGGTGCATCCTATGACGGTGAAGACGGCGAAGCCGAGGCGAAGCTCGCTGCCGAGGAGTACGAGAAAGTCGACGCCGCGCTGAAAGACCTGTTCGGTTCGCTTCCCGAAAATCTCGCTGTAGTTCCGAAGAACTAATCTGTCGTGGTCTTTTCAAGTTTGACCTTTCTGCTTCTTTTCCTGCCTGCGGTACTGTTGGTATATTTTGCGGTACCCAGGCAGGGCAAGAACGCGGTCCTGTTTATCTTCAGCCTTATCTTCTACGCGTGGGGCGAGCCGATCTACGTCGTTTTGATGTTATTCTCCACAGTGCTTGACTACACCTGCGGGCGGCTGGTGGAAAAATACCGGGGCACCTCGAAGCAAAAGATCGGTCTGATACTGTCGGTCTGCGTCAATCTCAGTCTGCTGTTCTTTTTCAAATACACCGATTTCTTTATCGGAACGTTGAACGGGATATTCGGCTGGGGCATTCCGCAGCTTGATCTGCCGCTTCCAATCGGTATTTCATTCTATACCTTCCAGACGATGAGCTACACCATCGACGTGAATCGGGGCGACGCCAAAATGCAGAGGAACATTATTTCCTTCGGCGCGTATGTTTCGCTTTTCCCGCAGCTCATCGCGGGGCCCATCGTTCGGTATCAGGATATTGCCGATCAGCTTGACGAGCGCACCCTTTCCTTCGATAAGTTCGGCGACGGCGTGAAGCGTTTCGTCACGGGCCTCGGGAAGAAGGTCCTGCTTGCCAACAATATAGGTCTTTTGTGGAGCACTATCTCCAAAACAAACGCGGCTGAACTGACCGCCGTCGGCGCGTGGCTCGGTATTATCGCGTTTGGCTTCCAGATCTACTTTGACTTCTCCGGCTACAGCGATATGGCGATCGGACTTGGAAAGATGTTCGGATTCGAATTCCTCGAAAACTTCAACTATCCGTACATCTCAAAGAGCGTGACGGAATTCTGGCGGCGCTGGCATATGTCTCTCGGCACATGGTTCCGTGATTACATATACATCCCCCTTGGCGGCAACCGTAAAGGGCTTACGCTACAGATTCGCAATATCGCGGTCGTCTGGCTGCTGACCGGCTTCTGGCACGGGGCCAGCTGGAATTTTGTCCTGTGGGGCGTGTTCTATGGCGTTTTGCTTGTCTGCGAAAAGCTGTTCCTCCTGAAATGGCTGAAAAAGGCTCCGGCGTTTGTCGGACATATTTACACCTTGCTTGCCGTTCTTCTCGGCTGGGTACTGTTCGCGTTTGAGGATTTCGGTCAGGGCTGGGCATTTCTCAAAGTGATGTTCGGCGCCGGCTCAGGCTTTATTAGTGACGGTACTCTGTATCAGGTGTTCTCCTATCTTCCTCTGCTTATGATCTGCGTCGTCGCCGCGACGCCGCTGATGAAAAAACTGTATGAGAAGATGACCGCGAAGTGCGGAGAGGGACTTCTGCTGACCGCCGATTCCGTCCGCGTACTCGGCCTGTCCGCGCTTTCGGTGGCCTATCTGATCAGCGGATCGTACAACCCCTTCCTGTATTTCCGGTTTTAGGAGGCGGCGGACATGAGAAACAAGATCATTTCCATTCTGTTCTGCCTCATCCTGACGGCAGGTGTGGCGGCGCATTTTTTCACGGTGGACAGGTATTACTCCGAAAATGAAAAACGCACCCTGAAGCAGCTTCCGAGCGTGTCTTTGGAGACAATTCGCTCCGGCAAATTTGGGGATGAAATCGAAGCATATCTTGCCGATCAGTTCCCCGGCCGCGATGGGTGGGTGACGGTAAAAACCGTCGCCGAACGCCTCAGTGGAAAGAAAGAGAGCGGCGGCGTATATTTTGCCGACAACGGTTATCTGATCGAGATCCATACTGCCTTTTCAGGCAGACAGACCGTTGCGAACATCGAAGCAGTGAAACGCCTGCAGGATTCGCTTGCCGAACAGGGGATCACGCTTCGCGTGATGCTCGTGCCGACAGCCGGAGAGATCCTTTCGGAGAAGCTTCCAAGCTATGCGCCGAACGCGGATCAGCAGGAAATCGTCAAATACGCAAAAAAGCAAGGCCTGAATGTCGTTGACGTCACGGATGCGCTGAATGCGCACAAGGGCGAATACATCTTCTACAAAACCGACCATCATTGGACGAGCCTCGGCGCTTATTACGCCTACGCCGCCTGGATGGAGGCCAAGGGTGAAACGCCGGATCCGATCACCGCGTGGACAAGGGAACAGCTCTGCGACAATTTCCGCGGAACGACCTGGGCAAAGGTCAACTACCCCTTCGCGCCTTTCGACGTCATCGACGCCTACTATAAAACGGAGCATCACAAGGTAGATTACAACAGCGGCAACTACGTGACGGACACGATTTACGAGCGCAAGTTTTTGAACGGAACGGATCAGTACGCAACCTTCTTCAATTCCAATCAGGCGACAACGGTTGTCTTCGGCGAGGGTGAGGGCAAGCTGCTGATTCTCAAGGATTCCTACGCAAACTGCTTCGCCCAGTTCTGCATCGACGACTATGCGGAAACACACATGATTGATCTGCGATTCTTCAGTGGCTCGGTACAGAAGTACGCTAAAGAAAACGGTATCACTGAGGTGCTGGTGCTCTACAACATTCCGAACTTCATTAGCGACACCGGGATCACCCGGTGCTCTTAAGAACAAATTCACGGACGGCATAAAAGTCTGTGCCGCCCGTGAGTTATCATCGACTATGTAAAGTTAGACTTATGTGTAGATCAATTCGTTATTGATGATTTCCGTCGCCCGATTATGGATGTTGTTCATGCGACGGAGCCATTCCATTTGGTCGGCGGCCTTGAGCTGCTCGGTGACGCCTTCCGCCTTGGCTAACTGCGTCGTTAATCGCTCAAACATCTCATTCGCATGCCGGTCGATTTCCTCCAAGTGGGCGTTCAGGGTACCTTTCAGGAGCATAGCGTCGTAGATGCCTCGGTGCCAGGTGCGGAGGTAGTCGTGGCGCATAGCGCCGAATTTGCCGATCCTGGGCGCCTCCGGCGCTTCGAGATCGGGGAGATAAAAGTCTCCGTGCCGGGTATAGGTCAGGGTTAGACGATGATTAGCTGTTTCACTTGCATGTACAGAAAAATCGGTGTTCATAGGAATCTCCTTTCCAAGCCACATTTTCAATACGGATTTGTTTCCTTTCGATGCAAGTGAGCGTCATAAACATCCAACAAACATCCAACAAACTGTTGATTTTTTGCATCAGTTGGTATGCCTGCGTTTTTGAACCTTGATGCCGCGAAAACCGTGATTTTACAAGGAATTATATGGCATTAGGTTCCACTTCCCGATACAGTCTGAAACGACTTTTCATAAGTTCAGGTTCTAGTGTCCACTCCGGACGTGCGGGTTCAACTCCCGCCTCGCGCACCAGATGATCACCGTGTATTTATTCAAATACGCGGTGATTTTCTTTTATATCCGGCGAATATCTGGCAATTTTTATTCATTTGAGAACTCGCACAAAAAGTTTTCCCTTAAGTTTTCCCTTGTAGTGCCTCCACAGTATGGATAAACCGCTCCATCCGATCTGCACTGTCCTGACGCATAATCGCCTACGTCCAGAACCCGGATAACACGCTGCGGCGGTAGTGTACTCCGCCGCAGCGTGATAAGGAAAAGGCAAATTTGATTAAAGTGCCAGGAGGAGCAAAACTTGGGGAGAAACCAAGCAGGCTGTGGATGCAATCAATACCGGGATGATTCGACGGAACCGTTTTGACAGCAAGCAGATGAGCATTGAGGCAATAGAGCTAAGCAGCAACGCTCCAACTAAGTACAAAGCCGATGACAAGCCCACAGTCCCGATGCTGATGGGGAACTGCGGCACGCTGGCTGCCGGTGCAACAAGTCCGTCTATCCCGTAAACGGTTCGGACCGCGCTCAGATGTGGTATCGTCGCGATAAAAAACGCGATTGCCGTGTAACCGGCAGCCAGGATACGCCTGTATCGCCACGCATATTTTTTTCGTACCGCACAGCTCAGAATTTGTGCCATTCCGGTCTCGTTTTCCATGGCAAAAACGGATGACAGGCCCAGGGAAAGGGCAATGCAGAGCTTGATCCCAAGCCCGATCAAATCCTTGACGCCGCGCCGTCCGAACAGACGCTCCCAACCCAGCAGAGAAACGAATTGACCGTCGTTTTGCTTCGCCTGGTCATACTGCCTTCGGACTTTTTGAAGCAGTTCCTCTCCGTAGAGCTCCTGCTGCAGCATACCGGCTTGGATCTGATAGCTTTCCGGCGGGATTTGCCCCGATTCCAGGCGTCCGTCAAGCTCCGCAAGCTGCGCGTAGACCGTATCGTATTTTTCTTGCCGTCTTTCGAGCCAGGCGTCCTTTTCAGCGTCCGGTGCGCCTTTCAAAACGTCGGCGTAGTCCAGATAGAGATAATCGGCAGAACCCAGACGATCCGGGAAATCGCGGTATGTCCAAAGCTGCAGGCACAAAAACGCAAGCAGGATCAGCAGGCCGCGTTCTGTGAGCAGCAGCTTTCGCGCCTCATAGCAAAACAGCGTGCCGGTTTTCTTTTTTCGTCTGAGGCCGACAATCCGCTTTCGCTCCGTCGGAATCGGACTGCGAACGCGCCAGAGAACTGCGGCGCAGCCAAGGCAAAGTCCGCCAAGGCAGACCCACAGGGACAACGAAAACAGCGCTTCCGGGACAGGATACCCGAACAGATCCAGATTGAGATAGCTTTGGAACATCCGCTCCGTATCGCGCAGCCGCAGAAGTCCGCCGGCGCTGAGCAAGGGAGAAGAAAACTGCTCAGGCTGAGCGGCTGCAAAAAGCAGGCCCAGCCCCAGCGCCGCGGCTCCGATGGGATTTCGTACCGCATTGCAGGCCAGAGCCAACACGCCGGAGACGCAGCAGACCGCGATCCACTTTGCAAGCAGGGACAGTGCGTAATACCCGCCCACCGTGATATGCCAGGGGCTCTGCTGAAAGCCGAAGACGGATTGGATCGGCGCGTCCGGCGGGGTCATACCGCAGCGCAACAGGCCGACGAGCAGATTGCACCCGTAGAGCAGGAGTACCCCCAGCGCAAGCAGGATGCCGCCCGCCGCCAGTTTCGCCAAAAACAGCGGTCCCCGGCCTCGCCGCAGCGGGAGCAGCAGGGTCCGGTGCTTCCGTTCTTCCGAAAAGAGCGTCAGTGCTGTCAACAGGGCGAAGAAGAGAAGAAGCACGTCTGTGATCCGCCCGCCCGGAAGTGTTTCCGCCATGCCGGTATAGCAGAGCCGCGGTTTCACGTCCGTCAGGCGGCTGTAAACCTCGCCCGAGACCTGAAGGTTTCTTCTTCCAAAGCTCTGCAGGTCCCGGTAGACCGGCAGCGTGAGCAGATGGGCCTGGGTCGCCAGGACGTTTTCCAGGTAGGCCGGATACGCCGCTGTCTCCTGCACCCGATCCAGAACAGCGCCGACCACGCCGAGGTCTCCGTCTACGCCGCCGGTGATCAAGGGTCCGTCATAGCTGTTGTTCCAAAAGCTGTCCAGCAGGCGCTCGTGCAGATCGTACAGGCGTTCACCGGCGTCCTGCGGCTCCAGATCGGCGATTGCCGCATAAAGGGTTTGCACGTCCCGCGCTTCATGATCCCAACCGGCACCGGGAGCCCGGAGCTGCGCAACCAAAAAGACGTTCAGAAGCAGCAGGGCGGCAAACAGTGCCGCCGTCTGGCCCCGCAGCAGCTTTTTCAGTTCATACCGGATCATGCTCGCCTCCGAAATGATACAGATACACGTCCTCCAATGTCGGCTGCACGGCTTCCCCGATTTGCTCGTTTGTAACCACACGGACCAACAGACGCCCGTCCTCCAATGGGGAAACTGCTGAGATCGTATAAGCAGCTTCCAGTTCAGCAAGCCGCTCCGGTGATACAACAAGCTCCCGCACGCCGTCCTGCAGGCCGGAGATCAACTCGGATGGCGTTTTCTGCTCGATCAGAATGCCCTTTTTCAGAATCAGAATCTGCTTCGCGATGGATTCCACGTCCTGGACCACGTGCGTGCAGATCAGGACAATCTTTCTCGCGGCCACGGAAGCAATCAGGTTCCGCACATCGATCCTCTGGCGGGGGTCCAGACCTGCGGTGGGCTCGTCCAGCAAGAGCAGATCCGGGTCTCCAAGCAGAGCCTGCGCCAGAAGCAGCCGCTGCTTCATTCCGCCGGAGAGGGCGGAGATGCGAACGTCTGCCTTCTCCGACAGCTCCACCTGTTCCAGAGCCTTCGATATGGCTGCGCCGGCCTCCCGACGCTTCATGCCCCGCAGGGCTGCACAGTAGCCCAGGAAGTCCCGGGGGCTGAAGCTGGGATAAAGCGCCTGCTGCTGGGGCATGAAGCCAAGACGTGAAAGCCATGCTGTGCCAAGACGTGTGATGTCTTTCCCGTCCAGCAGGACCCTGCCGCTTGTCGGCTTCAGATTGCGGGAAAGGACGTTCAGAAGCGTGCTCTTTCCCGCCCCGTTGGGCCCCAGCAGACCGTAGACGCCTTCCGTCAGCGTGCAGGAGAAGTCCTTCAAGGCCTGGGTATCGCCGTAGCTTTTGCAAAGCCGCTCAATTATCAGCTCCATCTCAATTCACCAGATACAGATTCCCGATGGTTTGGGCCGCGTCATATCTCTCATTGTAGAAATCCTGCTTGCTCAAAGCGCTGTAGTTTCCGTTATAATCCATACCGATAAAATAATGATCCGTTTCCGCCTTGATGTAGAAGGGCAGAAGGCCGGTGTGGAACTGCCGCAGCTCTCCCGTGGCGGGCTCATACCAGTACCAGGTCCACAGCGCGGATTCGCCGTCTATGGGCTTCCAGGTATTGAGAAACACCCGCCCGTCCCACTGCTCGATGACGCCGATGCTTCCGTCTACGTTGCCGTCCACTTCCAGCAGCTTCGTCTGCGTGCCGTCTTCGAGCTCGCAGCGCCAAAGCTGCCCGTCCTTGACGTAACAGACGCTGTGTTGCCGGAGCGCGTTCACGCTGTCCATGTGCAGGGCGTCAGAGCCGCAGAGCGCGGTCTTCTCGCCGGTTTCCAGGTCCCAAAGCAGCACCTCCCCCGGGGTGCTGGATGAGAAGACTGCTGCGGTGTATTCGAGGTAACGCTCGTCCTTGCCGGTGCGGTAAGCCTCCAGGGCCGGCTCGTCGCCTATGCTCCTATAGTATTCCTCCGGCGTCATAGGCGGCTCGTTCAGGTTTTCGTGGGCAATGAACAGTGCGTAGCGGTCAGATGCGTCCACGATATAGTCCGACTGCAATTGGACCGTGCCGTAAATCGGCAGGGCGTTCCGGCAGAGCTCCTCCAGCGTTTGGGTTTTGATGTCATACCGCAGGATGATTTTCTCCCCCGTGTGATTGGAATCACCGGTTGGAATGAAACTCAGGTCCCCGTTTTCTTCAACAACTTGCGCGTAAGCCTCCGTATGCTCATCCCGGTGGGTTTCATATTGCAGGATCAGCGCGTTTCCTGTCAGCAGCAGCTCCGCCCGGTCAAAATGGCAGCTCACGCTCAGGACCGTGCCGTTCTCGTCCTTGTCGTGGACATCCTCGGGCAGGGTGTCGGTGTACAGATCGGTTTTCTCCCCGCTCAGCGGCTTGAGCTGCCGCAGCCGCAGCATACGCTCCCCTTCGATGCAGACTGCGTAAACGCTGTCACCGGAGACGACGTAATCTGTATCCGTGTTATTTTGTCCGCCGATATAGGAAGGACAGTTCTCGTCGTTGTGGACGCAGTTTGGCTGACTGCAGAAGGCAAAATACCGCCCCAATTCTACGTCATAATATTGGGCATATTTGCCCTGCAGGAAGACGATCTCGTGATCTGCGTGGCCCAGGAGCGGGTCTGCGTCTAACTCCACCGGATAGGTGTTGAATTCCTCCCATTCCTTTGTTTCCACCGGTTGGCTCTCTCCGGATTCGGCCTGCTCCGTTTGCCTTGACGGCAGTTCATAGTCTGGCAGTTCCCTGGCGCAGCCAACGAAAAGCAGGGAAAGGACGGTCAGCATCCAGATACATTTTTTCATGGGTACTCCTCCGTTCATGGTAATTGCAATTCACTTAGCAGCGGCATCAGTAAGTCCTCTGCCTTTCTGCCGTTCCATCTTCCACGCAGAACCGCCAGATACCCGATCCCCTGCTCGCACCAAACCACGACGCAGCTGTTATAGTCCTCGTCCTCTGCTCCGGTCTGCATCAGAATCAGCTCAGGACCGTTTTTTACCTGAAATCTCTGCTCCTTTGGTTCTCCCTCCTGATGCAGGAATTGTTGCCCGCGCAGTTGAAAGGAAGGGGGCAGCCTGTCCCGCAGAGCGACAAAAACAGTTACGCCGCGCTCGCTGCCCTCCAGGGCCAGCGCATCCTCCAGAATCAGTGCGGCGGGGCATATCCTGCCGCTGTCCGCAAATTCCAGGGCAGCCTCCGCGGGATCGGCAATCAGCAGCCGCACAAAGCATGGCCCGTCGGCTCGATTCAACGCTTCGGACAGGGTCAGCGGTAAGCCAAGATAGTCGCCTGCTTCCGCAAGCCCATGGAAACGCCGCCTTGCGCCGTTTTCATCCAGAAGCCAGGCTCCTGTGAAAAACTCGTAACCGGAATCCCATGCTTTCCACGCCTCGGTCAGCGCCTCGGCCAGGTCCTCGCTGTTTTTTGCCTGGACCGGCTCCAGATGATAATCAATTTCCGCAGCGTAGGAGCCCTCCTCCAAGGCAACGCCGTATCCGGGCTTTTGGATCAGCGTAAAACCGTCCCGTTCGATGGGCTGATCCGTATAGCGTACGGAAATCGTCAGGCCGACGGCGTAGGCCGTAGCAGCCAGCAAAACCAAAATTGCGGCCACAAACGGCAGCCGGGTGAAGACTCTGGAGATGTGTAAGGGACATCCTTGCTCAGAAGAATACGGCAAAAGATCGTCGTCCAGCTCGGTCAGTTCTTTGAAAATCTGAAATTCATTCACACCAAAGGCCCTCCTTTTCCAAGTGTTTTTTCAGTCGCTTCCGCAATCGGTGAAGCAGACTCGTCAGCTTGCTCTGGGTCCAACCGGTACGGGCCTGCAACTCAGCAATGCTTTCGCCATACCAATACCGACGGACAAACAGCTCCCGGTCTCTCTGCGGTAAGCCCCGCACAAAGCTGCTCAGCGCTTCCCGCAGCTCCAGGGACTGCTCCGGCTGATTCCCTCTGTGATCGGGAACACAGTCGGAAAGCTCGCTGAGCAGGATCGAAATATGCTTCCTTTTTTGTGCGCCTTCCCGCTCCAGACAGTGGATTGCTGTGTTTCTTGCTGCTTTTGCCAGGTACGCCTTGAGATTCTCCGGCTTTGCGGGTGGAATACTGTTCCAGACCTGCAGCCACAGATCGTTCATTGCCTCCTGGGTGTCATCCTCGTTTTGCAGCAAGCGGAAGATGATGCTATGGCACCATGCCGTATAGCTTTTTTGAAGCTCCATGAGTCCGGCTTCCTTCCGGGAAAACAATAGCTCGATGATTTCCTGATCTGTCACAGCATCACCTCCTCGATCCTTTTCCGTATCTCAAATATTTAGACCGGAAAATAATCACTTGTATTGCGCCTGACGAAAAATATCCCGGTTTTTGATGTTGTTCATGCGAAGGGTCTCGCCTGCCGGCTCGGTCGGCGCTTCTGCCTGCGGCAGAGGTCTCCACAGGAGACCCGCGCCCCATTCCATTTGATCTTGGGCTTTCAGCGCTTCCGTGACGCCCTCGGCTTTTGCCATTTGGGTGGTCAGAAGCTCCATCATTTCGTTTGCATCCCGGTCTATCTGCTCCAGGATTGCATAATGATCAAATTGTTGTACCCGCTGCAAGGCATTGTCGAAATTATTAAACGATAGTTTTCCCTTATTTTTTCCCTTATGCAAATAATACAAGGAATACAATAAGAGCTTTGACTGCGGCATACTTTTTCACCGAAAGGGAAAAAAGAACGTTGATTATTTGAAAAAGCCCGTTATAATAAAGACAGAAAAACCGCGTTTTCAATCTTCCGAGGAGGCAATTGGCTTTCCACCAACGGCCTGCTGAGCAGCGAAAAACAGAATTGTCAAGCAGAAACAAGAACCCAATCGATTCCACATCTGCTTAGGAGGGCAAGCGCTTATGATGTCTCTGATTTTTCAATTCGGGCGGATTCTCTTCATATGTTTTCTGGCGGAGCTGCTTTCGGCTCTGCTCCCGCTGCCGATCCCTGCCAGCGTCTATGGGCTGCTGCTGATGCTTGCGGCTCTGGGGCTGAAGCTCATTAAGCTTGACCAGGTCAAGCAGGCCTCCTCCTTTCTCGTTGGCATCCTGCCGATTCTCTTCCTGGTGCCCGCCGTGGGAATTATGTCCCTCTGGGCGGAGCTCCGGGCTTTCCTGCTGCCCTGCGTGCTGGCGGCGGTGCCGGTGACGATCCTGGTTATGGCGGGCTCCGGCCTGGTGACCCAGTGGGTCCAGAGCCTGCGCAAGAAGGGAGGCAAGGGCCGTGACTGAGCTTTTGAAGAACAGCGCTGTCTGGGGCATCCTGCTGACGGTCATCGGCTACGGCCTCGGGACCCTTATCAACAGGAAGACCAAGCAGGCCTGGTGCAATCCCCTGCTGCTCGGAATCCTCTTTGTGATTCTGGTCCTCTCCCTGGCGAAGATCCCCTACGAGGACTACAAGGCCAGCGCCGCTCCCTTGCAATACCTCCTGCTCCCCGCCACCGTCTGTCTGGCGGTTCCGCTGTATGAAAATCTCTCCAAGCTCAAGGGCCGCTTCGCCGCGGTCCTGGCAGGCATTCTCAGCGGCGTTATCATCAGCCTCGGCAGCATCCTTCTGATGGGCTGGCTGCTGAAAATGAATCGGGAGCAGGCCGCCACCCTGATCGCAAAATCCGTCACCACCGCCATTGGCATCGACGTGACCCAGACCCTGGGCGGCATGGTCCCCCTGGCCAGCGCGGTCATCATCCTCACGGGCATCACAGGCAACCTCTGTGCCGTCTTCGTCTGCAAGCTCTTCCGCATCACAGATCCGGTGGCCCGAGGCGTGGGCATCGGCACCGCCTCCCACGCCATCGGCACGGCCAAGGCCTTCGAGATCGGCGAGCTGGAGGGCGCCGTCAGCAGCCTCTCCGTGGCCGTCGCCGGCATCCTGACCGCCATTCTCGCCCCGATTGCCATCAATTTATTCTTTTGACGCATAAACGGCTCGGCGATCTTCGGATCGCCGGGTCATTTTTTACTTTAAAAGAACGATGCTTTGCGCAATTTTTCGTATTCCATGCAACCTTTTCGCTGCAAACTGTGATTATAGGGTGCGGCCGCAAACAACAGTGTTTCAACAGCATCCCCTGGAGGTGAGGCGATTTTGACAGAAGCAACGGCGCTTTTGCGCCTGCAGCAGGGCAAGGAGGACGCCCTTGTCTGGTTTATCAACAAGTACACAGCCTATGTCTGCACAGTGATCCGGTACATCATCGGGACCTCCATGACGGAGGAGGACGTGGAGGAGACAGCCTCCGACGTGTTCCTGGCTCTCTGGGAGCAGGCGGACCGAGTAGCGCTGAGCACCGTCCGCCCCTGGCTCGGCGGCGTGGCCCGCAACAAGGCCCGGCAGAAGCTCCGGGAGCGAGGCCTGACCCTCTCCCTGGACGAGGACATACTCGTCGTGGATGGCACGGACCTCGAAGAGGACCTGGCACGGGAAGAGCGGGACCGGCTCGTCCGGGCTGCCGTCCTCGCCATGGAGCCCACAGACCGGGCCATCTTCCTGCGGTATTATTATCACTGCCAGCCCATTGCCCTGATTGCCCGGGAGCTGAAGCTCCCGGTCTCCACGGTGAAGTCCCGCCTCCGCCGAGGCCGGGAGAAGCTGCGCGCAAAGTTGGAAAACATCGTCTGACGCTCGTAGGGGCCGATGTGGGCATCGGCCCCTACCGGAAAATGTTTTGTAACGATCAAGGATTGGAGGACGCTATGAACTATCGAATTACCGATCTGCTGGACGGCCTGGAGGAGGCCGGACAGCCTCTGACGCCCCGAGGCGGCAATGCCGCCCGGGTAAAGGCAAAAACCCTCGCCCGCATCCGCTCGGCGGAGGCCCCGATTCAACCCGCTCAGCCCGTCCGTCGGCGCTTCCGGCCTGCCGCGATCCTGGCGGCGGCCCTGGCTGCGGTCCTGCTCCTGAGCGGCACCGTTTTCGCCGCCTGGAAGCTGGGAGCCTTCCGTTTTGCCGATCTCTTCGGCCCCGAGGGCGAGATTCTGGACAGCCATGCCCAGACTTACGAGCCCGAGGACGGCAGCCAGGCCATCCCCGCCGACTACGGCTACGCCTCCTGGGTCAAGGCCCAGGCGGGAGACTACAACCTCAAATTGGTCGCCCTCACGGACTACGAGGGCCAGCTCCACGCCACCGTGGACATCTCCCCCCGGAATGAGGCCACCCCCGCCTACCGGGACAGCGGCCTCACTCTGGCCTTCGCAGACTATGAGACCATCACAGCTCCGCCCCGGCACATGGATGCGTACCAGGACCGGGTGGAGCTCTACGCTGCCCTGCCTGAACGCCTGGCCGACGACGCGAAGGTGGTCTTCTCTCTCTCGGGTCCCGGAACAGCGACCGCGCTGGCGGCCTTTACCAAGGACGCCCTGGACAACGCCTGGATGGAGATGGCCGTCTCGGACCGTCAGCACTTTGCCACTGTCGCGGAAACAAAGGACTTCCGCTTCTCCCTGCGCTCCCTGACCGCCAGCCCCAGCTCGGCCTACGCGGTTATCGACGTAGAGGCCCGGACAGACTGGGGTGCCGCTCACCTGGACAGAGCGCCGGAGTTTTCCGTCTACAACCGTACCCACCATATCAGCGGCTCCATGCTGGACGCCCGGCTGGTGGACTCCGAGGCGGGCCTTCGCCGGTATCTCATCGGCTATGTGGGGACCCGGCCCATCAACGAGGCCGGCGACGTCTTTTCCTTTGAGATCTTGGAGCTCTTCGAGGAGGGCGACATGTCCGGGCATCCCTACTACCTCTTCGACGTAAAGTTAGAGGACCTGATCCCCGGAGCGGTCACGCTGACCGAGCCCCAGGGCGAGCCCATTGACGTTGTCACCTGGCAGAGCCTCAGCGTGGACGCCATGGGTTTGAACGCGACCGGCTCCATGGACGGGACGGTCGGGGAGCATTGGCGGGAGTTGGCCGAGGCCCAGCATCCCGTGGTGACCCTGGTCTTCCGGGACGGGACTAAGGAAACGGTCATGGAAGAAGACTGGCGGGTCAAGGACAGGCCGGAGACGGCCCATGAGGCCATCTGCTCCTATCTGGGCAGCAATTCTGACGGCACGGTTTACCAAAGCCTTGTCTTCGCCCAGACCATCGACCCCGACGACCTGGCCGCCGTCGTCGTGGACGGGCAGATCTTCTCCCTGGAATAAACAAAGCCCTCTGCGGGATGAAAAACCCGCAGAGGGTATTTTTTTGAGGGTCAGATCTTGCACTCCGCAGCCCCGAGGGCCTTGCCCTCGTTGTAGTTGCGGGCGTTCTCCAGGGTGACGGCGGCGATGGCCTGGAGGGCCTCCCGGGTGAAGAAGGCCTGGTGGGAGGTCAGAACCACGTTGGGGAACATCTGGAGCCGGGCGGTCACGTCGTTGTCCATATAGTCGTCGGAGTGGTCGGTGTAGACGTTGGCGTCCTCTCCCTCATAGACGTCCAGGGCCACGGCGTGGAACTTGCCCCGCTTCAGGGCGGCAATCAGGGCCTCGGTGTCCACCAGACCGCCCCGGGCGGTGTTCACCAGCATGACGCTCTCCTTCATCTTCTCGATGGCCGCGGCGTCGATCAGGTGGTAGGTGCCGCCCTCGCCCATAATCAGAGGCGCGTGGAGGGAGATCAGGTCCGCCCTGCTCAGAAGCTCGTCCTTGGAGACGTAGGTCAGCAGGCCGGATTCCTCCAGGGCCTTGTTCGGGAAGGCGTCCCAGCCCAGGACTGTCATTCCGTAGCCCTTGCAGATATTCGCCATGCACTGGCCGATCTTGCCGGTGCCGATGATGCCGGCGCATTTGTTGTGCAGGTCCACGCCCATGAGGCCGCTGAGGGCGAAGTTGTTCTCCCGGACCTTGTTGTAGGCCTTGTGCAGGCGGCGGTTGGCGGTCATTAAAATGGACATGGCGTGCTCCGCCACGGCGTAGGGAGAGTAGGCCGGGACCCGGCAGACCGTGATCCCGCATTCCTTTGCGGCTTGAAGGTCCACGTTGTTAAAGCCCGCGCAGCGCAGGAGAATCAGATGGACGCCGCATTCCCGCAGCTGCTCCACCGCGGCCCTGGGGCATTCGTCGTTGACGAAGATGCACACCCCGTCGTAGCCCCTGGCGAGGTTGGCGGTCTCCGGCGTCAGCCGGGTTTCAAAAAAGTCGATGTCGCAGTTGTAGGCGCCCTCGCCCTTGTCCTGGGCCAGCTCGCCGAAGAAGAGCCGGTCATAGTCCTTGGTGCCGAAGAAGGCGATCTTCAGGATGTTCGCCCCCTGATACTGCTTCAGACGGCGGTGGAAGACCTCGAGGATTCTCGCCAGAGAGGCATCCTCATCTCCCCCGTTGGCGGTAATCTCCAGCACTGAGCCCTGTCTGGCATGGAGCCCTAAGATCTGGAGGACGTTGTTGCCGTTGGCAGTTTTCTCTCCGCAGCGGATGCTGATTTGAGAGCTGAGCTCCACACAGGCCTGGGCCAGGAAAGCGGCGGGCCGCGCGTGGATGCCGGTGGGATTGGTTACGGTATAGGTGATAGTTTTCATGGGCAGCCTCCTTTGCGTCTTGTAGCTTGCTGCATCATCATATCATATTCTCGAAGATTTTTCAATCAATATTTGGCTCTTTGTTTTGCTTCGGGGCTGTCTCGCGTTTGGAGACAGCCCCTCTGCTGTTTTACGGATTCTTTCCGGCGCTTAAGCGCCTGTAAAGTAGTGGAAGAGGAAGCTCACCACCTCGGCGCGGGTACAGGTCTTGCCGGGGCTGAAGCTGGTCTCGGTGGTGCCGGAGGTGATTCCGTTGGCCGCGGCCCAGCGGACGGCCTCTGCGTACCAGGCGTCCGGCGGAACGTCGGTGAACGGAAGGTCGGTCTCACCACTGACCGGACTGCCCGCGTATCGCCAGAGGAAGGTCACGATCTGCGCGCGGGTGCAGTTCTGCTTGACGCCGAAGCTGTGCTCGCTGACGCCGGCGGTGACGCCGTTCTCCCAGGCCCAGAGGACAGCCCTGGCATACCAGGCGCTTTCCTGGACATCGTGGAAGGGGAAATCCTCCGGCAGACTGTCGGCACTGCCGGCGGTCCGGGGGCTTCCGGCGGCACGCCAGAGGAGGGTGACGATCTGAGCGCGGGTGCAGGCGTCGTAGGGAGAGAAGCTGTTCTCGGAGGTGCCCGCCGTGATGCCGTTCTCCACAGCCCAGCGCACGGCCTCGGCATACCAGGCGTCCTCGGGCACGTCGTCGAAGGGATGCGGGCTCGCGAAGATCAGCGTGATATGGACCTCGCCCGCCGGCATGCAGAAGGTCCAGACGTACTCCTCCATGGAAATCTGCTCCAGGTCGAGGGCATAGGGTGTCCCCTCTTCGTCGTAGTACACGGCGGTGATGCTCTTGAATTCACAATCCGGATCGGGTTCGGCGGCAATGGTGACCTGGGTGCCGGAGAGGCACTCGGAGGGAGTGGCGGATACCTTGCACCCGAAGGCGTCTATGATCGGAGCCCAGAATCTGGGCGCCCACTGGGCGTAGAGCGTCACGGTCACGCCGTCCACGTCGGTGATGTTCGGGATGTAGGCTCTGTCCGCATAGTAACTGCCGTCGTCGTCTCCCGGCGAGGTGCTCCAGTGGTCAAAGATGCAGTCGGGTTTCAGGAAGCCGTTGGGCGTGAGATACGCAGGCTGGTCGTAGGTCAGGGTCTGGGGCTGCATGTGTCCCAAAATGGCGCCGTTGCGGTCAAAGACCACGGTATAGGAGATGGGCCGCCATTGGGCGTAGAGGGTCACGGTCCCGCCGTCGGATGCGCTGAGATTGGAGATAATCGCGCCGTCGGGGTAGGACCTTCCGCTGCCGTCGGGGGCGGTATTCCAGCCGATGAAGATATAACCCCTGCGGGTGAAGGTGTTGGGGTGCAGCGCACCGGGCTGGCCATAGGTGAAGAGCTGGCCCGGCATATTCCCCGTGCCGCCGTTGGCGTCGAAGATCACGGTAAAGGTATTTGCCTTCCACTGGGCGAAGAGCCGGATAATCTCGTTGTCGTAGGCCGGACAGATATTGACGAGCGCGCATTCAGCATAGGACGTCCCGCTGTCGTTGGCCCGGGTGTTCCAATGGTCAAAGTGATAGCCGGTCTTTGAGAAGGCGTTCGGAATCAGACGCTGGGGCGAATCATAGACGAGGTGCAGATCGATCATTGCGATGTCCGTGGTGGTATTCGGGTAGAATTTGATGATATAGCGCAGGGGCTCCCATTGGGCGAAGAGCAGCACCACACCCCCGTCCACGTCGGTGAGGTCCTGGACCGACTGCATATCGGTATAGATGGTGCCGTCCAAGGACTTCCATCCGGCGAAGCGATAGCCGGGACGGATGTACAGGTTCCGATCCAGCGGCGCGCTGACGCCGTAGGTAAAGGGCTGATCCGGCATGGGGCCGCCCGTGCCGCCGTTGGGATCGAAGGCCACGGTGTAGTGGCTCGGTCCCCACTGGGCGTAGAGATCGATCGGGGCAATCGGGAAGGCACCGTTGTTGATGCCGAAGTTCTGGAAGAAGGTATTGCCGATGGGGAATTGATCGGGCAGCGGCGCATTGTATTGGCCGGAGGGGACGGTGTCCCACCGGAGGAAGCTGTGGCCCGGATAGACGAAGCGGTTGGGCTCCAATTGCTCCGGCGAGTCGTAGTAGAAATCCTGGGTATAGACGGGGCCGGGGGCGCCGTTGCCGTGATAGACCACGGTAAAGTGGACCGGCCTCCAGATGGCGTAGAGGGTCACGACTCCGTTGTCCACGTCGGTGAGGTTGATGACTCTCTGCTCGTCCGTGTAGATGGGCGGAATCAGGCCCTCCATATCCTCGCACCAGCCGACGAAATAATAGTACGGATTGTTGCAGACAAACAGATTCCGATTCAGACGCTGCTGCTGATCATAGGTGAAGCTCTGGTCCGTCATGGTCCCCGTGGTTCCCCCGGGAACGGTCGCCGCGTTGTCGTCAAAGTGTACGATGTAGGTATTGGCCCGCCACTGGGCGTAGAGGACGATAACCTGACCGTTGTTGGCGGGGATGTTCACAAGCGCGGTGTCTATGTAGAATGTCCCGCCGCCGCCGGGCAGGGTGTCCCAGCCCAGGAAAGTATAGCCCGGGCGGTAGAAGAGATTGGGATTCAGGTTTTGCGGCGTGCCGCAGCTGAACTGCTGGTTCGGCATCGGCCCGCCCATGCCGCCGTTGGGTTCAAACTGGATCTGATAATCGTTGGCCTTCCACTGAGCCAGAAGGGTCACCGTCGCGCCGTTGCCGGGGGGAAGGATATCGACGATCTGCGCGTCCGAGTAGGTGATGAGGGTGTTCGGATCAAGCCAGCCGTCGAAGGAGCAGCCCGGCAGGGTATAGGAGTTGGGCCGCAGGGCGTCTGGATTGCCGTAGGTGAGGTTCTGATCCGGCATGGTTCCCGCAGCGCCGTTGGGGTCGAAGTGCACGGTGTAGCGCCAGCCGCTCCACTTGGCGAAGAGAGGCACGACCTCCCCTTCCCCGGCGGCCAGATTCAACACCAAAGCGCCGTCCGCATAGTCTGTTCCGTTGCCGTCGGGGGCGGTGTTCCAGCCGGCGAAGTCAAAGCCCGGACGGGAGAACTGGTTTGCGTCCAGATTTTGCGGCACGTCGTAGGTGAAGCCCTGATCCGGCATACTGCCCGTAAAGCTGTTGGTGGGATCGTTGGGATTAAAGTTCACGAAATAGTCGTTCGGCTCCCACTGGGCGTAGAGGGTCAGAACGGCGTTGTCGGAGGCGAGGAGGAGATCGATAATCGCCTCATCCCCGCAGCTGTTGCCGCCGCCGCCGGGATCGTCATTCCATTCGACGAAATGGTATCCGCTAAGGCCAAAGGCGTTTGCGGCCAGCGCCTGCGGGATCCCGTGGGTAAAGCTCTGATCGGGCATACTGCCCGTCGCGTTCGGGTTGTTGGCGTTAAATCGCACCGTGTAGCCCCAGCCGGACCACTGGGCGTAGAGGGTCACGGTATCGTTGTCCGCGGCGCTGAGATTCAGCACCGAGGCGCGGTCCGCGTAGGAATTGCCGTTGCCGTCGGGGTCGTCGTTCCAGCCGGTGAAGGTATAGCCCGTGCGGCTGAAGAGGTTCGGATCCATCGGCTGGGGAACGCCATAGACGAAGGATTGATCCGGCATACTGCCCGCGCCGCCGTTGGAGTCGAAGCGAACCTGATAGCTCCAGCCGCTCCACTGGGCGTAGAGGGTCACAATATCGCCATCCACGGCGCTGAGATTGAGGACGCTTTCCTGATCTGTGTAGCCCGTGCCGTTGCAGTCGGGGTCGGTGTTCCAGTCTGTAAATTCAAAGCCCGGCCTGCTGTAGGCATTGGGGGACAGGGTCTGCGGCACGTTGTAGGTAAAGCTCTGATCCGCCATGCTTCCCGTAAAGCTGTTGGTGGGGTCGTTGGGGTCGAAGCGAACGGTATAGTGGGCAGGGCCGAAGGAGGCCGTCACCGTCACGTCCGAATCCCAGGGCATGGTGAAGGCGGTGTGCGGGAAGAGGGAGATGCTGATCGGGGTCGCGCCGTCGGTGTGGAAAAAGTCGATTTGCAGACCGTTGAGCGCAAAGCCCGGATCCGGATGAACCTCGACCTGAATGAGCTGTCCGTCACAGGCCTGGGAGGCGGGCTGACCCTCCGCCAGGAAGCTGACGGAGCCGTCGCTGCAGGGATTCAGGAGAATATTGTGCAGACTTGTCCAGTGATAGCTGACGGACTGCCAGCCGGCATGATAGCCCATAAGAATTTCATTGTCCGTCAGTTCGACGTCCGGCCCGTTCACGAACTGATCCCAGGAATACTGGTCGCGGCCGCACCAGAGGTCGGTGACATTGCCCAGACCGTGGAAGGCGCCCTGCTCGACCGCCTCCAGACTGGGCGGCAGCCGGAGCTCGGTAAAGCCGCTGCCGCTGGCGGTGAAGGCATAGCTGCCAACCCGCAGCAGGCCCGCGGGAAGCGCCGCGCCTTCAAGATTCGGGAAGCCGTCGAAGGCATAATCGCCGATGGCGGTAATGCCCACGTCGATGATTACGGTTTGGACGTCGCCCATGGAGGCAGCGGGGACGTCGTAACGCGCTGTGAATCCGTCAAAGGGCTCCAGGTCCTCCATGGGACCGACGCCGGAGATGTGCAGAACGCTGTACCGGCCGTTTGCGTCGGGCTCCAGCGTCCAGGTGACGCAGCTGACCTCAAAGGGAAGGATCTCCTCCCCGTCAAAGACCCCGAGATGGTTGACATGCAGCTCATAGCTGCCGGGGTCCGCGACGGCGCCGTTCTGCGCGCCGCCGGGGGGCACAATCTCCAGCTCGTAGTCCACGCCCTCGGTCAGCGCGGTCCCGTCGAACTCCACCTGCGGCGCCGGGGTCACCGGACCGTTCGCGCAGTTGTAGACGGCGGCGACGCCGCTGATCTCGCAGGGCAGAGCAAATTGCGCGCCGTCCGGAGCTGTCAGCCATCCGAAGAGGCAGTTCGGGGGAATATCGTCGTAGACCCGCACGCCGCCCTCGCAGGCGTCGGTGCTCCGGTAGCAGTGATCGAGGGTCACGCTTCCGCTGAGGCCCTCCGCCAGCTTCAGATGATCGGTGTTCTGCGCGCCGGTGCAGGAATAGAAGCAGCGCGTAAAGCGCTTGCTGCCGCCGGCGTCGTCCCAGCCCAGCAGGGCGCCCTTCCCGCTGCTGCCGCCGAACAGCGTGCCGGAGAAGATGCAGTTTTCTACAAGAAGATCGGAGTCCAGGGCGTGGCCCACCAGGCCGCCGAGGTAATCGGGGGCGATCACGTCCGCGCTGACGGAACAGTTTTTGATCAGGTTGTCATTGCCCATCGTAAAGCCCACGAGGCCGGCGGCGTGATACTCGCCCCGGACGCGGCCCGTGACCCGCAGATTGCGGATCGTCGCGCCCTCGATACAGCAGAAGGGCGCGGTGCCCTGGTTCTGCGTATCGTTGAGGTTGAAATGGATGAAATGGTCCCCGCCTTCGAAGACGCCGGAGAAGGGATGCTCCTGCCAGCCTCCCTGTACCACGCCAACCTTCCTGGTGATGGGGGTGGGAATGTCATTTACAAGCTGCACATACTCCCCCTGGAAGCTGTTGCCGTCCTCCACGTCAAGAGCGAAGCGGATCCAGTCCGCGCCGTCTGAAATCAGCCAGGGATCCGCCTCTGTGCCGGAGCCCGTGAGGCTGTCGATCACGGCGACGGACAGGACGACGGAGCCGCAGTAGCTGCCGGTGCCGACAATCCTCAGCTCGTAGCAGCCCTTGGCGGTGACGCTGTTCAGGTTCTGCCCGTCGATGGTGAAGCTGTAGTCCGTGCCCTCGGTCAGCAGCACGCCGTCAAAGTAGACGAGGGGGCTGATCGTATGCGCCGTGCCGTCATAGGGATACCATTCGTCAACGCCGTCTACGACGGTTTCCTTGCAGAGCCAGACTGGAATCCCGGCAATGTTGCCGCTCTCGGCCAGGCAGTCCTGGGGCTCTTCCAGGGCAACCGGCGTACCTTCGCTGTTCCCGTAGATCAGATCTCTTGGATAGCAGGCGTTCATGAACGTGTGCCCGCCGTAACCGAAGGCGATGGGATCGAAGCTGCCGGAGCCCGTGTAGCTGCCGCAGAACAGGCAGTCGGTGATGCTGAGCTCGTTGCCGTCGGCCCAGCCCTGGAGGCCGCCGACGTTTGCGCTGCCGTTCAAGAGGACGCCGCTGTATACGGTGTTCGAGAGGTAGAGGAAGGAGCTTAAGCCGTGGCCCACCACGCCGCCGAGATAGTCGCCGCCGCCGACCTTGACCTCGACCCGGCAGTTTTCGATGATGTTCTGCTGGGTCTGGTTGCCGCCTTCACAGAAGGCCACGAGACCGGCAGAGTGCCAGCCGCCGATGACAGTGCCCGTAACGTTCAGATTCTGAATCACAGCGCCGTCGCTGATGCAGCGGAAGGGCGCGATGCCCTCCGTACCGGGATCCTCCATTATCACATCCAGCGTGTTGCCGTCGCCGTTAAAGCAGCCGCGGAAGGGATGGTCCCTGTCGCCGATGGGCTCATACCCGATGGAGAAACCGGCCGTCATCGTGACCGTCCGCCCCGCGTAGTCCAGCCCGAGGCAGACGTCAGATGCCAGCGCGCTCCAATCGTTTGGCCCGTCAACGTTCTCGACAGGAGCCTCATAGAGCGCAAGATCATTCCCGCCGTACTCAAAGAGGAAGGCTTTGGCGTCGAACACAGGATTGCCGTCGTTTCCGAACCAGCGATTTGAGTTGGGATGCCAGAGCTTGAAGCCCACCGCCTCATCCGGAATCTCCGCAATGTAGAGCCGGAATTGCTGCGGCGTGTCACTCCAGTAGTTTGTCCCGAGGTTTTTTTCGTATTGATCGATGTTTGTGTAGGAAAGCGGTTCGTCGCCGGTGAACCCGTTGCTGTCCCAGTAGTGGATGTAAAAATCATCCCCCAGGTCGTTGTACAGGTACTCGATGAGACCGACCAGCACCTTGCGCGGACCGCTTCCGGACGCAGAGGCGGTGATCGTTCCCGCCGGCAGCAGGCTGACAAGCAGCACAAGTACCGTCAGCCAGGACACAATTCGTTTGCGTTTCATGGGCGATACCTCCTTTTGTAAGTTTATACATTTCAATTTTACCATATCCCGACAGGATGTCAATTCATTCCCAAAAAAATCCGGAAATATTAATGTATTTATACAAATATACAGCCGGTGCGGCGTAAGCTCGCCGCTCCGGCTGTAGGCTGATTCAGATTCCGGACCCCTGTCCAAGGGCAATCTCCACCGCCTCGCGGAGATTGCGGACGCGGAGGAGCTGGAGGCCCTTGGGGGCGCTCAGCTTCTCGGTGCCGTGGCGGGGAATGACGCATTTCGTGAAGCCCAGGCGGGCCACCTCGGCCAGACGAAGCTCCAGATTCGAGACGGCCCGGGTCTCCCCTGTCAGGCCCAGCTCGCCGATGGCCGTCAGATCGTCGGCCACGGGCAGGTCCCGGAAGCTGGAGGCAATGGCAATGGCAACGGGGAGATCGGAGCCCGGCTCGTCAATCCGCAGACCGCCGATGACGTTCAGGAAGAGATCGCAGTCCGAGAGCCGCAGACCACCCCGCTTTTCCAGCACCGCCGCCAGCAGAGCGGCCCGGTTGTAGTCGAAGCCGTCGGTGGTCCGGCGGGGCTGGTTCAGGAAGCTCCGGGTCACCAGGGCCTGGACCTCGGCCAGGACGGGACGGCTGCCCTCCATGGCGCAGGCCACGCAGGTCCCTGCGGCGCCCTTGGGCCGTCCGGCCAGCAGGACCTCGGAGGGATTCGGGATCTCCCGCAGGCCGTGGTCGGCCATCTCGAAGACGCCGATCTCGTTGGTGGAGCCGAAGCGGTTCTTGGCCGCCCGCAGCAACCGGTAGGGGCCGTTCCGCTCGCCCTCAAAGTAGAGCACGCAGTCCACCATGTGCTCCAGGACCTTCGGGCCTGCGATGGAGCCCTCCTTGTTCACGTGGCCCACGACGAAGACCGTGATGCCGGTCTGCTTGGAGAGCTGGAGCAGGGCCATGGTGCAGTCCTTGACCTGGGAGATGCCGCCGGGAGAGGTCGTATTGTCCGCAGCGTACATGGTCTGGATGGAGTCCACGATCAGAATATCGGGCTCCGTCTCCTTGGCCGCCCGCAGGATCTCCTCCATCTCCGTCTCCCCGTAGACCAGCAGGGTCTCCGAGCTCACTCCCAGGCGCTCCGCCCGCATTTTGAGCTGGCTCTCGCTCTCTTCGCCGGAGACGTAGAGAACCTTCTGCTCCTTACAGAGCTCCCGGCAGATCTGGAGCAGCAGCGTGGATTTGCCGATGCCCGGCGCGCCGCCCACAAGGACGAGAGAGCCCTTCACGGCGCCGCCGCCCAGGACCCGGTCCAGCTCTCCAAAGCCGGTGAAAAAGCGCTGCTCGCTGCCGCTGACGATCTGAGACAGGCGCTTGGGCCTGCGCTCTCCCCCCTCCGCCGGAGCGGCGCGGCGGGCGGCCTTCGCAGGCGCTTCCACGTGCTCCTTCAGGGTATTCCATTCCCCGCAGGCCGGACAGCGGCCCATCCACTGGGGGGTCTCGTTGCCGCAGCTCGTGCAGTAATAGACGGTCTTCTGTTTCATGGGGGTCTCCCCTTTCTATTTTACTCGCTGTATCGCTCCGCAAGCTGGACCGTGAGCGCCGCGCTGATCGCCGCGGCCAGCTTCTTCTGATAGGCCTCCGTCCGCAGCAGCCGCTCCTCCTCCGGGTTGGAGAGGAAGCCGCATTCGACCAAAACCCCGGGACAGCGAATTCTCGACAGCAGATAGATCTCCTCGCTCTCCTTCGCCAGCCGATGATTGGAGGGGTCCAGCTCCGTATCGAAAACGCTTTGCAGCCGCTCGGCCAGTTCCCTGCTCCCGGCGGTCCGGGCGTAGAACAGCTGCGCGCCCCGATATTTCGGCTCGGAGAACATGTTCTGATGGATGCTGACCAGGATCGCGTCCTCGGTCCCGTTGACAAGCAGGACCCGGTTTTTCAGGTCCGAGACCTTCTTCTCCGAAATTGTCTTCGCCTCGGGGCTGTGGATGGAAACATCCCTGTCCCTGGTCATACCCACACGCAGGCCAAGGAACCGCAGCAGGTCCCGGGTCCGCAGGCCAATCTCCAGATTGAGCCCGCTTTCGCGAAGGCCGCTGGGAGAGACAGCCCCGCCGTCCTCCCCGCCGTGGCCGGGATCGACGATGACCGTGGGCTTCGGATCCCGTTCGGCTGAGGCTGTCAGCACGGAGAACGCGGTCACGCTTTGGGAAGCGGCCGCGGATACAAGCACAGCCAACAGCACCGTCACAATGTAATATGGGAGCATTTTTCTGAACAGCCGCATAGCACCACCTCGGGGCAGTCTATGCGTTTGCCCGGAGATTCATTCTTCTTCAAGTATAGCACAAAAACCTGGCTTTGCATAGAATAAGTTTGAAAACGTCGAAAAAAGACGTTTCCGAAGTTTCTTTTTCGGGAGGAATCCGAATGGACGACAACAGGAATCGCGGCTGCTGCGGCGTTCTGCCCGCGCAGGCCCCTCTGGCAAATCCCTATGTGCCCTTTCAGCCGAACAATCCGGAGCAGTATCCGGCCAAGACAGGTCTGATCCGGGGCACCCTTTTCCCCTGTCTGGATCTCCCCTTCCTGGGGATGGTCAATACCGAGGAAAAGCCCGACACCCTGCTGCACCAGCTCCAGGCCCTGGGCTTCGCGGTCCAGGAGCTCGGGCTGTATCTGGACACCCATGCCGACGACGCGGAGGCGGTGGAGCTCTTCCGGCAGTACACGGAGCTCTATGAGGCCGGGATGGCCCAATATCAGCAGAGCTGCGGCCCCCTCTTCCAGAAGCAGGCCGCACAGAACGGAGCCTACACCTGGAACAGCACGCCCTGGCCCTGGGAATATGCCGCGAATCAGGAGGATTGACCATGTTTGTTTATGAAAAGAAGCTCCAATACCCGGTCAAAATCGCCGCGACGAATCCCAAGCTTGCCTCGATCATCATCAGTCAGTACGGCGGACCCGACGGCGAGCTCGGCGCTTCCCTGCGCTATCTGAGCCAGCGCTACTCCATGCCCTACCCCGAGCTGCGGGGCCTGCTGACGGACATCGGCACGGAGGAGCTGGGGCACCTCGAAATGGTGGGCGCCATCGTGCACCAGCTCACCCGGAAGCTCAGCGAGGAGCAAATTCGGGCCGACGGCTTCGCGCCTTACTTCGTGGACCATACCGCCGGAGTCTATCCCACGGCGGCCAGCGGCTTCCCCTGGACCGCGGCCTCCATGGCGGTCAAGGGAGACCCCATCGCGGATCTGACCGAGGACCTGGCCGCGGAGCAGAAGGCCCGGGTGACCTATGACAACATTCTGCGGCTCTCCGACGATCCCGACGTCAACGACGTCATCAAGTTCCTGCGGGAGCGGGAAATCGTCCACTTCCAGCGCTTCGGCGAGGCCATCCAGACTCTGCGGGAGCGGCTGAACCGGAAGAACGTGTATTATATGAACCCCGCCTTCGACTGAAAAGGCCATCGCCCCGGGACCTTGCTTCGGTCCCGGGGCGATGCTTCGGTTTTACCTGTTCAGGAGCCAGACGCCGGCGTTGAGATAGGCGGCGAAGGCCACCCAGAGCACGTAGGGAATCTGCAGCAGGGCCGCGGGCCGTTCCACCCGCCGAAAGCGGAGAATCATCCAGACGATCAGCGCCAGGAGCAGCACCAGGACAAGCAGGGCCCCGCCGTAGGACTGGAACCGGAAGAAAAAGATGCTCCAGGCAAAGTTGACGGCGAGCTGGATCAGATAGACCTGAATCGCGTCGCTCCGCTCATCGCTGCGGGCCGAAAGCACCACCCGGGCCATGCCGATTCCCATGAGGGCGTAGAGGATCGCCCAGACGATGGGAAACACGACGGAGGGCGGCGAGAGCGGCGGCTTGCTGGTCAGGGCCTTGTAGAGCGCCATCCCGTCCTTTGTCAGCAGGGCCGCAAGGATGCCGACTGCTTCCGTCGCCAGGATCCAGAACAGATAGATTCCGACTCTTCTTTTCTTCATTCTTTATCACCCGGGAAGAGTATATGCAGAATTCTCTGAAATATGAGCGCGGAGCCGAAGATCTGATCTTCGGCTCCGGATTTGGCTGTCAGACGCTGACAGGCGCTCTGTGATAGGTTTTTACAATGCCCGCCACGAGTTCTTTGATTTCGGGGCTGTTTTCCTCGCAGGCCTTGTGAAGCAGTTCAAGCTTCCTGCGGAAATCCTCCTCGTCGATGACCAGGGGCTTGCCGATGTGGATGAGCTCGTTCTCCGTGGTGCGAAGCCCCTCCTCCTTCATCAGCATCTCCTCATAGAGCTTCTCGCCGGGACGCAGACCTGTGTATTTGATCTCAATATCCACGTCGGGCTCGAAGCCGGACAGGCGAATCATCTTGCGGGCAAGGTCGTCGATGCGGACCGGCTCGCCCATATCGAGGACGAAGATCTCTCCTTCCTTCGCAAAGGCGCCAGCCTGGAGAACCAGGGACACCGCCTCGGGAATCGTCATGAAGTAGCGGATGATGTCCTTGTGGGTCACGGTGACGGGGCCGCCCTCGGCAATCTGCTTCTTGAACAGCGGGATCACGCTGCCGTTGCTGCCCAGGACGTTGCCGAAGCGCACGGCCACGAAGACCGTCTCCGAACGGGCGGACATGGACTGCACGATCATCTCGCAGATCCGCTTGGAGGCGCCCATGATGTTCGTGGGGTTCACGGCCTTGTCGGTGGAGATCAGGACGAACTTCTCAGCGTGATACTTGTCCGCGGCCTCCGCCACGTTCAGCGTACCGAAGACGTTGTTCTTCACCGCCTCATTGGGGCTGTTCTCCATGAGCGGGACGTGCTTGTGGGCCGCGGCGTGGAAGACCAGCTCGGGACGGTACTTGGAGAAGACCATCTCCACCCGGTCCTTATCCCGCACAGAGCCGATCAGGGTCGTGAGATTCAGATTCGGGTCGGCGCGCAGCAGCTCCTGCTGAATATCGTAGGCGTTGTTTTCGTAGATGTCGAAGATAATCAGCCGCTCCGGGCTGTTCTTGGCGATCTGGCGGCAGAGCTCGCTGCCGATGGAGCCGCCGCCGCCCGTTACGAGCACGGTTTTTCCCTTGATGTAGGCCGAGATGCCGGAGAGATTGACCTTTACGCTGTCCCGTCCCAGCAGGTCCAGCACATCGACGTCCCGCATCTTTTCCAGAGAGACCTCGCCGTTGGCAAGCTGAAAGATGGCCGGGAGGGTCTTCAGACGGCAGCTGGTCTGCTGGCAGAGCTCCAGAATGTCCCGCTTGTCCTTGGACGAAGCGGTTGGTATGGCAAGCACAATCTCCTCGATCCGGTACTTGTCTACAACGGCCTTGATGTCATTGCGGTTGCCGACGATCTTGACGCCCCGCAGATAGCTGCCGCGCTTGGCGAAATCGTCGTCCACGATACAGACCACGTGGTTGGTGGATTTGACGCTGGTCTGAAATTCCCGCAGGACCATGGCGCCCGCGTTGCCGCCGCCGATCAGAAGGGTCCTGACCTTGACCGCAGGGCTCTCGCCCCGGATCCGCTGGCGGATCATGCGGTAGCCGATTCTGGAAATGCCCACGAAGGCAATCATCAGCATTCCGCTGATCAGGGGATAGCTGATCCGGAACAGGGCGGCGCCCGGAATGAGATTAACAATGAACTTGATGAGACTCACAAGGGCGCCGGCCAGCACAATGTGCATCAGCTCGTCCACACTGGCGTACTGCCAGAGACTGTTGTAGAGCTTAAAGGGAATAAAGATGAGGATGGTTACGACGGTACTGATAATCGAGTATCGGATGATCGAGCCCATGTAGGCCTGGCCCATCATCTTTGACCAGTTGAAATCCTCCAGCATAAACAGCGCGAGGACAGACGCAGCGTTGATCAAAAGGATGTCCAATACGATCAGGAAGGCGATCCGGATTGGTTTCGGATTCCAGTATTGCTTGGTCTTCATTCGTTCACTTCCTATGTTTCTGTAACCAACAGCCGAACTATTATTTTCGGTGAAATGCCTTTCTCAGGAGCCTTGCTGACGCATGAGAGGCCCGGATCAGGAAGCTTCTGCACGGAAGCAGAAGAACCCAAACCCGGACCCAGAGCCGGTAGAGCAGGTTATCCGGCGTGAAGGTCTTTCCCTTTCGGGTAATCCGAATCACGCGGCCGACGATCTGATCGGGGCGGATCCCCGGCTCCTTGATCCACTGATTGTCGCCGCAGCAGGTGTAGCTGCCGTCCGGCTGGACCGATACGATCCTGTGCAGGGTGTACTGACCGTTGTCGCGATGGTAGAGCGGAAGCTCGTACTTCTTCAGCGGCCCGTCCACCCGGCCCAGAATGATCTCGTCCCGTCCGCCGCGGAGCGTGGGCAGATTGCTTGTCCCGGTGACGGGCAGCCAGAAGCCCTTTCCTTCGGCAAAGGCCTCCCGGATCAGAGGCTCCAGCTCCGACAGAGAAAACTGTCTGACCGCCGGCTTTTTCTCCGGCTCAGTCATCGAGGCAGCCGCCGTCGCGGAGGGTTTTTACAAAGTTTTGAACGCTTTCCCGGGCGGTGGGCTCGTCCACGTCGGTATAGTTTTCGAGGATGGCGGAGACAAGCTCGTCCTCCGTGGCGCCCTTTTCCAAACGCTCCCAGAGGAAGGCGCCGGTATCGTTGAGATTGATGATTCCGTTAAATTCGACCGTCCGCTTTCCGACGGCGACAACGATCTTGCAGCCCGCGATGTCGCGGAGCATGAAACCGGATTTGATCTTCATAGAATGACCTCTTTCTTCAGGCTTTCGGATGGAATTTATTGTAGACAGATTTGAGATTCTGTTTGACAATCTGGGTGTAGATTTGGGTGGAGGAGATGTCGCTGTGCCCCAGCATTTCCTGAATCGAGCGGATATCCGCGCCGTTCTCCAGAAGATGGGCCGCAAAGCTGTGCCGCAGGGTGTGGGGCGTGATGTCCTTCTGGATGTTCGCGGTCTGCTGGTAGTGCTTGATAATCTTCCAGAAGCCCTGGCGGGACATGCGCTCGCCGCTGAGATTGACAAAAAGGGCGGGCTCCGCGGGATCTGCGATCATGCTCGGGCGTATCTGGGTCAGGTAGGTCTGGATGGCGCGGACCGCCGCCGGATAGAGAGGAATAATCCTGGCCTTGCCGCCGCTGCAGCGAATAAAGCCCGCGGGAATATTCACGTCCTCCACGTTCAGGGAAATCAGCTCGCTGACCCGGATGCCCGTGGCATAGAGGAGCTCCAGCATGGCCTTGTCGCGGAAGCCCTTCGGATCGGTGCACTGGGGCTGCTCCAGCAGCAGCTCCACCTCCCGGCCGGAAAGAATCTGCGGCAGCTTTTTCTCCACCTTTGCCAGATGGACCCCCTTGGCCGGGTTGTTTTCCACGCAGCCCGAGGAAACCAGAAAGCTATAGAAGCCCTTGACCGAGGCTAAGCTTCGGGTGACCGTCGCGTTGGATTTGCCCGCGTTCGTGAGCCACGCAAAATACCCGGTCATCTGGTCCGGCATAAGCTGATCCAGCGTTGTATCCAGAATGTCGCTGACATATTTTTCTAATTGTCGAAGATCCCGTATGTAAGACGATACCGTGTTCGCGGAGGCATGCTTGACCTCCAGCAGATAGGTCTCATACTGGGCGATATAATCCGCCATAATCATTCGCTCTTTCGTTCAGGAATTAAAAAGAAGGCGCTCAAGAAGCAGTCCGGCCAGAACGGACAGCAGGGCCGGAAGAATCGGCCGCAGGCTCCATCGCCCCGCTCCCGTCTCGCCGTACCAGACGGCGCCAAGCAGGAAAAAAGCAGGAAGCGGCAAAAGCGTTTCAAGGAGCAGCCCTGGCAGCAGGCAGCTGAGAGGACCTGCGCCGAAGCTCGCCGCGATGCAGAGCAAGCAGGAAACGGCAAAGCCCTTTCCAAAGAACAGCAGCCAGAACAGCCCTCGGCTTTGCAGAAGCAGGGCCGCAGCCATCAGAACAGGAAACAGGCTCAGCCGCAGCGCAGACAGGAGAACAGGCTGTCGGGCGTGGAAGAACAGCTCCTCGGAGATCGAAGCGGAGCTTGCCCGGGCATAAAGCGCGCCTGTCAAGGAACCGACAAGCGCACAAAGAACGACGGTCTGCAAATCGCGTCTGTCATACAACAGTCCTGGGGTCCAAGGGCGCAATCGTGTCATTCCAAATCACTCCATACCATATATTGTGTTTGGAAATAAAGCAGTTAACAAAATGCGCATATTCCGTTATTATGACAGTGCATGAATCCTGTATGCCTTGTTAATATACTCGAAAATTGCTGACTTTGCAAGCCTTTTTATCCAAACACTCGTTTTTTGTGAATTATGAACAGATATTATGTAAATTACGTTATGTCAACCTGTAAACCTGTTCAAGGTATGGGGGTATTCGGCAAGCCGCACCTACCACATCTTGAAATCCTGGCTCGAATTATCCGCTTTTTTGTATGGGCAATAAGCACAAAGCCAATTATCTGTAACCGAGCCCCCGCTTTCGCGTTCCCAGCAGGGCGCCGAGCAGGATCGCGCCGCTTGTGATGGCAAGCGGCGCCGCAAGCCTCGCGGGCCCAGGTTCTTTTCGCAGCGCGAAGCCCGCCGCTGCGGCCGCCAGGAGGAACAGGCCCGTGATTGCCGCGGCGAGCAGCTTTCTTCTGTCCGCGCTCCGCGCCGCCGTCCAGCATCCGATCCCCGAAGCCAGGGCAAAGCTGAGCTTGCCCAAAAGCGGCGCAAGGCTGACCGGGACGAGGCTCTGTTTCATCAGATACGAGGATCCGGTGATCAGGATAGCGAACGCCGCCCCCGCCGCAATGATTCCGGGCAGAAGGCGAACGCCGCCTCTCTCCCCTCCCCCGCTCCGCTTTGCTTTCCGGTATAACGCAGTCTTTTTCGTTTTGATCCTCTCCTTTCTCTGCATCCTATGGAAGCCCGCCTGTTTTTATTCACAGCGGGCTTGCTTTTTTCTCTCTCACCATTTATAATAGCAGCGGGTGATCTGTTATGCGTTTTACTCCGCCAAAAAATCCAAAGTCCGCCGTCATCTTTGTCCGAACCGGCTCCGACCTTCCGGAAAGCCTGACCGCCGATCGTCAGGAATCGATTTGCAGAAGGTATTGCAGGGACAACGGGATTCCCGTCTCCCACACGGTCCGCGTTTGCTGTGAATCGGAGGATTCTCTGGATGTCCTGCGTTATCTGATTCGGACTCTGCCAAGCGAGGTTGACGCGCTGTTTGCAGTACAGTTTATGATCTATTCCCGGGAGCTGAAGGAGCTCGGTCAGCTCTGCCTGATGTTTCAGTGCCGTCCCACCTGGGTCTACAGTCTCGACCTCGTTCAGCCCATCAGCAAGGTCCTCCCCACCATCACGCCGGATGACTATCTGCTGACAGACCAGCGTTATGAGGAATTGATCCAATAAAACGGCACAGCCTTTGCTGGCTGTGCCGTTTTATTGGATCAATTCCTATAATTGGTTCATCCATTCCCTCAGGATTCTTGAATATCTCGGCGTATCCTCCACGAAGCACATGTGGCGGCAGTCCCGGAAGAGCTCCCAGCGGGCCTTTGGAATGCGGTCGTACATGGTTTTGGCGATATACGGGGTGCAGAGGTCGTTTCCTCCGCTGAAGATCAGCGCCGGCGCTTTGATGCCGGGAAGCAGCTCCGTGACATCAAAATCCTTCAGCGTGCCCATGGGGGTGAACTCGTTGGGCCCCCAGCCGATCAGATAGCTCTCCCTGCCGCTGCGCTTGGCTCTGGTCAGGCAGTCCGGCGCCTGAGGGCTCGGCCTTCCCGCCGCGTGCAGCTCCATATAGAGCGCCTCCGCCGCCCGGTATTCCGCAGAACTGTAGTTGTTTTGTTTTGTCGCCTCGCGAATGGCCGTCTGCATCCGATCCGGGAGCTGCCGGATCATACGGCTCTGTTCTTCTCCCCACAGGCGGCTGGAGGGCAGGGTGCTGGACAGGACGATCCCCTTGACTCCCGCAGGATCGTGCCGACACATATATTCCAGCAGAAGCATCCCGCCCCAGGACTGGCCCAGGAGGATCACTTCCTTCAATCCCAGGGCCTTGCGGACGGCTTTGAGCTCGCCGATCCAGGTGTCCATGGTCCAGAGCTCCGGATGCCCGTCCAGATAGGAGTTGCCGCAGCCGATCTGATCGTAGCTGATCAAAAGCCTGCCGTCCTCGATTGCCAGGCTGTCCAGCACCTCAAAGTAATTATGCGTAGAGCCCGGCCCGCCGTGGAGCATCAGCAGCGGCGTTTTCCGGGAATTCGGATCTCCTGCGATCCTATAATAGGTCCGGTGGTTCAAATATTCAACGTAACCCTCAATCAGCATTGTGCCCTCCTGAAAGAAAAAACGGCGGCGATAGCTTTGCCGCAAACTTGAATCGTCACTTTATGCCGCGAAGAATCATCGTTACGGAAACAGACGTGTCCCACTGTTTGATCCCGCTGCAATACAACCTAAGTCGTTCATCATATTTCCTGTTAACGGCAACGATTGCTTTTGCCGCATGCTCCGAATGGGTGGAACGGATCGCCTCCAGACTCGACTCTCTGCCTTCCTCGATCATAGCCTCCGCCATCTGATCGGAATACTGCGCCGCATCCGGCGTCAGATCTATGACGGCGTAACCGACGCTCACATTCCGGAAGCCATTCTTTTCCATTGACGCAGGAAGCTCCGATTCAGACATGCGATATTGACCGACGCCATATTGTTCCAGAAGGTTCTCTGATTGCGGAAGACTTTTCCAGAATTCTTTTTCTTCGTCTGTCATTTCCAGGCACGGCGCCGTACATTGAATCCCTTTCCGGGCTGAAAGGCACAGGCATACTCCGTCCGGTTTCAACACGCGCCTCTGTTCCCGCCAAAAGGCAGTCGGTTCAATATGCTCCTGAACCGTATTTGAGATCGTGACGTCAAAAGTATTATTCTCAAACGGGAGCTGAACTGCGTCTCCCTCCAGAAAATGAACGCCCGTGACGTGTTTTTGGGCGAAAGCAATGAAGCTGCTGTCCCTTTGTTTCCTGTTCTCTGTACTATGTCCGGACTGTTTTCTGCAATGTCCGCAATGACTCTGAGAGACCATATAATTATATCAGCCGAGTTCTGAAGTTTCAAGTATTAGACAGTTATTCATTCTTCAATATTCATTATTCATTTGGAAAATCCTGTGGGGAAATGAATAATGAATACTGAAGATTTAAGAATGAAGAATACAAAGCGAAAATCCTGTCAGCGCCGTGACAGGATTTTCGCTTTGGCGGAGTGGGAGGGATTTGAACCCTCGCGCGCTTTTTGGACGCCTACTCCCTTAGCAGGGGAGCCCCTTCGGCCTCTTGGGTACCACTCCGAATCGAACATCTTATGTTGGAAAGATTAAAATGGCGGAGAGAGTGGGATTCGAACCCACGGCCCGTTGCCGGGTCACCGGTTTTCAAGACCGGCTCCTTAAACCGCTCGGACATCTCTCCGAATTTGCTCAAATAAAATATCATATTTTCCCCCGTTTGTCAAGATTCATTTTTAAGTCTTTTCCTTCCCGGGAAGAACAGCCTGTCATTCAATCACCCAGCAGTTTTGCCGCGGCTTGGGGAAGCTCCTCCAACATCCGGATCACCGCGTCCGCGCCGCTGACCGTTCCGAAGCCATAGCCGGCATGGATAAAGGGGACCCCCGCAGCCCGGGCAGCGGCATGGTCGCCCTCGGTATCGCCTACGTAGACCGCCTTCTCAATCCCGTTTCGTTCCATGACCAGGCGGATGTTTTCCCCCTTGGAAAGGCCGGTACGGGCCGCGTTCTCACAGTCGTCGAAATACTGTCCGGTTTGATTGCCGGAAAAGAACGCCTCGATATAGCCCAGGCCGCAGTTGCTCACCACGGCAAGGAAAAACTTTTCCCCCAGCTCCTTCAGCACAGCCTCCGTGTCCGGATAGAGACTTCCCCCGTGCTCCGCCAGCGGGATGCACTCCGCGTCGCAGCAGCCTTCGATAACAGCCTCCCGCCAGGCAGGCTCCGCCTGCGGGAAGACATAGGCCGCGATCTCCGGCAGAGTCTTTCCGCAGTAGCTCCGGCAGTCGGCGGGGGTGAAGAGCCGGTCTACGCCGTGGGTCCGGCACCATTCGTTCCAGGCCGGGGCGATGGTCTCCGAGGCGTCCCAGAGCGTGCCGTCGAGATCGAAGATAATTGCCTGTTTTTTCGGATTGCTCATTGCATTCTTTTCCTTTCTGTTGTACAATAGAGGCAGCAAGGACGAAGGGAGCGTTATGCATGAAAAAGATCCTTGTCATCGGCACCGGCGGCACCATTGCCTCGGAAATGGCCTCCGACGGTCTCGCGCCGGAGCTCACCGCCACCCAGCTTTTACAGTACGTCCCGCAGATCCGGGATTTCTGTACTCCGACCTGCAAGCAGATCTTCAGCATCGACAGCACCAACATGGCCCCGTCCCGCTGGCTCCAGATCGCGGCCTGTATCCGGGAGCACTACGACGAGTACGACGGCTTCGTCATCACCCACGGCACCGACACCATGGCCTACACCGCGGCGGCCCTGTCCTATCTGATCCAGCGCAGCCCCAAGCCCATCATCCTGACCGGCGCGCAGAAGCCCATCGGCTCGGACAACACGGACTCCAAGATCAACCTGGAGGACGCCTTCCGCTGCGCCTGCTC
>CAMVKI010000004.1 GCA_947168005.1 uncultured Clostridia bacterium
TCCTCCTGCTCGCGGCGGCAGGCGTCATCGGATGGTTTCTTCCGGTCCTTATCACCGAAAATCAAGATGCCCTGCTGGAGGGAAACCCGGAGCCGGTCTCGATCCAACAGATCGATGTCAGTTATCAAACCGATTTGAGCGCCGCCGATAAGCTGCGTTTGCTGCGAGAAAACCCCTTGGCGGATACAGTCCCGCTGGAACGGGGGATCTTTATGACGGAGCAGGAGGCTCGTTCCGTTATGGAGCAATTTCAGAAGGAATTGACCGGGAACCCTCTTGAACTGGAAGCAAAGGATCTCAGGGTCGAACCGATGCTGCTCAGCTTTGGTTCAGAGGGGTCTGTCCTTGTATGGGATCTGGAGATCGCCCTGGACGGCGATTGGCACATCGAAGCGGTGCTGGACGATCAGACGGGCCTGCTGCTGGAATGCAGCTTATCCGGCTATCCGGCATGGTGGGATACCCTGTTTCATGATTTGGAAAGCGTTACAAACCTTCGGAAACACATCTGTTCCGTGCTGGGAGACGCCCTGTGCGCACACTGCAGCCGGCAATTATCTATTGCATATACCGTTTCCTTGACGGAAGAGGATATGCAGGACTTTGGGGGAAGCGGGGTGTTTCTGCTTTCAGAAAACGGGGAAGAACGGCTGCGTATTCCATTTCTGCTCATTTTGAGGGAGGGACTCCTCACAGTCAACCAATAAAAAAGTGAATGATGCCAAAAAGATGCCGAAAGCATGACGAACCGAAGCGCTCCTTTGCTACTGTGTAAAAAACAGAGCAAAGGAGCGTTTTCTATGTCATCAAAAGAACTGGCAAGACGACGGGCGCGGCGCAGGAGGTTCTATCTCAAGCGGTTCGCGTTCCTTGGGGGCATACTTCTTCTGACGGCGGGACTTGCGGGGCTGTTATTATCCTGCGTGCTCGCGGATCCAGCGGAGACAGTAGCTCCGTCCGGGGAGGGAAGAACTTCCCCAGCGGCGCCTGACGCCGCAGAAACGGGAGAAGTCTCCGAGACCGCATCCGAGCCGCTCCCGGAGGGTTGGGAACGGATCGACGTACCGGAATCCGCTCTGGCGGAGGGGACCCTGGTTTTGGTCAACGGGGAAGCCGCCTTTGACGCCTCCAGGGCCAAAACAATCTCCGTCTACGAGGGCAAGAACAGGAACTATCTGGTCAAGAACATCTATCTCAGCGTGACGCCGGAGACCCTGGAGGCGCTCAACGCATGGATGGAAGCATTTGCGGGGGAGACCGGGATCACGGACGTCAATATCGTCGCCGGCTGGAGAAGTCTGGAGGACCAGACCAAGCTCTATGACAACGCCGTTGCCAAAAAAGGTCAGGGCTATGCCGACACCTACCTCGCCCTGCCCGGTCACAGCGAGCATCATACGGGTCTGGCCGTCGACCTGGATACCTACAACGTCGAAGACGGGACCAGCGGCGGCTTCGACGGCGAAGGGGAATATGCCTGGGCCGTGGACCACGCCTGGGAATACGGCTTCATCCAGCGCTATCCGCCTTCCAAGAGCGGGATCACAGGAATTGACTATGAATCCTGGCACTTCCGCTACGTCGGGCTCCCGCATTCCTGTGTCATGGCAAGTGAAAACCTCTGTCTGGAGGAGTATATCGAGCTTCTGCGCGGCTATCCCTTCTTCGGCGAACACCTCAGCGTGTGCTGCCTCGGCGTCGATTACGAGCTCTATTTCTGCCCAAAGGACCGGGTGATCGTCCCAACAGCGGGGCGTTACACGGTCTGCGGCAACAATGTGGACGGGTTCGTGGTGGTGCTCAAAAAAACGGAGCCCGCGGCCTGACGGCTCCACACACGGAGCGGTCAGGCCGCGGACAGCAGACTCAATCGGGAACTGCCAGCAGCTTATAGAGCAGCTTATAGAGCACAGCGGCCTCCTCGGGGGACAGGGTCACGCAGGCCCGCATGCCCTCGGGGACGGCCAGGGCCTTTTCCCGCAGGGCCGTTCCCGCCTCCGTCAGCCGGACCACCAGAACCCGCTCGTCGGCCTCGCTGCGCCTGCGGGTGACGTAGCCCTTGGCCTGGAGGCTTTTGAGCAGAGGCGTCAGGGTGCCGCTGTCCAGATAGAGGCGCTGCCCCAGCTGCTTGACGCTGAGCTCGCCCTCCTCCCAGAGGACCATCATGGTGATGTACTGGGTGTAGGTCAGGTCCAGGGCCTCCAGATGGGGCCGATAGTGCCGGATGATCTCCCGGGAGGCGGCATAGAGGGGGAAGCAGAGCTGGTTTTCCAGCTTCAGACCGGCATAGCGGTCCGGCGCGGCGGCCTCAGGCATGGGTCCGGTCATAGGCCTGACGGACGGCGATGGCGAGCTGGTCGGCGCAGGAGGTGGGCTTGTAGCCGCAGGTGTTGCCCTTCAGATAGCTCTCGATCTGCTCCACGGTCATGCCGTTGACGAGCTTGCTGATGGCCTTCAGGTTGCCGTTGCAGCCGCCGATGAACTCCACGTCGCTCACAACGTCGCCGTTCAGGTCGAAATTGATCTGCACGGAGCAGACGCCCCGGGTCCGGTAAGATTGTCTCATTTGTTTCATCCTTTCCAATTAGATTGCATACAACCAATATACAGGCTTCCGGGCGGTTTGTCAAGAGCCGCGGCGGAACGGGATGAAAAAAACAGCGCCTTTTTGATAGAAACACTTGCACATCGGCCCAGAACGCGCTATAATAATCAGGACAAAAGCAAAGGCTTTTGATCAGAAAAGGAGGTAATGTACATGAAAGATCTGAGAAAGTATGTCGCGGAATTCATCGGCACCTTTGTCCTGGTTCTGGTGGCCTGCGGCACCGCCGTCGCCATCGGCTGCGACGTGCAGGGCGGTTATCTGGCGGTTGCCGGCGCCTTCGGTCTGGTCATTGTCGCCATGGCCTATTCCATCGGCAACATCTCCGGCTGCCACATCAACCCCGCTGTCTCCATCGCCATGCTGGTCAGCAAGAAGATGAACGTCAAGGACTTCTGCTGCTACGTGATTGCCCAGTGCCTGGGCGCCATTGCCGGCGCCGCTCTGCTGGGCGTGCTCTTCGGCTTCGACTGCGGCTTCGGCGCCAACGCGCTGCAGAAGCTCGGCGAGGTTCAGGTCACCCCGACCCAGGGCTTCATCGCCGAGGTCGTGCTGACCTGTATCTTCGTCCTTGCCATTCTGGGCGTCACCTCCCGCGAGGCCTTCAGCAAGGTTGCCGGTCTGGTCATCGGCGGCACCCTGACCTTGGTCCATCTGCTGGGCATTGCCCTCACCGGCACCAGCGTGAACCCGGCCCGTTCTCTCGGCCCCGCCATCTTTGCCGGCGGCGACGCCCTGAGCCAGGTCTGGATCTTCATCCTGGCCCCGCTGGTCGGCGGCATCCTGGCCGCTCTGATCTGGATGTTCCTCGACAAGAAGGATCCCGAGCCCAAGAAGAGCAACAACAAGAAGAGATAAGCTCCTTTTACAGAAAACGTCCGCGGTCCCGTGACCGCGGACGTTTTTTGTGCACTCCGTATCATTCGGCTTCGACGCGGATCACAAAGCAGAGCACATAGTCCTCCGTGACGGGATAGGTGAACTCCGGCGCGGTCCGGGGGCCGCAGGAGCCGGTGCCGATGCCCTGCTGGAAGGCCTGAATCGATACATAGGTCCCGGTGCAGAGCTCGTCCTCCCGGTGCTTCATCTTCGTCAGCGCCAGATCGGAGCAGGGCTTGACGCCCAGCTCGAAGGGCCGGTCCACGGCCTCAAAGCGGACGCGGAGCGCTCCGTCGGAGAGCTCGGCCCAGCTGCAGTCACAGCGGTTGCCGCTCTCCTGGGGCTTGATATTCGGCTCGGTCATATCCGTCACGCGGGCCTGAGCTTCTCCGATGGGGAACTGCTCCTTCATATCGCAGTAGCTCTCGCCGGTCCGCCCGCGATACCGCACCCGGTCAAAGCTGCGGTGCAGGCGGAAGACCTTGCCGAAGCGGGGAAGGGTCCCCTTGCCCCGGACACAGTGCAGACGGCTGGTGACGAGGACCCCGTTTTCGGTGCCCTCATAGGTATCCGTGAGCTCGAAGGCCGTCAGGGGGTCCCGGCTCAGCCGGGAACGGACTTCGCAGCCGTGGGGGCTCTGCTTGACCGAGAGGACCGTCTCTTTGGTTCCGTACCACTTTTTCATGGTGTTGCCGCCCTGGGGGTCCCGGTCGTTGTCCGTGGCGGCCCGCCAGAGGCTCGTGGAGGGCGTCATGGCCGTGAGCTTGTGGCCGTTGGGCAGGTCCAGGCAGAACCGTCCGTCGGTGAAGCGGACCGAGGCCGGAAGCGGACGGGTCTCCGGCAGAGGCAGCTCCGGCTCCTCCAGGGTGAGCTGCTCCACGGAAACCTCCCGGCCGGTGCGGGTATCGGTGGTGACGACGGCGGCCATGAGGCCGTCCTTCGTCCTCGCGCCCAGGGGCAGCTCCACCCGAAGCTTCGACAGCGGAGCGAGCTCGGGGCGGAGCTCCGTCTCGCTGCCGTCATTCCAATGGAAGCGCAGCCGGTAGGCGGAGCCCGGCGTAAAGGCCGTGGTGTTGAAGAGCTCGAAGGTATTGCCCTCCAGGTGCCGGACCCGGATGGGCCGATAGAGGTGACGGACGATCCAGGCCCCGGTGGAGGGGCTGCGGTCCGGGTAGAACAGACCGTCCACGCAGAAGTTTCCGTCGTGGGTCCATTCCCCGTGGTCGCCGCCGTAGGTATAGCTGCCGTCGGCGTGGAGCACCGCGTGATCGACCATCTCCCACACGCAGCCGCCCAGAAGATTGTCGTGGCCGTAGATGAGCTTCCAGTAGGCCTCGGCGTTGCCGGGGCCCACGCCCATGGCGTGGGCGTACTCGCAGAGGAAGTAGGGCCGGTCGTTCAGCGGCGCTTCCTTGCGCCGGTGCTCGGCCACGGCCAGCACGTCCTCGGGCTCCGGGTACATCTCGCTGCCAATGTCGTAGGCCTTTCGCCTGCAGTGGATGATGGACTCGTAGTGGACAGGCAGGGAAGTCCGGGCCTTGAGCCAGTGATACATGGCGTCGGTGTTTTTGGTGCCGCCGGACTCGTTGCCCAGGGACCACATCAGGATACAGCTGTTTCCGTGGAGCTTGTCCCGGCCGTAGAGCCGGGCGATCCGGTCCAGATACCGGGGCTCCCAGCTGGGGTTGTCGGAGATCAGATCGTAGCTGGGGGGCAGATGGTGGGCCCAGGTGCCGTGGGTCTCCAGGTCGTTTTCGTCGATGATGTAGAGGCCCAGCTCCTCCGCCAGCTCCAGGAGCAGGGGATCGGGGGGATAGTGGGAGGTACGGATCGTGTCGATGTTGAAGGCCTTGCAGGTCCGCAGGTCCCGCTCGATCTCGGCGGGAGTCAGGGTGTAGCCCTCTGTGGGGGAGCTATCGTGGTGGTTGACGCCCTTGAGCTTCAGCTTTTTCCCGTTGAGCAGGAAGACGTCGCCCCGAATCTCCACGGTCCGGAAGCCGATCCGCTCCTTGACGCAGCAGCTTTCCGTCTCATAGTAGAGATCGTAGAGGACAGGGAACTCCGCGTTCCATTCTGTCACCGCCAGATCCTCGAAGCAAAGCTGGGCGTTCCCGTTGATTACAAGCGCCTCGGCGCTGCGGGACAGGCCGTGTCCGGACAGGGTAAAGCGGACCCTGGTCCCCTCGGCGGCCTCGGCGCGCAGGGTCAGGGCATAGGAGCTTCCCCGTTTTTCGGTCTTTGCGTCGATGTCCCAGAGATCCGTGGGCTCGGAGACCCGCAGCAGCACGTCCCGGAAGATGCCGTTGTTCCGGAACATGTCCTGGCATTCCAGATAGGTCCCGGTACACCAGCGGCGCACCAGGGCCAGCAGCTCGTTCTTCCCCGGCCGCAGGAAGGGCGTCAGGTCGAACTCCGCCGTGTTGTGGGCGCCTTCGGAGTAGCCGACGAACTGCCCGTTGACGTAGAGCTCCAGACAGCTGGCGACGCCGAGGAAGGAGATCACATACCGGCGCTCCTCCGGCCCCAGCTCCAGAAAGCGGCGGTAGACGCCCACGAAGTTGTACTCGTCCTTGGGCGTTTTCCACCGGGGAGAGATTCCCTGATCGAAGCCGATCCAGGTGAAGACCCGGCCCACGGGCTCGAGGGTGGGGATCCGCGGGGGATCGAAGGGGAATTGATAGCGGACGTTCAGATAGAAGGGCCGGTCGATGCCGTGGAACTGCCAGCAGCCCGGGACGGGCATGGTGTCAAAGCGGAGCGCGTCGGTATCCAGCACCGCGGGCAGCTCGGCGGGCCGGGGATAGAATTTGAAATCCCAGTCCCCGTTCAGGCAGAGGACCTTGGAAGAGCCGTAGCGCTTCTCCAGGGGGCCCACGGCGTCGGCCCGCTCCCGGTCGGGATAGGGGATGAAATAGCTTCTGGGCGGGAGCTTGTTTTGCTCATAGACCGCAAAGCTGTGGTAGTTTTCGCTGTTGATCTGATATTTCATGGTTCAGTCCTTTTTCTCGCAGATGGCCTCTCCCGCCTTGTAGATGTCGCCGGCGCCCACGGTCAGGATGATGTCTCCCGGGCGGGCGATGTTCCGCAGATAGGCGGAGACCTCCGGCAGGGTGTCGAAGCAGAGAGAGCCGGGGATCTCGGCGGCCAGGTCGCTGGAGTGGATGTTCAGGGTGTTGCGCTCCCGGGCGGCGTAAATCTCCGTCAGCACCAGCACGTCGGGCTTCCGCAGCTCCTCCACGAACTGGCCGAAGAGGGCCTTGGTCCGGGTGAAGGTGTGGGGCTGGAAGGCCACGATGACCCGCTCGTAGCCCATGGTGCGCACCGCCTCCAGCATGGCCCGGACCTCGTGGGGGTGGTGGGCGTAGTCGTCGTAGACGTCGGCGCCGTTGCACTGCCCCTTAAATTCGAGCCGCCGCCCCGCGCCCCGAAAGCCGGTAAGGGCCTTTGCCGCCACAGCGCCGTCAATGCCCATGTGCCAGGCCACGGCGCAGGCGCCCAGGGCGTTGATGAGGTTGAACTTGCCGTAGACCGAGAGCGAGAGCTCGCAGTAGGGCTCCCCGGCGCAGATCACCGTGCAGCGCCGCCAGTCCTCGGAGACCTTCTCCGGGTGGACGTCGTTGGCCGCGCTCAGACCGAAGCGCAGATAGGACAGGCCCCGCAGGGCGTCGGCGGTGTTGGGATCGTCGCCGTTGGCGATGACGATGCCCTCGGGAGGCACCAGCTTGGCAAAGTGCCGGAAGGAGGCCTTGATCTCGCCGAGGTCCTTGAAGAAGTCCAGATGGTCCTCCTCGATGTTGTTGATGACGGCAACGGTGGGGGAAAAGTTGTGGAAGGAGTTGCAGTATTCGCAGCTCTCGGCAATGATCGTGTCGCCGCTGCCCACCCGGTGCCCGGCGTGGAGCAGGGGCAGATAGCCGCCGATCATGACCGTCGGGTCCCGCTCCGCCTCCATGAAGATGTGGGTAATCATGGCGGTGGTGGTGGTCTTGCCGTGGGTGCCGGCGATGCAGACCGCGTTTTGATATTCCTGCATCAGCACGCCCCAGGCCTCTGCCCGCTCGAAGACGGGGATGCCGGCGGCTCTGGCGGCGGCAATCTCCGGGTTGTCGTTGTGGGCGGCGGCGGTCCGGACGACGCAGGCCGCGCCCCGGACGTTTTCCGCCCGGTGGCCGATGTAGACGGTGATCCCGGCGGCCTTGAGCTCGTCGGTGGAGACGGAGGAATTCATATCGGAGCCGCTGATCTCCATGCCGCGCTCCCGAAGCACAAGGGCCAGGGGCCGCATGGAAACGCCGCCGATGCCCACCAGATGAACGCGCTTGCCGGGCTGGAAACAGGCCCGGATCTTTTTTACGGTTTTCGCTTGCATACGCGATACCTCCTGCAGTGGAATGTCCGCGAAGCGCGGAAAATTTCTGCTCAAAACTGCTTTCTATCTATTATAGTATGGAATGGCGGAATGCGCAAGTGTTTTTTCATTTTCTCTCCGGAGAGAACATAGGCTTTCCACGGAGGCCCCGGCCTTCCGGAAAGGGGAGAACGATGGAAAATCTGCTGCTGCGTTTTGAACAGACGCTCTGGGGATGGCCCCTGCTCACGCTGCTGCTCGGGGCGGGGCTCTGGCTCCATCTCCGCCTGGGCCTGCTGCCCCTGCGGGGGCTGCCCGAGGGCCTGCGCCTGAGCTTCCGCAGGCGAAGGGGCGGACAGGGCGGGGTCAGTCCCTTTGCCGCCCTCTGCACGGCCCTCTCGGCCACCGTGGGCACGGGAAACATCGTGGGCGTCGCCACGGCCCTCTCCCTGGGCGGCCCCGGGGCCCTGCTCTGGATGGAGCTCAGCGCCCTGACGGGGCTGTCTCTCAAATACGCCGAGGGAGTCCTGGCGATCCAATACCGCCTGAAGGACGGAGCGGGCCGGCCCTGGGGCGGGCCCTTCGCCTATATCCGTCTGGGGCTCGGGAGCTGGGCAAGGCCTCTGGCCCTTTCCTTTGCCCTCCTCGGGGCGGCCTCCGGTCTCTTCGGCGTGGGGACCTTTGTGCAGATCGGCAGCGTCAGCGCCTGCCTGTCGGTCCTGCTCCAGCGGCAGACGGGCACGCTGACGCTGCTGCGCCTACCCTGGGGCGGGACCGCGCCTCTGGCCGGGACCCTCCTGGGCTTCGCCCTGGCGGCCCTTGCCCTCTGGGTGATGCTGGGAGGCATACGCCGGGTCAGCCGGCTCTCGGCGGTTCTGGTCCCCGTCATGGGAGGGCTCTATGTGCTCTGCTGTGTGTGGATTTTGTTCCGCTTCCGGGCAGAGCTTCCGGCGGTGCTCGGACGGGTCTTTGCCTCCGCTCTCCAGCCCGCCGGGATCGGCGGCGGGGTGCTCGGCGCCGCGGCGGCGGGGGTCAGCCGGGGCGTCTTCTCCAACGAGGCGGGGCTGGGCACCGCGCCCATCGCCGCGGCCTCCGCCGAGGGCGTCACGCCGAGGGAGCAGGGGCTGATCTCCATGACGGCGACGGTCTTTGACACCTTTTTGATCTGCACCCTCACGGGGCTTGTGATCCTGACGACGGGCTCCGAGGGGGCGGGGATTGCCGCGGCCATGACGGCCTTTGCCCGGGGCCTGCCCCTGCCTGAGCTGCTTTCTGAGGCACTCATCTGCGGGATTCTGACCCTCTTCGCCTTTACGACGGTCACGGGCTGGAGCTGCCTGGGGACCGCCTGCCTGGATGCTCTTACCGGCGGCTCCGCCCGGCTGCGGAAGCGCTATCTGGTGCTCTACGCCGCCACGGCGGCCGTCGCGCCCCTCTGCTCCGTGCGCGGCGTCTGGGCCGCGGCAAATCTCTGCAACGGGCTGATGGCGATTCCCAACGTAATTGCCCTGCTTCTTCTGTCCAATCGGGTCGCGGATTCTTCCTCTTTGCCTTGATTTTCCCGCTGTTCCGCGGTATAATAGGAAAAAAAGAAAGAGGGGGATTGCATGCTGCAGCGCTTGACGGACATTGCCCGGGAGGCCGGGGAGATTATCCGCTCCGCAAGAGAGGTGGAGCGGACCGTCCGGGAAAAGACAGGTCCGCGGGATCTGGTGACGAAATATGATCTGCTGGTGCAGGAGTATCTGCGCCGGGAGCTTTTGAAGCTCCTGCCCGAGGCGGGCTTCCTGGGAGAGGAGGACGAGAACCGGGAGGATCTCTCCGAAAAGGAATGGGTTTTCATCGTGGACCCCATCGACGGGACGACGAACTTTGTCCAGGGCTTTCACAACAGCTGCGTCAGCATAGGCCTTGCGCGGCGCGGGCAAATGGAATACGGCGTGGTCTGCAACCCCTACGACGGGGAGCTCTATGCCGCCCGCCGCGGCGAGGGGGCGACGCTGAACGGAGCGCCGATCTCCTGCGCGGACAAGGCGCTGGACCACAGCCTGCTGATCTTCGGCTCCGCCCTCTATTACCGGGAGCTGGTGCCCGAGACTCTGCGGCTCTTCAACGCGGCCTTCCCCCTGGTGCAGGACATCCGGCGCTTCGGCTCCGCGGCCCTGGACCTCTGCTATCTCGCCGCCGGGAAGGCGGGAGTCTTCTTCGAGTGCAGGCTCTGTCCCTGGGACTACGCGGCGGGCTCGCTGATCGCGCAGGAGGCCGGCTGCGTTGTGACCCAGATGGACGGAACGCCGCTGGACCTTTTCCGAAAGTGCGGCGTCCTGGCCGGAAGTCCCATAGCCTGGCAGGGCCTGCGCGAGGTCTTTCAAAATCAAAAGGGAGAAATACTATGAGAAATCACAAATATCAAAAACCCCTTCGGCTGGCGGCTCTGCTCCTTGTGACGGCTCTGCTGCTGTCCGGCTGCTTCGGGGTCTTCCCCCCGGTTCCGTTCCCGATGGTCCCCACGATGGACACGCCTCCGGCCTCCACCGAGCCGATCCCGACCTTCACGGAGAGCCCGTCGGCTACAGCCACGGAGGCGCCCCCCACCATGGAGCCCTTCGATCCCAAGGAAGAGGCCATGATCCGCTGGCAGAACGCCGGACAGAAGGACTATCTGCCTGAGGAGCCCGTGGAGCTGGTGCCCTTTTCGGAGATGAAATACGTTCATCCGGACGTGGAGGCCCTCTATTCGGACTTTGACGCGCTGACGGCCAAGGCGAAGGACAGCGACGACACGGAGGCTCTGCTGAACGATTATTACGAGCTCTACACCCGATACGTCAGCTTCTATTCCATGGACGCCCTCGCCAATATCCGCTACAGCCAGAACACCACGGACAGCTACTACAAGGACGAATACGACTTCTGCGAGAACGAGAAGCCCAACCTGGAGGAGAAGCTGGAGGCCCTGTGCAAGGCCTTTGCCAAGTCTCCGGTCCGGGACGGCCTGGAGGAGGCCTACTTCGGATCAGGCTATTTTGAAAAGTATGACGACTACGAGGTCTATACCAACCCGGAATACCTGCGGCTGTCCAAGGAGGAGGAAGCTCTGCTTTCCGAGTACCGCAGTCTGACGGCCGATCAGCAGGTGAGCTTCAACGGCGAGACGAAAACCCTGGACGAATGGCTGGAGACCGACGATTATTATGTATACATCGGCGCGCTCCAGGCCTACTACGAGCAGTACAACAAATCCATCGGCGACGTGTACGTCCGTCTGCTGAAGGTCCGGCAGCAGCTGGCCGCCGCCCTGGAATACGACAGCTATGCCGAATACAGCTATGACATCACCTATCAGCGGGACTACAGCCCGGAGGAGGGCGAGACCTTCCTCAGAGGGATTCGGGAGCATCTGGTCCCCGTGCTGGGACAGGTTTCCGAGAACTGGGCCCTCTCCAATCTGAGCGTCGGCACCGCCACGGAGAACGGCATGCAGGAGATGCTCCGTTCCGCCGCCCGGAACATCGGCGGCACGGTCTGGGACGCCTACCGCTTTATGCGGGCCTACGAGCTCTGCGACATTGCCAAGTCGGCGGTCAAGGTGGAGTCCTCCTTCCAGACCTATCTCTTTGACTATGAATCCCCCTTTGTCCTGGTGAACGCCCAGGGCAGCGGGGACGACTATATGACCTTCTCCCACGAATTCGGCCATTTCACCGACTCCTACTACAACTACGGCGCCGGCGAGGACCTGGAGACCGCCGAAACCTTCTCCCAGGCCATGGAGTTTCTGGCCCTCAAATACACAGACACCCTGTCCGAGCGTCAGAAGACCAGACTGCTGAAATCCGCCCTGGTGGACTCCCTGAAAACCTTTGTCTACCAGGGAGCCTACGCCGATTTCGAGGCGCGGGTCTACGCGCTGGACCCGGACGAGATCACGGTGGAAAAGATCAACGAGCTCTTCCTGGAATGCAGCAGGGAATACGGAATCAGCGAAGAGGGCTTCGACTTCTACTATTCCCAGTGCTGGATCGACGTGATCCACTTCTTCGAGGTGCCCTATTATATCATCAGCTACTGTGTCTCCGCGGAGACCGCCCTCCAGGTCTATCAGCTGGAGGCGGAGACGAAGGGCGAAGGCGTGGACGCCTATTTCCGGCTTCTGGACCGGGATTACGAGGCCGGGGTCCAGCAGGTCATGGAGGACGCGGAGATGGAGAATCCCTTCCGGGAAGAGGTCCTGAAGGAGGCCGCGGACTTCTTTGTGGAGGCGCTGGAGCTGAACAAACAGTAATTTTCTTACAAAACAGGGTTTAGAACCCCCAAAAACTGTGCATCCTCACTTTGTATTACAAGAAAAGGGAGGATGCTTTATGCAAGTCAAGGATATGATGTCCAGCCATCTGATCACCGTGGACCGGGAGGAAAACGTCGCAGCCGCGGCCCGGCTGCTGAGCCGCCACAACGTGGGGGCCCTGCCTGTCACCGACGGCGGGAGGCTGGTGGGGATGCTGACGGACCGGGACATCGCGGTCCGCTGTGTGGCGGCCAACTTCGACCCGAATCTCACCAGGGTACGCGCCGTCATGAGCACGGGAGCCGTGACCATCTCCGCCGAGGACAGCGGCCTGAAGGCCGCCCAAACCATGGGCAGGCACCAGGTCCGCCGCCTGCCCGTGACAAGCAACGGCAGGCTTGTCGGGATGCTCAGCCAGGCAGACCTGGCCCTCGGAGGCGAAAACGGCGACGCAGTCTCGAAGGCCTTCCGCGAGGTCTATGAGCAATATGACTCCATAAATTAAATAGCGCGGCCGTTCATCGGCCGCGCTTATTATTTATGGGATCATATTCATTTCTGCTCTGTCTGAGGCTTCCTCCACTCTCCGACAAAATAGCGGACATAGAGGATGAGGGCCACAAAGACGCAGATCATGCAGACGACGATGATCGCCGTGGTGAGCCAGGCGGGCATCTCGTAGTGCAGCAGCTTCGGCAGCAGCAGGGCCAGGGCGGAGACGTAGAGCACCACCGTGGAGACCTTGCCGTACCAGTGGGCGTAGGGGACCCGGTTGGTCTTGCGGATCGTGATGTAGCCGAGGATGCCCATGCAGGTCTCGCGAAAGACGCAGAGCCCCAGCAGGAACCAGAGCATGGGATAGGAGAAGGCCAGGCAGAGCACCACGGTGACCTGGGTCACCTTGTCGGCAAAGGGGTCGAGGGCCTTGCCGAGATCGGAGACCATATTGAATTTTCTGGCAATGACGCCGTCGAAAACGTCTGTGAGCGCGGACACCGCCAGTAGAATGATGGTCAGCGTCGGGTTATTCAGGCCCACGTAGGCCCAGATGATAAACGGTACCAAAAGCAGCCGGAACATGGACATAAAATTGGGAATGGTCCAGACCTTTCCGCTGCGAAACAGCTTGAACATATTACACCCCCGATGGGCTCATTTCTCTCCACACTATTATATCGAAAAAAGTGATTCTGTCAACAGGAAAAATACAGAAGATTCTGTATAATGACCCCTCCGGCGCGGGCGGGGTGCTCAGTTGGCGGAGAAGAACTGCGGGTCCTCGCTCAGGCGGTCCAGGATGTAGTTGACGTTCGCCTGCATGGCGTAATAGTTCTCCTGCTCCTCCTCGGTAAAGCTCTCGTCGGCCCGGTAGGAGACAATGTAGATCGGATGATCGACGTAGGTGCCGAGCAGGAAGGCGTCCGGGTTCTCCGGCATGTCGTCAAAAAAGAGCTCGAAGACAGGGCAATCCTGATAGCTGAATTTCACCGACTTCTCCTCGACGTCGATCTGGGCCAGATCCTTCCAGCGGGAGGGATAGTAGAGGGTGCAGACGGAGGTCTCGATGGGAAATTCCTCTCCAAGCTCCACAACGGGGAGCTCGTTGGGGGCAAAGTCATAGTCCTCGATCAGATTGTCGATGATGACGCCCACGCCGAGCTGCAGCCTCGTCAGGGTCTCGTAGTTTTCGGAATCCGGCGGAACCTCCGCGAATACCACAGTCAGGACCCGAGGCGTCTCGCCGCCGTAGAGGGTGCCCAGCAGCTCGCCCTCCCGGTCGTCCGCATGGAGCCAGAAGAGCTCGTAATTGTCCTTGGTGAAGAAGCCCAGGATATAGGGATCGTTGTTGACGACGGAGGTCTGCACCTCGGCGCCGAACTCCTCGGGGGCCCGCAGGGTCGCGAAGGGGGTCTCGATGGGGAAGAAGACCTTGGGCTTCTCCGTCTCGGTGACGACGGGGTCCGCGGTGGGGCCGTCGTTGTCCGCGGGGAGGCTGTCCGCCGGCTGCTGGGCCGTGGGCTTCTCGGCGGAGGGAATGGCGGCCGTGTGCTCGGTGCTGCCCTCCTGGGGGGTGGAGCAGGCGCAGAGCGCGAGCAGGCAGAGAATCGCAAGAATCAGAGAAAGTGCTTGTTTCATAGCTTTCACCTCGTAAAATTTGTATTGAATGGGAGCGTACCGCTCAGCTCCGCGCCGCCTCGGGGGCGGTGCAGTATTCCGTCCAGTCGTGTTCCAAATCAACGATTTCATAATCTCCGTGGCCGCCGCTTCGCTTCTCCGGCGGGGGAGGGGTCATATAGTCGCCGTATTGCAGGCGCAGGTAGGCGTCGTACTGCGCGGGAACCGGACAGCGCATATCCTCGAACTGCAGCCGGACGGGCTCGCTGCCGTAGCAGGAGGCGGGGTAGCGCTTCGACATATTTGCCCAGAGATGGCAGAGATATTTTCCCTTTTTCGCGGCGCAGATCCGGCGCAGGAGCCAGCCGCGAATCCGGTCTCTGCGCGCCGGGGACAGCCTGCGGACCAGGGAGATCAGACCCACCGTAAAGCGGCTGCTGCGGCGGATGAAGGTCTCCCTGTCGATTTGGTAGCTGATCTCATCCTCCCGCAGATAGTAGCAGATTTTGAGCATCGAGCGCTTGAGCCGGTAATCCGAATCGTTTCGGATATAGATGATGGGGAAGACGTCCACCCAGACGCCGTGGTGGGAGGGAATCGCCATATCCCGCTTCCGGAGCATGGCGGTGCCGTTCTTCCGGACGTGGGCGTAGGGCATGGCGTACCAGGGATCGGTTTCGGTGGTTTGGACGAAATAGCCGTCTCCGAGCTCCGCCTGTGCCACGGCCAAAAAGCGATTGTAATCCGCCAGGGGCATCTGGACGTCGATGTCGTCGTCCCAGGGGATGACGCCCCTGTGCCGCACCGCGCCCAGCAGAGTGCCGCCGCAGAGATACCAGCGGAGCCCGTGCTTTTCGCAGACCTGGCTGATCTCCTTCAGGATTCCCAGCTCGCAGAGCTGGATCTCTCGCAGAGTGTTGCCCATATACGCTCTCCTTTCATTTGCCGCGGCGGAAACCGGAGCGCCGGAGCCCGGCAAGGATTTCCAGCAGGACTCTGGGATGCAGACTTCGGACCATCAGCGCGTTGTTCCGGCGGATGGGCTTGAAGAGGAAGCCGATGATGACGTTTGTGAAGAACTGGGTGATCAGGGAGGCGACGGCTGCGCCGATGGCGCCGAGGAAGGGGATCAGACACAGGTTCAGCACCACGTTCGCCAGAGCTCCGGTGACGTTGATCCGGAGCAGATACTTCTGCTTGCCCTCGGCGAGGATCCAGATATTCCGGACCGAGCCGTAATGGGAGAAGGTGACGTACCAGACCGCTACCCGGAGAATCTCCGCGGTTCTGGCATAGTCGTCGCCGTAGAGGATATGGACGATGGGCGCCGCCAGCAGGGTCATGCCCACGCTCTGGGCCAGGGAGAGCCAGGTGATGATGCTGTAGAGTTGGGTGACGCGCTTTTCATACAGGTCCTCCGCCTGGTCCTTCTGCTCCAGGATGACGGGCCTGGCGGAGTCGATGACCGCGGAAAAGACGAAGGCGGTCATGCCGATGCAGGTGATGGCCGCGGAATAAAAGCCCGTCTCCTCGGAACCGATCATGAGCCGCAGCATGATCCGGTCCGTATGCTGGAAGACCATGACCATCAGGCTCGGGATGATGTAGTATTTGCTGCGGGAGAGCATTTCCCGTCCGAGCTGCCGGTTCACGGATAAGCGATGCGCCCCGACCTTCCGGTAGATCAGAATGAGCGTCAGGGAAATCACAAAGTATTCCAGAACGTGGGACAGGGCGAAGAGATAGACGCTCTTGTGGGTTGCCAGCAGATAGGTCTTGTAGACCGCGACGATGATATAGGCGCAGAGGCTGGCAATGGAGGGGAATTTGGAGAGCAGCTTGGACTGAAACCAGAACTGGGTCATCTCCGTCGCCTGGAAGAGCAGGGAAAAGCTGTACAGAATACAGACGACGATGGTCTCGGTTTCGTTCCAGTTGGCAATGGAAACGAAGGCGACGGAGCCGACCATGCAGAAGAGGCTGGAGAGGATATTGATGAACAGAGCTGTGCCCAGAATCGTGCCGTCCCGCTCCGGGGCCTTGACGAACTCCTTGACCAGAGTCTGATTGAGGCCCAGCTGCATGATGGGCATGGTGAAGGCCACGACGGACATGACGTAGCTGAGGCTTCCGTAATTGGAGGGGCCCAGGTAGCGCACCGTCAGCAGGCCGATCACAAAATTGATCAGGGATTGGACGATCTTGCAGGCAATGATCCACGCCGCGTTTTGAAAGACATTGCGCTTCAATTCATCGCCTCCTGTCAGAATTTTCAGAAAGTTGGATTACCGGCTGTATTTTCGGTAAAAGATCGCCTTATAGAGAGGGTAGAAGCCGTGGGCGACGATCCAGGCCATGCGCCGCTCGTGCTTCCTGGGGCTCCGGAAGGCGGGATAGAGGGTCTTCACGGTCCGGATGCAGTCACGCTGCTGCTCCAGGAAGCGCCGGTCTCTGGTCCGGCAGAGCACCCCCAGGAAGGCGAGGTCGGTTCGGAGCTCCATGCTCACCAGCAGGTCCGCCAGAGCGGGGAAGCTTTCCCGGACGATCTCCTTTTTGCGCTGACAGAAATAGAGCATATCCAGATGCTTTTCCGAGACGGAATCTCTGGAATTGGAGCCGTCCCGCAGATAGTACAGGTAGACGCTCTCGTTATGCTGAACGGTTTTTGGCTGAAGGGCGTAGCATTGGAAGAGGAAAAAGCCGTCCTCGTTGACGCTTCTGCCTTCCACAAAGCGGACAGACTGAAAGAATGCCCGGTCAAAGAGCTTGGCGCAGGCGGAGTTGGTCTGGGCCTCGCCCTCCAGAGAGAGCTTCAGCATCTCATCCCCGGAGCGGAGGATCAGGGAATGGTCCTCGCCGGGCGTGGAAACCGTACCGTCGGGCCGCACCGCGCTTTTGATCGCCAGAGACAGGTCCGCGCCCTGCTCCTCCAGGTCCTTCACCAGCAGAGCGAGCGCATGCTCCAGCAGGGCGTCGTCGCTGTCCACGAAGGTGAAGCAGTCCCCGGTCATGGCATCGAGCCCGGCGTTCCGGGCCGCGGAAACACCCCGGTTCTCCTGGTGGATCACCCGGATCCGGGGATCGGTTTTCGCGTATTTGCGGCAGAGCGTCAGAGAATCGTCGGAGGAGCCGTCGTCGATAAGCAGAAGCTCCAGATTGGGATAGCTCTGCTTTTGAATCGACTCGATACAGCGGGGTAGATAGGCCTCGCTGTTATAGATCGGAACAATGATGCTGATTTTTCGAGCGGACACGGGACGCCTCCTCTCTGTAGGATGCAGGCTTCGGCGAACAGGCAGCTCTCAGGAGCGGGGCTCCTGATACAGCTCCAGATAATGTCGATAAGACAGATTTTTATCAAAGGCCGCTGCCCGGGCTGCGCAGGCCTCGGCGCTGCAGGGCCGCGCCGCGCGGAAATGGCGGAGCGTCCGCTCCAGGGCGTCCAGGTCGTCTGTGGGGACCACGGCCCCGCAGCCCTCGGTCACTGCCTCGGGACTGCCCCCGGCGTCGAAGGTCACCACGGGGGTTCCGCAGGCCAGGGCCTCGAGGTTGACCGTGGGGAAGGTGTCCTCCCGGGTCGGATTCAGAAACACGTCGGCGGCGCTGTAGAGCTCCGCCAGCTCCCGCCGGTCCGCCGTGCGGCGGACGGAGATGATTTGCTCCGGCAGGCTCCGCCTTTGCTTCTCGTCGATGCCCACCAGAAGAATCCGAAAGCCCTCTCCCAGGCGCCGGGCCAGCTCAATAAAGACGTCCAGCCCCTTCCGCCGCCCCCAGTCGAAGGCGACGCCGAGAATCAGGAAGTCGCTGCCGATGCCGTAACGCGCCCGCAGATCGCTTTCAAGGGGACGGAACACCGTCAGATCAATGCCATTCGGGATGAGCCTGGCGGGAAACTCCCGCAAAAAGGAGGCGCGAATCTGGCGGAGCATCCAGTCGGAGGGGGCGATCAGGGTCAGGTCCAGACCCCGGACCATCTCCCGCTTTGCCTGCCAGAGCGCGGCGCTCCGGTCCCGGAACCAGCTGAAGCTCCGCCGCTGGGGACAGCTTATGCAGCCGCTTTTCCACTGCTCGCAGCCCGAGAGGGCGTAGTGGGTGCAGCAGCCGGTGAAGGCCCAGCAGTCGTGGAAGGTCCAGAAGACCCGGATCTGCTTTTCCCGCAGATACGAGAAGAGCAGCGCGAGATTGCAGTTGTGGCTGTGCAGATTGTGAAGCTGTACCGCGTCGGGCTGAATCCGATCCAGCTCCGCCAGGAGCCTGCGGGTCATGGCTTCGGAGACGAAGCCGTAGTTCCCGCTCACTCTGGAGCGCAGGGCCTGGAGCCGGATTTCCCGCTCGTCGGCATAGCGGATGCCCATGGGCTCCTCGCTCCGCGCGCCGCTGTAGAGAACGTAATTTTCGATCCCGGCCTCCGTGAGCAGCAGACTGAGCTCCCGGCAGATGACGCCGGTGCTGCCCCTGCCGCAGGTGGCGTTGATTTGTACCAGTTTGATTCAGATCATCTCCCAGAAGAAATGGTAGGGGAAGATATGAAGGATATTCTGCGAGGGGGCGTAGACGATGAAGCGGAAAGCAAAGAAGCAGAACAGAACCACATTCGCCGCCATGCTGGTCGCACGCCAGCGGGGGGAGGCGTTTACCATGATCCGGGGCAGGGCGATGGGCAGGAAGATCATATAGTAATAACCCATGCGCATGACCAGGAAGTTCAGGGGCACGAACATCTGAATTGCCGTGGTGACCAGCAGAAAGTTCCGCAGGCCGACGGTATCCTGGTCCAGATCATCTTCTTCCGTGACAACGAATGAGAAGACGCAGAAGAGGATCAGCAGGAACAGCATGGTATAGGCCCCGGTGTAGCTGTCGCCAAGGCCCTCATAGTCCTGAATCAGGCCGTGGAGCAGGGAGAAGATCGGCTGATTGAAGACGTAGATCAGTCCCATGACGAGGACCACGAAGATCACGGAGCGCTTCATGATCCGGAACCAATAGATCGGATACATGACCGCCAGCACAATGGCGCTGCGGTGGAAGAAATAGGCGGCCAGGACGACAAGAAGATAGGGAATCGGTTTTTTCTCCTTTGTAAAATAATAGGCAACAATCCCGAGCCCGATGGCGATAATCTGCCGCATACCGGAGAAGTACATATAAAAGACGGAGAAGAACATGAACAGGGCGATGGTGGTCATGGGATTTTCCACATTCTTCGCGTAGAACCAGGCGACTGGCAGAAGGCTGATAAAGGCGATCACAGCCAGCAGAAATTGATAGCTGCCCGTGAGGCTGTGCACAAGCTTGCAGAGCAGGGCGAAGGCCGGCTCCTTGTAGGAAAGGGCGTAGGCGAGGTTGTGGTTGGCAAAGCGCCGGAAGACCGTCTCGTAGTTGTTTGTATCGTTGCCGACGGAGTGAGCCCGGAGGGCGGAAAGGAAAAAGAGAAGAGAAAAAAACAGGAGGATAGCCGCTTTCTTGTAAACACGCCGGTCCGTGTCTATCAGCCGCGGAAGGCGGGCCAACAAACACGGAAGGGCGGGCACGATAAACAACAGCAAGTAGATGTTCATGGATTTATTCCGTCCTGATTCTTCGGAATAGTCGATAATAGGCCTTTCTGACGGTGGGACGGAGCTGTCCGTAAGCAGAGGCCAACAGCAGCCGGAGCCGGGCAGAGAGCGTCAGCCTGCCCCGTTGCCGCAGGACCTGTTTGCAAGAGCGCAGGTTCTGCCCCTCGCCCTTGAGGGCGCTGCGGAGGGCGTATTCCAGCACGAAATCGTCCCCCTCGGTGCTGAGCCGGTCGAATACCGGGAGCATTTCCCGGCAGATGGCCTGATTGTCCGCGGTGAACTTCGAGCGGTTCTTCTGGGTCTGCTGATTCGCGTGGACCCGGCTTTTTACGAGATTGTCCGGAACGACCCGGAGCGCCCAGCCGTGGGTGAAGAGCCGATACCACATCAGGGAGTCCTGGGCGTAGCGCAGGGCCTCGTCGAAGCCGCCGCACTCGTCGAAGGCCGCCTTGGGAATCAGAAAGCCGCAGCCGTTGAGGGAGCCGTGGCGCAGAACCTGGTGCAGGGCCTCCCGGGGGCTCATGTCCCGCCGGAGGCGGCAGGCTGCCTTCGTGTCCGGCATGGGGGCGGAGTTCTGGTCGATGGTGGAGAAATTGCAGTAGACCAGGGCTTTCCCGTCCTCCGCGGGCAGGGCCGCCACCTGGGCCTCCACCTTGCGGGGCTCATAGAGGTCGTCGTGGGACAGCCAGGAGAAATACGCTCCGCGCATATTCCGGATGCCGCAGTTGAGGGCGGAGGAGACGCCGCCGTTTTCCTTTTCAAAATAGCGGATTTGATCCCCGTATTCCGCCGCAATCCGGGCGGTCAGGCCGCCGTCGCGGGAGCCGTCGTTGACGACGAGGATCTCGATGGGCGTGTAGGTCTGGGCGAGGGCGCTGTCAATGGCCTCCCGCAGATAGTCGCCGCCGTTGTAGACGGGAATGATGATGGATACCAGAGGTTTGGAAGTCATACTTGCAGGACATCTCCGTTCTCTTCGCTCAGAATCGGCCGAAAGCAGGCGCTTTCGTTTCCGCCATACACCGCGTGGAGGTCTCTGAGCTTCGTATGGCTGCCTCTGCCGGAGACCGGCAGAGGCATTGAAATTGAATTGCTGCGCGGAAACAGGATTACTCCTCGACAAGAATGCCGCGGAGCGCCGCGATCTGCTCGGCGGTAATGCCGCAGTCCATCAGGTAGTTCCGGACGCGCTCGTTGAAGTTGCTGCCCTCGTAGTTCTCCGCCAGGTAGTTGCGCACGTTGTCGATGGCGCCCTGATCGGAGCCCTTGGAGGTGCAGTATTCCACGATGCAGTCCCGCTCGGCGACGCCGATGGCGCCTTCCGCCAGGAAGCAGACCACGCCGGAGCGGTCCAGACCGTAGGTGCAGTGGACGTAGACGGGGTAGTTGTCCGGGTTGCAGAGATCGTCGAAGATCGCCTTGATCCTGGCCTTGCCGTCCTCGGTGAAGATGTTGTTGTACAGCGGGCAGTTGTAGTACTTGTGCAGCACGCCCTCGCCCAGGGGGTCGGTCAGACCCACGGAGCTCGCGGCGACCTCTTCCTGGTTCCGGAGGTCGATTTCAGCCTTGACGTGGTAGCTGTTCTTCAGAAGGTCGATGTCGTATTCCTTCACGTACTCGGGCAGAGGAGTGGTGTGCAGAGCGCCGTCGAATTCGCCGCCGCGGAGCAGCAGGCCGCTCTTGACGTCCTTGCCGTCGGTGGTCTTGATGCGGTCCATCATGCCCACGTCGCGGCCGTTGCGGACGCCCACCAGATAGAAGGCGGGGGGAATCATGCGGCCCTGCTCGTCGAAGTTGAAGTACTGGTCGCCCTTGAGGAAGTCGTTGGTCTTGTCCTTGTGGATCTTGAAGCGGCCCACGGCCAGCTGGCCGGTGGTGCGGACGTAATAGTAATAGCCGTCCTTCAGAATCAGACCCAGGTCGGGCTCGATCTCGCCCTGGTCGTTGTAGTAGTACAGCAGATCCTGCATCGTGCCGTCCGCGCCGAACTGATAGTAGCCGACCTCGAGGGGTTCGTCGCCGATGTACTGGGCGCTCAGATAGACGCGCTTGTTCTTGGCGTACTTGTGGCCGTCGTCGATGAAGTAGTAATTGCCTTCCCACTTGATGAGCTGATAGCAGTTCTGCCGGATGCCGTTGAGGTAGAAGAAGCCGTCGTCCTGGGGACCGTTCTTGACGATGAGCCTGCCCTCGGCGTCGAACTCATAGTAGGCGACGGGGAAGGGAGTGCCCTCCACAAACTGAGAGCCGAGGTAGACGCGCTTGTTCTTGGCGATCTTGTGGCCGTCGTCGATGAAGTACCAGTAGCCCTCGTACTCTACAAGCTGGTAGCAGTTCAGACGGATGCCGTTGCGGTAGAAGAAGCCGTCGGGCTGGGGACCGTTCTTGACGATGAGCCTGCCTTCCGCGTCGAACTCATAGTAGCCGACGGCGAAGGGGGTGCCCTCCACGAACTGGGCGCTCAGATAGATGCGCTTGTTCTTGGCGATCTTGTGGCCGTCGTCGATGAAGTACCAGCTGCCCTCGTATTCCACCAGCTGATAGCAGTTCTGGCGGACGCCGTTGACGTAGAAGAAGCCGTCGGGCTGAGGACCGTTCTTGATGATCATGCGGCCCTCTTCGTCGAACTCGTAGTAGGCCACGGTGAAGGGAGTGCCCTCCACGAACTGAGCGCTGAGGTAGACGCGCTTGTTTTTGGCGATCTTGTGGCCGTCGTCGATGAAGTACCAGTTGCCCTCGTACTCCACGAGCTGATAGCAGTTCAGGCGCAGGCCGTTGCGGTAGAAGAAGCCGTCGGGCTGGGGGCCGTTCTTGACGACCATGCGGCCCAGCTCGTCAAACTGATAGTAGCCCACGGCGAAGGGAGTCCCCTCCACAAACTGGGCGCTCAGATAGATACGCTTGTTCTTGGCGTACTTGTGACCGTCGTCGATGAAGTACCAGTAGCCCTCGTACTCTACGAGCTGATAGCAGCTCAGCCGGACACCGTCGCGGTAGAAGTAGCCGTCGTCCTGGGGACCGTTCTTGAGGATCATGCGGCCCAGCTCGTCGAAGACGTAGACGCCGTTGGGCATCAGGCCGTTGCAGCGGGTGCAGTTATAGGAGCCGGTCACGCCGAAGCAGCCGCTGTCGAAGTAGTAATAATAGTCGCCTTCCTTGACCATGCCGGCGGGCTGGGGAACGCCGTTCTCCAGGTAGGTGTGCTGGCCGTTGCAGTAGAAGACGCCGCTGGCGTCGGTGACGTACTCGCCGATCAGGACGCCCTCGTCGGTGAACTCATAGAGCTTGCTGGGATCGTTGGAGGCCTTGATCAGGCGGATGCCCTCGTGGCGGTAGCCCTGACGGTCAAAGCCGTAGGTGTTGCCCTCGATCTCCGCCCAGGCCACGTTGGCGTAGGTGTTGCCGGCGGTGCAGCGGTAGTAGTCGGGGCCGTAGTAGTACCTGGTGCCGTTCTCGTCGGAAACCCAGGTGCCGTGCAGCAGCTTGCCGTTCTCGAAGTCGAAGGGCACGCCCGCCAGAGTGACGGTGCCGTTCAGACCCGCATAGCTGCTGGTGTTGAAGTAATACCAGCCGTCCTCGGTGTTCTGCCAGCCCTTCATCAGGTTGCCGCCGATGGCGTAGTAGGTGTTGCCGTTCAGCTCGAAGACGCCGGTGCCCAGGGGATAGACGTCGCCGCAGACGGAGCAGACGAACTGGCCGTCGGTCAGGACGTAATCGTGGCCGGAGATCGGGAGATCGGTGCCCCAGTCGATGACGGAGCCGCAGGTCTCGCAGTAGGTGCGGCCGGTGTAGCCGGCGTTGACGCAGGTGGGAGCGAGCTCAAGGGCGGTGAGCTCGGCGTCGTGATCGTGCCAGGGGTTCACGACGCCGTTGATCTTGGTAACGACGTCGATGCCGCCGTTGAAGCTGCCCTCGGTGGCGTCGGTGTAGAGGATTTTGCCGACCTCCACATTCGCGGTCACGTTGACCTTCGGGCAGTAGTTGGTGGCGAACTTCTCCGCCTTGGTGAGGTACGAATCGGGCCAAACGTCCAGGGTGTTCTCGTCATAGGACCAGAGACGCACGGGGATGCTGGCAAGAATCTGCTCGCCGGTCAGCGCGCAGTCGGCGCTCTTGGTGATGGTGAGCGTCACACGGTTGGGCTCGACCGCGTTGACCGTATAGGCAGCGGTGACGCCCTCCGGCGTGGAGATGTGCTCCAGCTCCCACTTGTTCGCGGTGTTGAGGTAGAGGGTGGTCTCGATCTGCTGGATGTCCTCGGCGGCCTCCGCCTTGACGTCTACGTAGTACACGGAGTCGTACTCGGGGACAATGCCAAGGTCGTTGTGGCCTTCGATGGTGACGCCGGACTTGGCGCCGGCGGCGTTGACGGTGATGGACTTGGTCAGGGTGCTGTAGTTGCCGAGCTGGTCGGCAATCTCGAAGGTGACCTTGTGCAGACCGTTGGAGAGCACCACGTTGTCAACGGAGAGATTGCTGCCGGAGGCGTTCACGCCGGGCAGGGCGACGCCGTCCACGTAGATCGCGCCGGTGCTGTAGTCCAGGCCGGTGGCGTTGGACTTGTCGTAGTCCGCGACGTTGGCGTTAAAGGATACCGTGTTGACGTCGATGGTCTGATCGGCGAAATCAATGTTGGTGTCGTTGGTGCAGTAGGTGGGATTGCTGATGACGGGGGGCTCGCGGTCGTCCACGGCGTCGCTGTAGTCCAGGGTGAAGTCGTCGAAGTAGTAGGTCAGGACCTGGGCGCGGGTGGGCTTGATGTACATACGGATGAAGGAGGGGCAGCGGCCCTGACGGGGCTGGCTGGGATCAGCGGTGGCAATGTAAGTGATGGGATGGGAAACGCCGCTGACGGTGTAGTTGCTGGGGAATTTCGCCTTGACGTAGACCCAGCGGTTCTCGGGGATGTCCGCTTCCTTCAGGGCGTTGAGGTTCTTGCCGTTGTACTGCATGTTCAGCTCGGTGGTGCCCACGACATGGGGCTCGCCGGTCTCGGCGTCCCGGTCGCCGTAGTAGCAGGTGAACTGCATGGACAGGGAGCCTGCGGTGTCGCCGTCGGGGTTCGAGAAGCCCTTGGGCACGTAGACCCAGGCGCCGATGCCGGTGGGATTCTCACCGTTGTCGGAGTCGCGCAGCACGGTGCGCTCGCTGATCTTATAGAGGATCGCGTAGGTCCAGCTGTTGAAATCGCAGTTCCGGAAGTCATAATTGACGCCGAGCGCCTTATCGCCGTTATGGACCTTGCCGCCGTTCTCGCGGGTGGAGATGAAGGTCTCGGAGGGGCAGGACATGGAGATCTGGCCGCCGTCTCTCAGCATAAAGAACTGATCGTCCAGGGCGACGCCGTGATCGTCGAAGTACTGCCTCGCTTCGCCGAAGCCGGCGAAGCCGGACTTCTCGCCGTCCTCATAGTCCCAGACGACCACGGAGCCCTTGCCGTAGGTGACGTTGTAGGTCATTTCCGTGTTGGTGGGCAGATAGGTCAGCGTAATGACCACGGAGGGGATGGAGGTGTCTTCGGTGGCGGTGAAGACGAGACCGTTCAGCGTGCCGCCGTTCTCGACCGACAGAGCGGTCTGATAGGTGGAGGCGTCTGTGTAGACGTTGGCTTCGCCGATCCGCGCAATGACGGGAAGGGTGATGCTGCGGGGCTTGTCGGGCGTGGAATAGGGAAGCGTGGTCTCCGTGGAGGAGAGGTAGAGGGTGGTGGGGTTCGCGACGTTGATGGTCTTGCTGCCGACGACCTCGCCGCCGGAGAGGACCTGAATGTCAACCTGACCCAGGGTGCCGTTGGAGACGAAAACGCCGTCGGAGACGGTGCCGAAGCTGGGATCGGAGAGAGCCCAGCTCATGTCGGCGGGAAGCTCCATGCCGTAGCCGTGGGTGTCGATGGCTTCCGCGTCAAAGCTGTAGGTGGTGCCGGGAGCAAAGTAGTCGTAAGCGCCCAGAATGTTCACGTTGTTGAGGATGCCGGTGGGCGCCACGTTGGAGGTGATGAGGATGCTGTTGATGGTGGGACGCTCCGCGCCGTCGCAGGGGACGCAGCGCATGGTGTTGACGGTCTCGCCGGCGCGCTTGGTCACGAAGGAGGAGGAGCCGCCGCCGTCGCAGTTGACGGCCCACTTGCAGCCCAGAGCCAGCATGGACTCGCCCAGCTCGTAGTTGCAGAAGCCCACGGAGTTGTTGGCGCCGCGGCCGTCGTTCATGACGATCACGAGGGTGCCGTCCTCCTTGACGCCCAGCATGGAGCGGGCGGCGGAGGAGGAGGTGCGCTCCTCAGTCTTGCTGACGAGCTGACCGTCCTTGACGGTGAAATCGAAGTTGGCGGAGACGGCCTGCCAGCAGTTCGCGGGGATGCCGTCGGCGTAGTTGTGGAGCTCGCAGGAGATTTCGCCGGTGTCGGGGTCCTTGATCACGGCAAGGAAGGTCTTCGCGTGGTGGGAGCCCTGGGAGAGGTTCACGCCGTTATAGACCAAAAAGTCGATGGGGGCGTTGGAGTCATAGGCAAGAGAGGTGTTCATGGCGCCGATGACGTTGTAGCCCAGGACGTCCTCATAATACTGGACGGTCTCGGTGACGCCGGCCACCTTCCAGTTGTTGACGTCGCTCAGGTCCGTGTCGATGCCGTAATAGCCGGGGACGATGGAGACGTCGGGGTTGGAGGGATCCACCTCGATGATGTGCATCACCTGACGGCGATTGCCGGCGGAGTTGTTGAGGACCATCTCGGTTTCGGTGGCCGCGCCGGGAACCAGCGTGTACTCCTTCCGGGAGATCACGTTGTAATAGTCGTTGGTGCCGAAGCCGACAGGATCTGGCGCGTTGTCCGGCATTGCGAAAGCAGCCATGGGCACTGCGCTCAAAATCATAACGGCGCTCAGAATCAACGCTATCATTTTAGTTGCGCTTTTTTTCATTTGTACACTCCTTACTTGATGATTTTATTATAATCGGAATCCCGCCTGCGTCGGGATGCCGATCATAATCCAGATGTAGGGGAGACGCTTCCCTCCGCCGGGCCCGGCCCGCTGTCGGCAAGGGCTCGGGCCGCCAGCGCTGCGTAATCCGCGGCGGCCGGGGCCGACAGGATCAGGGCCTCGGTCCTCTGGGCCAGGGCGTCCAGCAGAGCGGCTTCCCGTTCGGACAGCTCCTCCAGAGAGAATTGCCGGTTGTAATAGCTCAGAGCCAGCAGGGCGGGGGAGCAGTACCAGCGCAGATCGTAGCGGTTCAGGAGACCTGCCCGCCGCCGGGCCTCCTCCCGTCCGAGGGGACCGCCGGCGATCCCGCGGTCGAGGAAGAACAGATGGGTCGCCGCGGCGGGACTTCGGCGGAAGCGGGCCGCCCGCTCCCCGGCGCTCCGCCCGGCTTTGCCCCGATAGCTGTTCGTCCAGGGCACGGGATAGAGCTTTTCCCCGTCGAAGATGCAGATGTCCTCGCTCAGGAGCTCCGCGCCCCAGTCCTCCGAGAGCCGGAGGGCGGTGAAGGTCTTGCCCCCGTTGGGCGGCGCCATGATCAGAGCGGCGTTCCGGCCCAGCGTGAAGGCGGAGCCGTAGAGCAGGGCGAAGCCTTGCCGCAGAAGGAGGGCGTTTGCCAGCTCAAAGAGGACGTAGCTGATCGGATGGAGATTCATGACCTTGAGCCGGACCGCCTTTCGGTAGGTCCGGCCCACCCTGGCGTAGACGGTGTCGCCCTCGATCCGAAGGGACCAGCGAAGCGACCAGGGACCTGGGAGCTTGCGGGAATAGAGGAGCTCCATCCCGTCCCGCTTCGCGCAGAAATACCGGAAGCGCCCCTCCCGGTGCTCCGTTTCCTCCGCCGGGAAGACGTCCCGATCCCGGACCGTCTCCAAAACGAGCTTGCATCGGCAGCGCTGAAAGTCCTGCTCGGAGGCAGGAGGCGCGTCCGAGCCGAAGCTCCAGCGAAAGTGCTTCTCGTTGGTCTTCAGACCGACCAGATTCTCTGCGAATACGTAATAATTCATACAGGACACCCGCTTCAGGAAAGACCGTAAATCCGCCGCATGATCGCGTTGACCTTCTCCAGGGAGAACTGCTCGGCGATGGGAAGCCCTCGCTCCGAGAGGAGCTTGTACAGCGCCGGGTCCGAGATCAGCCGTTCGATGCCGGCGGCCAGGGAGGCCTCGTCGGTGAACAGGCAGGAGCAGCCAGGCACATCGTAGCGGGGAACGTATTCCCGGGAGCCCCGGTTGTCGGAGCAGAGCACCGGGAGCCCCGCGGCCATGGCCTCGATGGGCGCGAGGCCCAGGCCCTCGCGGATGGAGGAGAACACGTGAATATCCGCAGCTCTGCACAGCGCCGGAATGTCGTCCCGGTATCCGAGCAGATGCACCTGTTCCGCAACGCCGAGCTTGTTTGCCAGCAGGCGCAGCCTGTCATGCAGAGGGCCCTCGCCGGCGATCAGATAGTGAATCCGACGGTTTTTCATCCGGGCCAGGGTCCGGATGACGACGGCGTGATTCTTGTTGGCGTTCAGCTCGCCCACGGAAATCAGAACCACGGCATCGGCGGGAAGCCCGAGGGAGGCCCGCTGTTCGCTCCGATCCATGGCCGCGGTTCGGAAGCGCTCCACGTCCGCGCCGACCCCGGGCACGTATTCCACCCGCCGGGCCTTCATCCGTGTCCGCGCGATCTCATAATCCTCGTGATTGATTGTAATCAGCGTATCGGTAAAGCGGGAGCAGCAGTGCTCGATGGGGTAGTAGAACAGCCAGTTGACAAAGGGCGCCCCGCGATAGAAGTGGAAGCCGTGAGTCGTATAGTAGACCTGTACCCCTTCTTTGCGCAGATCCTTGCAGGCCAGCCGGGTGCAGACGCCGGCCACCGGTGTGTGACAGTGCACGACGTCATAGCGCTTTTCCGCGACAAGGGCTCTGAGCTGGCGAATCGCCCGGAGATTGACCGGATGGAAGGGGGTGCGGGACCAGTCGATCTGATGGACGGCGCAGCCCCAGTCCCGGTAGAGCTTCGGCACGCTGACGTCGGATTCATTGACGGCAATCTCCACCGTGTTTCCGCCGTCGATCAGGTCTTTTATGAAGCTTGTAAAAAATCCCATTGTCAGCCCAATGGTGGTAACGTACAGGATTCTCATAAACGTCTCCTAAAACAGACCGCTGCGGAAAACGGCTGGAGTTTTATCTTTTCGCGCCTTTTTTGGCGTCTTTTTTCACGTCTTTTTTCGCGTCCTTTTTGGAGTCGTCGGTTTTCGGTATCTCTCCGTAGGGCGTGTAATAGCGGTAGTACTTCTTCTTGCCGTGTCTGCCGTAGTATTTTTCCTTGGACTTGGAGCCCGCGTTGTTCAGCACGACGCCGAGGGGGGTGCAGCCCGCCTTTTTGAGCTGCTCCACCGCGTCCTGGGCGGCCTTGTAGGGGACGTGGGTGCTGCCGATCACAAGAAGGGCGCTGTCGCAGTTCGCGGCGATGACCGCCGCGTCGATGACCAGACCGATGGGGGGCGTGTCGATGATGACGTAATCATAGACCTCGCTGACGGCTTCGATCAGATCGGAGAAATAGCTGCTGTTCAGGAGCTTGACCGGGTTCGGGGGATACTTTCCCGAGAAGAGCACGTGGAGATTGGGATACTGGGTCTTGTAGACCGCGTCCTTGAGCTCCGTCATGCCGCTGATGGTCTCGCTCAGACCGTTGACGTTGGAGGAATCGGAGTTTCTGCCGACCATGACGGACTTCCGCAGGTCCGCGTCGATGACCAGGACCCGCTTGCCCAGCTCCGAGAGACTGCGTCCCAGATGCAGGGACAGAACGGTCTTGCCCTCGTTCTGCTCCACGCTGGTCAGGGCGATGACCTTGACGTCCGGCCCGCTGAACTGAATGTTGGTACGCAGGACGTTGAAGGCCTCCTGAACGAAATAGTTTTCCACACCGGGGATTGTAATGGTTGTCTTGTTCATCGGATCACCCTCTCTCCTCGTTCGGCTTGTTTTCGGCGGCCGCGGGAGGGGCGGCATTGCCGTAGCTGCCGTATTTGTAGGGCTGATACCTGCCGTAGGCCTTGTAGCGGCTGTATTTGTACTTTTTGTACTTCTTCCCGGAGGCGTCCTCCGCGTTGGGGATGATGCCGAGGACGCTGAGGTTCAGGTACTTTGCCACGTCCTCCTCGGTCTTCACCTTGTCGTCGCAGAGGAAGGCGACAAAATAGGCAAAGTAGGCAATGACCGCGGCGATGACGCCGGCCAGGCTGTACTTGAACAGGCCGATGGAATTGCTCGGCTTGTCGGGGACCTTGCCTAAGCTGTAGATGTTGACCTGATCCAGGCTCATGGTGGAGGAGATTTTTTCCGCGCCGATCTGACAGACGGTGTCCACAATCCGCTTCGACTGCACCGGAGAGGGCGTCTCCACCGAGACCTCGAGGATTCGGGTTCCGTCGGGGTTCCGGGTGGTGATGCACTTGGAGAGCTCGGAGGCGGTCATATCCAGCCCGAGCTTATCGATCACATCGTCCAGCACCTCGTAGCTGCGGATCATATAGACGCAGTCGTTGACGACGTTCAGCGCCAGGGTGAAATCCGACTGGGTGTAGGAGGAATCGCCCTCCCGCTCCTGCTTCAGGATATAGACCGTGGCGGTGGATTTGTATTTCGTGACCTTAAAGAACTTCGCGTAGACGTAGAGCCCGGCGATGGCAAGGGCGGCAGCGGCGAAGATCGGAATCAGATGCCATATGAAAATATGCCAGAGATCCATCAGGTCAAAGGTGCTAAGCGTTGATTCTTTTTTCATGGCTGTTCATAGGCTCCTCTGTTAAATATGATCTGAGCGGCCTTCCGGTAGAAGAGCTGCTCCGCGTAGTCCGCGCCGAAGCGCTTGAGAATCAGCGCAAAGGCCTGGGTCAGCTCCGGCGGCCGCTCCGTCAGATCGTGAGCGTCTGAGCAAACCAGGTCCGCGAGGCGGCGCTTCAGAAGCTGAAGCCCCATCTGCTTTGCCTGCCGGGTCCAGTTGCCCAGCACGGAATCCGCGTCGATCTGGATCAAAACGCCCTTGTTTTTCAGCTCGTCAAAGACGTCCCAGCAGCGATACAGCTCCCCGTAACGCTCCGCGTGGGCGAGAATCGGGTGGTATCCGGCGTTCAGAAGGCGGTAAAGCGCGTTTTTGATGGTATAGGCGGACTCGTCGGCGTGAAAATCCACCAGCACATACCGGGTGCCGTTGAGGGTATTGCAGGCGCCCCGGTCCAGCCATTCCACGGCGGAGGGGCCCCAGCGCAGCTCGTTTCCGAGGGCGACAAGCGCGTCCGGATGGAGCCTCGCCGCCGCCTCGCACAGCTCCGCGTAGGCGGCCCGGGTCCGCTCGGTATTGTCGCCGAAGAGACCGTAATGGAAATGCGGCGTCACGCAGAAAAGCCGCGTTCCCGCCGCGTAGGCCCGCTCAAAGATCGCCAGCATCTGCTCCGGCGTCCTTGGACCGTCGTCTGTGCGGCAGAGCATGTGGATATGAATATCCGCAAAAACTGTCATATTCGCGTCCAGTCCTTTTCAACTTTCAAGGGAAAAATTCAATCAGGTCAAACATAATAACATAACCCAAAATAACTCAAAAATATTATATCATTTCACACTTATTTGTCAACATTCATATTAAATAAAACATTCCGCGCAGAAAACCCGCCCGGTCCTCACACAGAGAATCGGGCGGGCTGTGAAAAAAGCTTACTGAATGTCCTTGTCATCGAAGATATCGCCGCATTCCGGGCAGAATCTGGGCGGATTCTTCGGGTCCTCGGGCTCCCAGCCGCACTTGTCGCACTTGTAGAGCGGAGCGTCGGCGGGCTTCTTGGCGCCGCACTCGGCACAGAACTTGCCCTTGTTCACCGCGCCGCAGGAGGGGCAGGTCCAGCCGGCCTTGTCGGCGGGCTTGGGCGCGCCGCACTCGGCGCAGAACTTGCCGGTGTTCACCGCGCCGCAGGCGCACTTCCAGGAGTCGGCCTTGGGCGCCGCGGGCGCCTGCTGGGGCTGCTGCTGACCCATGGCGAAGAGGTTCTGGGCGTTGACGCCGCCGGCCTGCTGGGCCATGCCGTAGCCGATAAAGCCGTTCATCGCGCCATTGGGGTTCTTGGCGGCGTCCTTCATGGCCTGGCTCTGGGCCTCCACGAGGGTGGCGGCGGCCATGGTGGGATCCCGCATAATGGCGGCGTGCTGGGCCTTCTTGATGAGCTCCTGATCCTCCTCGGAGAGGGTGATGGGGTTCATGGCGATGGAGACGACCTGGAGGCCCCGGAGCTCGCCCCACTTCTTGGAGAGGGCGGCGTTCATGGCCTCGCTCAGCTCCTCGGCGTGGCCGGGCAGAGCGGAGGGACGAACCTGCATCTCGGAGATTTTGGCGAAGGCGGGCTGCAAGGCGGAGATGAACTCGGTCTTCAGCTGGGCGTCGATCTGATCTCTGGTGTAGGCCTTCTCCACGTTGCCGCAGACGTTGGCGTAGAACAGCAGGGGATCCGCCACCCGGTAGGAGTACAGACCGCTGCAGCGGACGGACACGTCGATGTCGAGATTGATGTTGCGGTCCACGACCCGGAAGGGGATGGGCGTCGGGGTGCCGAACTTGTTGTCGATGATCTCCTTGGTGTTGAAGTAGTAGACCCGCTGATCCTTGCCGGGATCGCCGCCGAAGGTGAAGCGCTTGCCGATCTGCTTGAAGGTCTCCAGAATCCCCTTGCCCAGGCTGCCGGTGAAGATGGAGGGCTCGGTGGAGGTGTCCCAGATGAATTCGCCGGGCTCCGCGCAGACCTCTACGATCTTGCCCTGCTCCACGATGATCATGCACTGGCCGTCGGCCACCGCCACGACGGAGCCGTTGGAGATGATGTTGTCGTTGCCCTTGGTGTTGCTGGAGCGGCCGGAGATCCGTTTCTGGCCCTTGACGGCCAGCACGTTCTTGTCAATCGCGTCGCAGTAGAAGAATTCCTTCCACTGATCGGCCAGCACGCCGTTCAAAGCGCCAAGTCCTGCTGCAATAAGTCCCATAGTATGTGCTCCTTTCGATGTTCAATGTAGATTCCTGGGGCGGATCGCGCTCGATCCGATATTCCGTCTGATATTATACAATACCTTTCGCCGTTTCGCAACGGAAAATGAAAAAATATTTTTTCCCCGCGCGGAGGGACTGCGGCGCAGAATTATGATTGACGAACGGAGGAAGATGGAGTACAATAATTCCATAGGATTACCGCCTAAATACGCTGTTTGAGAAAGGATTGCACAACATGGCTGAAACGAAAAAGATTCCGGAGCGCGGCGAGATCGCCCAGGCGGACCGCTGGGCCGTCGAAGACCTCTATCCCAGCGACGAGGCCTGGAAGGAAGACCTGGAAAAGCTGAAGAAGCTTTCCGAAGAGCTGGCCGGCTTTGCCGGGAAGCTCGGGGAGAGCGCCTCCAATCTGCTGGCCTTCGCGCAGAAGACCGAGGAGGCCGGCGTCCTGCTGAGCAACATCTACAACTACTCCTCCCGCCGCAACGACGAGGATACCCGGGTCGCCAAGTACCAGGAGATGAACGGCATGGCAATGTCCGCCTATGTGGGCTTCAGCTCCGCCACCTCCTTTGAGACGCCGGAGATCATGGCGATCCCCGAGCAGACCATGGAGCGCTTCTACCGGGAGGAGCCCGGCCTGGAGCGCTACCGCCGCTACATCTTCAATATCCGCCGCCACGCCGCCCACGTTTTGAGCCCCAGCGAGGAGAAGCTGCTGGCCATGGCGGGGGAGATGATGCAGTCTCCCGACGACGTCTACTCCAAGTTTGCCGACGCCGATCTGACTTTCCCCGACGCCGTGGACAAGGACGGCAACAAGCATCCTCTCTCCCAGGGCACCTACATTTCTTATATGGAGTCCGACGACCGGGAGCTGCGCAAGTCCGCCTTTATGAACACCTACAACACCTGGGCCGCCTACAAGAACACCGTGGCCGCGGCGCTGAACGCCCAGGTCAAGGCCCTGCAGTTCAACGCCGACGCCCGGAAGTACGCCTCACCCCTGGAGGCCTCCCTGGACAACACCAACGTCCCCGTCAGCGTCTATCACAATCTGATCGAGGCCGTTCATCAGAACTTCGACAAGATGCACCGCTACGTCCGGCTGCGCAAGAAGCTCCTGGGCGTGGACGAGCTCCACTTCTACGATCTCTACACCCCTCTGGTCCCCGGCGCCGACGCGAAGATCCCCTTCGAGCAGGCCAAGCAGACGGTCTACGAGTCCCTGGCCCCCATGGGCGAGGACTATCGGAAGATCCTGAAGGAGGGCTTTGAAAACCGCTGGATCGACGTCTATCAGAACGTGGGCAAGCGCAGCGGCGCCTACTCCGCCGGCGCCTTCGTCCATCCCTTCGTCCTGCTCAACTACACCGGCACCCTGGACAGCCAGTTCACCCTGGCCCATGAGATGGGCCACGCCCTCCACTCCTGGCACTCCAACAAGTACCAGAACCCGGTGGACGCCGACTATGTGATCTTCGTGGCCGAGGTGGCCTCCACCTGCAACGAGGTGCTGCTGATGCGCCACCTGCTGAACAAGA
>CAMVKI010000005.1 GCA_947168005.1 uncultured Clostridia bacterium
AGCAGATATTCGTTAAAGGTACGGGAGGGCTCGGTGATGAAGCTTGCCATGGCGGTTCTCCTTATTGATTGAGCTCTTCGCGGATGGGCTTGTTCTGGGCCAGGAGGGTCTCGGCCAGGTTGGTATTGTAGTCCACCAGGCGCTGGGCCAGCTCCAGGTCGTCCACGGCCAGGATCTCGGCTGCCAGAACCGCCGCGTTGACGCCGGCGCCGACGCCGACGGTGGCGACGGGGATGCCCTCGGTCATCTGGACCGTGGAGCGGAGGGCGTCCATGCCGTCAAAGCCCTGCACGGGACAGGGGACGGAAATTACGGGCAGGGTGGTATTGGCGGCGATGGCGCCTGCCACGTGGCCGGACATGCCGGAGAAGGCGATGACGGCGGCCAGGCCCCGGCCTCTGGCGGAGCGGGCGTATTCCGCCGTCTCGCCCGGGGTCAGATGGGCGGAAAGGACGTGGATCTCATAGGGAATCTCCAGCTCCTTCAGCGTATCGACGGTTTTTTGGACGACGGGAAGCTCCTCGCGGCCCCCCAGAACGATCCCGATCAGTTTCATTTCTGTTCCTCCCTTTTATGTGTACGGTAGGTTTTACGTTGAACTTTCGTAAACAAGATAGCATATTCCCGCGAAGATTGCAAGAGCTTCTTTCCCGGGAAAACGGCGGCGCGCTTTCCTCAGAAAAGCTGATATTGGAAGTAGGTCAGGACGACGTAGGCGACGATCAGCGCGCCGAGGATCAGGCCCTGCTTGCCCCGGTGCTGGGTCAGCAGGCCGACGAATTCCCGGACCGCGGCGTTGGGCCAGAAGTACCACTTGGAGCGGCAGCCCATGCCCAGGGCCCGCATTTTCACCCGGCGGGCCTTGAGACCGGAGCGGAAGACGTGGTAGTTGCTTGTGGAGAAGGCGATGACCGCGTCGGGCTTCGCCTCCTGGATGAGCTTTTTGGAAAAGGCCATATTCTCCGCCGTGTCGGTGGACCGGTCCTCCAGGAGCATCCGTTCCGCGGGGACGCCCTGCTCCGCCAGATAGCGGCGCATGGATTCGGCCTCGGAGACGCACTCGTTGGGTCCCCGGCCGCCGGAGAGGACGAAGACGGGGGCCTTCCCGGTCTCGGCCTCCTGGGCTTTGGCGAAGTCCAGGGCGCGGTCGAGCCGACCCCGGAGCAGGGGCGTGGGGCTGCCGTCCTTACGGATGGCACAGCCGAGGACGATGAGGAAATCCTTGTCCTTCGCGGGCTCGTATCTGGCAGCGATGGCGTCGGCCACGATGGTCCCGAGCATCATACACTCGAAATAGAGATAGATCGCGGCCAGGAAGTTCGTAAGCATATCGTGGAGCATGACCTCCGTCTGCGAGCCCGTGCTGTAGTAGTCCAGGCCGAAAATCAGGGCGAAGCCCCCGAGAATCAGAAGGGCCAGCAGGATGCCCAGCAGATTCACCGGGCGAAAGCCCTCGTGGCGGATCAGGGACAGATTTGAGACGATCAGGGCAAGGGAAAAGACGAAGAGAAAGGGAAAGCTGATGATCGAGTAGTTCTTCGCGGAGTTCAGCAGGCCGCTCAGCAGATTGGGCAGGAGATGCTCCGCCGGGATCCCCTGCAGGGCGAAAAACTCAACGACGTAGACGGCGCCGATAAAGAGCGAAAACAGGGCGAAGCCGAAATAGATGATGGTGTTGTAGGAATAGAGATTATAGCGCATTTGCAGGAAGAAGGCCCGGAGCAGCAGGACCGTCACCGTGAAAAAGTACACGGAAAGCAGAAGGCAGCTGTAGAGCAGATAACGCTCGCCGCCGAGGGAAAACAGCAAAACCAGCGCCGCCAGCACGGCGGCGCTGAGCACGGCGATATGGTAGACCTTCGGTTTTTTGTGGAGGGTATCCAGCTTCAAATCCATGTCAGTTTCCCTCCGGGAAGAGCTCCGTGATGATTTTGTTCATCTCCTGCCAGGCGGCTGTGTCCTTCAGGCCGGAGAGCAGCGCCGCGACGCTGCGGTAGTACCAGGCGTGCTGGGCCGGGTCCTTCTGGTGGAAGATGCTCCAGAGGGCCCTTCCGCGGGTCCGGGCCAGACGGCGGATGGAGCGGAGGTTGGAGAGCTTGTCCCCCAGCCAGAGGATGGCGACGCCGGGGTCCTTCGCCCGGCTCAGGGCCGCCAGAGACATTTCCTTGCGGCGTCGCCAGGTCTCGGCAGGGGGCAGATTCGCCTGCTTGTCCTCGGTCTCGGCGCCCACCAGGGCGGCCACCCGCTCCCCGAATTTAGCCCGGAGCTCCTCCGGGGCGACCCCCGCGTCCTCCACCACGTCGTGGAGGACGGCGGCGGCCAGGACCTCGGGATCGGTGGTCAGGGTGGCGCAGATGGCGGCCACCTCCAGGGGATGCACAAGGTAGGGCAGATCGCTGCCCTTGCGCCGCTGGCCCTCGTGGGCCTTCGCGGCGAAGCAGACGGCTTCTTCAAACAGTGCCATAATCTCTCCTTTGTGGGCATCGGCCCCTGCGGGTCAGATCCGTTTCGTCAGGGTCAGGACGTTCTGACCGTCCCGGTACTCGTACTGTACCTCGTCCATGAGCTGCTTGGTGAGGAAGATGCCCAGACCGCCCAGCTTGCGCTCCGCCGCCAGGGCGGTAACGTCCGGGTCCTCCTTCTCCAGGGGGTTATAGGGCACGCCCCGGTCCCGGAAGGTGACGTCCACCCGGCGCGGCTCCTCGGAGACCTGCACGCGAACGGCGGCCTTGCCCTCGCCGGGGGCGTAGGCGTAGTTGGCGATATTGACGAAGATCTCCTCCACGGCCAGATCCAGCTGCATCTGCGCCTTGGGAGAACAGTCCTCCCCGACCCGCTCGCCCACGAAGGCCTGAACCTCGTCCAGATTCTCCACCTTCGCCGGCAGAATCAGCTCGTCCCGGGTGAAGCTCAGCTCGTCCACCCGGTCCAGCAGCTCCAGGAGCTCGGTCTTCCAATGCTCGATCAGGGCTCTGCCGTCCTCGGTCTCCAGGCCGCCGCGGCGGATGTTCCGGCGAATCAGCCGGGTATAGCCGAGCACCCGGGCCTTATCCTCCACCTCCCTGAGCTTCGCCTCGCAGTTGGTGCCCAGATAGGCGGAGAGGAAGCCCCGCCAGAAGCGCTTGGCGGTATCGAAGGAGAAGCCCTGGAAGCGATGGATGCCGTCGGGGTCCAGCTCATAAAAGCCGATGAAGGAGTTGTAGATGCTGCCCAGCTCAAAGATGGGGTTGCCCACGCTGAGGGTGTCCATGTCGATGAGCAGGACCTCGTCGTTTTGCAGCTCCAGGTTTTTCGTGTGGTAGTCGCCGTGGATCATGTGGTCGTCGTGGGGAACGGCTTCGACCAGGGCCGTCAGCTTCTTCCCGGCCGCCTCGGGGAGGTAGTCCAGCAGGAAGCGGACCCAGCCCAGGACCGTCTCCCGCAGATCGGGCAGCTTGCCCGCGGGGACAACGGTGCCATGAATCTTCTTGAGCAGCTCGGCAAACTCCCGGATGCACCAGTTCAGCCGCTCGGGCTCCGTGGCGATGATCCGCGAAAAGGAGCGGGCGTTGAGCAGCTCAAAGACCGTGCCGTAGCCCTCCCCTACCCGGATCACGTCGTAGGAGATGGCCGTGGGGATGCCGAGAATCAGGGCCAGCTTCGCCTTCTCCCGCTCCTCGCGGATCGCGTCCAGGGCGTCCGGGTCCCGGTAGACCTTGACCACCGTATCCTTGTCGATGCGGTAGACGGAGCCGTTGGCCCCGTGGCCGATCTCCTCGCAGCCCTCGATGGATACGGTCTTCATGGCCTTCTCCACCCGCATCATTTCGGTAAAGCCCGTCATTTCCAGGATCTCGTAGACCTCAGAGCTGACGTTGACAAGGCGCATATCGCCGGCATTCTTCCTCAGGTGAAGCAGGATCCGCAGGCCCGCGCTGGAGATATAGCTCAGCTTTGCCAGGTCCAGAATCAGGACCACGGGCTTCTCCCCCGCCAGCTTCGCGTTGAGCTCCCGCTCCACCTGGGCCGCGTTGGCGGAATCCACCCGCCCGGAGAGTTCCAGTCTTTTTTCATCAGCCATTGCTGCCGCCTCCTTTATATTCTACGCAGAGCATGGTCAAATCGTCAAATTGTTCGGCGTTCCGCACAAAGCCGTCAACGGCCTCCCGGACGTTTTGCAGAAGCTGCTCGGGGGCGGCGTCGGGCTGACGGTTCAGCGCTTCGATCATCCGCTCCGTGCCAAAGAGCTCGTTATTCCTGTTCGTGGCCTCCGGAACGCCGTCGGTGTAGACAAAGAGCCTGGCGCCTGGCTCCAGCAAGAGGGTATATTCGGGGTATTTCGTGCCCTCCACGCCGCCGATCACCAGCCCGTGGGGATCCTTGTAGAGGGCATAGCTGCCCTTGGGCCGCTGAAGGACGGGGTACTCGTGGCCCGCGCTGGCGGCAACCAGCTTGCCGGTGGAGAGCTCCAGGATGCCCAGCCAGACGGTGACGAACATGTCCTCGGGGTTTTTGGAGCAAATGGCCTCGTTGGCCATGGTGAGGCTGAGATTCTCGATCTCGTCGCTGGTGCGGATATTCAGGGAGGAAAAACGATCCGTAACCGCGGCGCCGGACTTCCGGTCCTCGGTGTAGGCCTCGGCCGCTCTCGCGATGGCGTTGATGGGGTCCGACACGGAGCGCTTCATGTCCTTGGTGAGGACCCAGGCGATCAGGGCCGTCAGCAGAAGGATTGCTCCGCCGAGATAGACGGCGAAGGAGCGGATGCCGGAGATGAGGTTGTGCACCGCGATGTCCACCAGCACGTAGCAATGGATGCTCCCCGCCGAATCCCGGATGGGCAGGCCGGCGGTGCAGAGCCAGCCGTAGTTTTCGGTATAGTCGATGTCATAGAGCCGACCCGTGCCGTCTTTTTCCGGCATGGCTGTCCTCCTTCCCGTTTTTCTTCTTTCCAAATATATTATCACAAAGTCAGGATAAAATCATTACTTTTTTTCCGGAATGGGGATATTTTTTTCCGGAAGAAAAATTTTTTAAAAATAATGTTGTTATGTTAATCATTTGTAATGATTTTGTACGTTTTTTGTGATATAGTGTCCGAGGTAGGATGGGCGTCGTGGAATCAGACGGTTGATTTTCGGCGTCTTGTTCCGCAAAACCCAATCTAAAAAACCACAAACAAGGAGGAACAAACCATGTGGGATAGTGTCATTGACCCAATCGTTTCGCTGCTCAACAGCTTTCTGACTCCTCTGCTGGCCATTGTCGGCGCGGCAGGCGCTTTGTACTGCGTGATCCTCGGCGTCAAGTACGCCAAGGCCGAGGAGCCGCAGGACCGTGAGAAGGCCAAGGGTGCCCTGAAGAACGCCATCATCGGCTACGTGCTGATCTTCGTGCTTCTGCTGGCCCTCAACCTTTCCAAAAAGCCTCTGGTCGAATGGCTGCAGACCTATACGACGAACAACATCGGCTAAGCAATCAGCTGCCGCACCGAATTCCGCCGCCCGCCCTCCCTGCGGGAGGGCTGCCGCGACGATCCCGTCTGCGACGGACTGCGACCGCATTCGCGGCGTGAACGGTACGGTGGGAGCCCACAGGGCTCCCGACCCGAGGGCGCGGACTCTCCGCGCCTTCGGGTCGGGAACCTTGCGTTCTGTTATTTCCGTAATTCACCGTAAGGAGTTTATCACGATATGAAAAGGAAAAGATTGCTGCAGCGGGGCGTGCTGCTCCTGTTGGCGCTGGTGCTGGCCGCGGGGTGCTTCTGGCCCGCGCTGACGGCGGAGGCCTCGGACTTTACCATCGACGACTCCGGCTTTGTCAGCGTCAAGTATGACCACCAAACGCTCTATATCTGGCGGCGCGGAATGCCCGAGGCGGTCCGGGAGGAGGATATCGGCTATAAGCGGGACCTGCTGATCTGCTGGGACGGGATGTACTATCTGAAGCCCTCGGAAAACGACGCCTTTATGACGCAAATGGTAAGAAGATACCCTACGCATAACGGCTCAAACACGCATTCCCTCAACACCAGCGGCATTGCCGAATTTATGAACAGCTTCGGCCTCGGTTGGATCTATTACTTCGTGTTTGACTGGTCCTATGCCAAGCATATCACCTATGACAACGGCTGGTTCCCCTACGACGGTACCAACAGCTGGAACAACGACCGATATCCCAATGGGTATCCCCACGGCTACTATATGTACGTCGTTCCCTACGACAACAGCGCAGGTCTGCTCAGCAGTCTCCCCCTCAACTACAGCGTCCTGGACGACGCGGACATCTGCGGCACGCTGACGAAAATCGATTCCCTGCCCTTCGGCGCCTACGTCGGAAGGGAGAGCGCGCAATATACAGACGCGAACGGTTCTGCTTACACAAGCTCCGACAATGCCTACGGCATCGGCATCCCCTATCCCAAGACGGGTTCATACGGTTCCGCGGGCAATTCCGGCCGCAGCGGCGTATGGGTCGCAAGCGACCACAAGATCCACACCTGGAACGACGACTACTGGTACAAGGCGGACGACCAGTACACCTACGTCCGCGCCAGCCTGGATTACTGGACCGCCGGCGACGATGAAACCAAATTCAGGCCCAACGGCAACCACTCCAAGGCGGACAGCTGCTGGCGGATTGTGGCGCATGACGGCACCAAGAAGGTCTCCATCGAGACCATAGGAAAGGGCTACACCTGCAAATACAACGACGACGGCTTTGCCGACAATGAAGACAAGGACGATCTGTATCACCTTTATCATGGCGGAATCTTCGGTTATATGGCCCTCGCCCACTACGGCAGCCAGTTCCGCACCGTGGGCAACGCCAATCAGTGGGCCTACAATTATAAATACGACTCGGGCCATCCCTCCGGCAGAAGTCCCTATCTGGACGCCGACGCGGATCTCTTTGACGTGTACTGGTGCGAGCCCAAGATAATCAACTACCTGCAAACCCCAATCGAGGTGGCAAACGGACAGGTGACCAACCTGGAGGGGCCCATGTGCAACAACAGCACCATCACCGTCAAGGACGGCGGCACCCTCACCATCACCGGCTGGTGCGCAAACAACGGCACCATCATCGTCGAGCCCGGCGGAACCCTCTACGTCCAGAAGGACGCCTGCCTCAACCGCATGGCCTTCCCGGAGCAGTACGAGGACCACAAGGGCGGCACCATCATCTCCGAGGGCCTGATCCTCGTGGGCGAAAACGCAAAGCTCTGCGGCGGCGGCATGGAGGGCATCCACCTGAAGGACGGCTGTCACGTGGTCAACTACGGCCTGGTGACCTCCGAGAACTTTATCATCGACAACGCCTACACCATCGAGAACCGTCAGAACGGCGTCGTCTTCTACGGCTCCGGCAACGGCATTCTCGGCAGCGGCATGGGCACCTGGGCCAACGCCGCCGGCCCCGACGGCTACAAGGAACGGGGCAAATACGAGCCCACCTGCGTCACCAACCTCACTCCCGGCTCTGACCACTACGTTGCCAACGCGATCTACAACGATTAAGGGATTTTGCCATGAAACATTTTCAATCCATCACAGCGCTGCTCCTGGCCGCCGCTCTGACGCTCGGGCTCTGTCTTCCGGTTTTTGCCGCAGACGAGGGGCTTCCCGGGATTTCGGAGGGCGAAGCGCAGACAACGGACGAAAGCCGGATCTGGCTCTCTGATTCCATGTTTTACGACACAGACTCCCGGGATTTCATCTATCCCCTGGGGGAAACCGGCCTGTTTATCCACTCCAATGCCGCCGACGGCATGATTACCACCGGTCCTGTGTATGTCAGGAACGGTCTGATCATCGCCTACAAGGACGGACAGCTCATGGAGCACAACAGCAACGATCCGCTGGAGGTGGAGGAGCCCGGAGAGTACGTCATCATGTCCCAGGTGGGCGGCCAGACAATCCGGCTCTTTTCCTTCACGCTGACCGGGCCCACCTCCTCGGTGATCTTCGGCTACAACCTGCCCGACGGCATGTATGTGACCCGGGCGGAGCTGAACGGCGAGGAGATCGGCTACGACCGCTACTATGTGCCCATGCAGCAGGACGGTCTGTATCACATTGAGTATGAGTGCATGAGCACCTATCTGTCCAATCTCGTCTACTCGCTGGACGTCACCGTGGACCGGGAGCCCCCGGAGCTGGAGTTCTCCGGCAGCATCGACCAGAAGCACCGGGTCCACAGCGCGCTGCACATCTCCGGCATCGAGGAGGGCGGCTCCATCCGGGTCACCCTGGACGGCAGCCCCCTGGACGTCGCCGTCAACCGGGACGGCACCGCCGAGCTCCCGGACAGCGGCAACTACGTGATCGAGGCCTTTGACGCCGCGGGCAACCGCGCGGAATACGTCTACACGGTTCTGATCTACCTCAATTCCGGCGGTCTGGTGTTCCTGGCGATTCTGATCGCCTCCATCCTGGCGGTGGCGATTTACATCCTGATGAAGCGCAGGAAGCTCAAAATCGGTTAAAAAGGAGGAAAACAGGCTATGCTTGGCGATCTTTGGGACAAAATATCAGGCTGGTTGGGCGACACGTTTTCCTCCATCCTGGAAAGCATCCTGAACGCTACGATCTTCCGTCTTTTCTATTATCTGGAGCGGGTCCTCTGCTGGATCATCGACCTGCTCTATCAGATGTTTGAAGTCTTCGCCGGACTCGTAAAGGTCAAATACGAGGGCAGATACGACTACCTAATTAATATATTCTTCTCCAATAAGGCTGTCAGCAACCTCTACTGGGGCATGGCCCTCATCGGCATCGTGCTGACCTTCGGCTTCGTCATTGCCGCCGTGGTCAGGAAATCCTTTGACGCCTCGGGCAAGGTCCAGCAGTCCATGGGCCAGATCCTTTGGAGCGGCATCCGCAGCATCGCGATCATCGTGGGCATGACGGCCATTATGTCCTTCGTACTCAACGGAACCGGCGTGCTGATGCAGCAGATCAATTATATGTTCAACAACGCCTATGTTCTGGATCAGCCGGTGGAGCGAACCTTCACCGGCGAGGAATACGCCGCCATGGGCCGCGTCTTCGCCACCATCGGCTCTTACTCGGTGGTGGACTCCAAGGACAACCGCTACAATCAGAACCTCTGCTTCAACGACATTCGCTCGGATATGAACTATTTGCAGCGGCAGGGCGTCTTCACCTATTCCTATTATGAGAAGGACCAGAACGGCAACGTCAAGCAGTCCTGGCAGTCCGTGCTGAACGATATCGCCACCTCCTGCGACCTGAGCGCCGACGTGAAGGTGGACGTTTACAACGACGGTGTTTCGCGCAGCATCACAAAGGCCATGGAATATCTGAAAAACACCGCCAATCCTCGACCCGTGAGCTCTGTGTCCCGTTCCTCCTTCTCCGACGGAGGCGAGGCGCATCTGGACCGTATGGTCTTCCTGATGGGCACCTTCCGGGCCGCCAAGAACTCAGCCTACAACCAGAACCCGTCCTTTGACGACGCCCTCCGCGCCCAGTATTATTACGAGCAGGGCAAGACCATCTATGACTTCGACAACGTGGACTCCGACTTCAACGTCGGCTTTGCTACGGACTATATCGTGGTCTGGATTGCCAGCATCGCCATTATCTTCGATCTGGTGATCATCATTCTCAACTGCGTGGCCCGTATCTTCAACATGCTCTTCCTCTATCTCATCGCGCCTCCCGTCATCGCGGCCCAGCCCCTGGACAACGGCGGCAAAACCAAGCAGTGGATGACGGCCTTCCTGGTCCAGTCGCTGTCCGTCTTCGGCACGGTCATCGCCATGCGGCTGCTGATCCTCTTCCTGCCCATCATCATCAGCCCCCAGCTGGTGCTCTTTGATAACGCCCTTCTGAACGCCCTTGCGAAGCTGGTCCTGGTCTACGGCGGCTTCGAGGCTGCCAAGAAGTCCTCCTCCATCCTCACCGGCATTCTGGCGGACAGCGCGGGCTGGCAGGCTGTCCAGGCGGGCGACATGTCCTCCTCCGCGGGCAAGGCCATCGGCGCCGTCACCGGCGCGGCCAAGGGTGTGGCCGGCAAGGCTCTCGGCGCGGCAAGCTTCGCGGCCAAGCCGCTGACCAACCGGATCAAGGCCCCCTTCCAGAAAATGGCAAACGCCTGGTCGAACTCCGGCAGCGCCAAGTATGACATTCAGGCCAGCGAGGCAAAGAAGCAGGCAAACGCCTCGAAATCCGTAGGCGGCGGAGGCGGAGGCGGCGGAGGAGGCGGAGGAGGCGGAGGAGGCGGAGGCGGCAATCAGCCCTCGCCCGCCAATCCCGGCAACAACCAGCCCGGTCCGGCCAATCTCAACAACAACAGCAACCCCAGCAACAATCCGGCTCCCGCTCCCGGTCCCGGTCCCGGCCCCGGCCCCGGCCCCGGCCCCGGTCCCGGTCCTGCGGCCCAGCCTCCCAACATCCCCAACAATTTTCAGAATCTGAACAACCACAGACCGTAATGGCTTTCCCACAGGAGGAACCAACAAATGCAAAGACTGATTCCGGGCAAAACAAAGGTACATATCGAGCTCTTCCGGGGCGTAACGCTCCGGGACGTGATCGTTGGCGTCGTTGCATTGGCGATGCTCATCTTTGTTCTGCTCTCCAACCTCCCGGGGAAGCTCTATATCAGCATCGCCATCGTCCTGATCGCCGTTTTGCTGCTCTTCCGTCTGGACGAGCAGCCGAACTACATGTATTTCCTGCACATCCTCACCTTCTTCGGCTATAAGCGGCGCTTCGAACGTCTGCAAAAGGACCGCCAGCTCCTCGCCAGGGGCAAGGGCGATATGAAGAAGGCCGCCCTCGATGTGCTCTTCTCCGAATCCGTGGCGGAGGAATCTCCCATGGACCGGAAAAAGCGCAGGGAATACGAGCGCAGCCGCAAAAACCGCGAGGCACGGGAGGATCGGATCCTCCGCAACCCCAACACTCCCGACGAGATCCGGCAGGAGATTCTGGCCCGGCGTCGGGAAGAGGAGGAGCGGGAGAAGGCCGCCCTGTCCAGGCGCAATGTCAGCATCCACAAGAAGCGCTCCGTCCGGGAGCACGAGGAGGCCCGCCTCCGCAAGGAGGAGGATCGCCGCCTGAAAAGCAAGGATCTCAGCGACGCCGAGCGCGAACAGATCCAGGCCCGCCGGGCCGAGGAATCCAAGGCGGCCATGAAGCGTCAGGCCGAGGCCAGGGAGGCCGAGGCCAATCGGGCGGACATGGAGGAGATCATCGCCTTCACCGGCATTCAGGACGGCTACATCGAATACAACAAAAAGGAGTATTACGGCGCTGTCCTGGAGATCGAGCCCGTGGAGTTCCGCTTCTTCAGCGAGCACCGCAGGTCCAACGCCATTGACCGCTGCCTGGGCCGCATTTTACGGTCCATCCACCCCGGCTTCAGCGCCAACATCGTCAAGCTGGAGCGGCCGATCATCTATGACAGCTATCTCCAGCGCGAATACGAGAAGCTCAACGCGCTGCGCGAGACCTATGAGAACGGCTTCCTCACCGAAAAGGAGCTCCAGGCCCGGGTGGAGATCGAATACGACCGGATCAAGGAGCTGCAGGGTCTCTGCGGCGAGCATCAGGTCACCACCTCCTTCTTCTATCTGGTCCTCTATGAGAGCGACAAGCGGCAGCTGGAAATCAAAATGCGCGAGGCCCAGCAGCTGCTCCAGACCGGCGAGATGACCACCCACCGTCTGAACGACAAGGAGCTGGCCGTCTTCCTGAAATACTCCAACCAGATCGACTTCAACGAGCGGGATATTGAGAACATCGACCCGAAGGACTATGTCAAGTGGGCCATGCCCGAGACCGTGGACATCAAGTTCCGGCGGGTGGAGATCAACCACATCGTCACCCACAATTTCCGGGTCGTCAACTACCCCACCATCGTGGACGACGCCTGGCTGGCCACCGTGATGAGCTATCCGGCCACCAAGGTCATCGTCAAGTGCCGGCCCATGGAGCGGGCCAAGGCCATCCGGGCCATCGACCACTCCCTGGTGGAGCTCCGCGGCCAGTGGAGCTCTACGGGAGTGGACTCCAAGCGCATGGAGATCGAAAACCATATCGGCACCCTCCAGGAGCTGCTTGCCACCCTCCAGAGCGACAGCGAGGCCCTGCTCGAATGCAGCATTTATGTCACGGCCTACGACATTGTGGCTACCAGGGCCAACCTCCACATCCCCCAGCCGCCCGAGAGCATTCTGCCCGTCATGAACGACATGAAGCGGAATCTTCGCCGCACCTGGCAGGAAAACGGCTTCCGGCTGAACAACATGGAGTTCGATCAGGTCCTGGCCTTCATCGGGGCCCAGGTCAACGCCCACGATCCTCTGGTCAAGGAGAGCCGCGGCATCTCCAGCAGCACTGTGGCCGCCTGCTTCCCCTGGGTCTTCGCCCACACCTCCGACGAGGGCGGCGTCCGTCTGGGCGAGAGCGACGGCCTGCCGGTGTTTATCAACTTCTTCCGGCGGGACAGCGAGCGCGTCAACTCCAATATGGTCATTGTGGGTAAGTCCGGCTCCGGTAAATCCTATGCCACCAAGAGCCTGCTCGCCAACCTGGCCGCCGAGGACGCCAAAATCTTCATCCTTGACCCAGAAAACGAGTACACCGAGCTCGCCGCCAACCTCCACGGCCAGATCATCAACGTGGGCAACGCCCAGTACGGACGGCTCAATCCCTTCCAGATCATCACGGCCCTGGAGGACGACGAGGCCGGCGAGGAGGGCCCCGGCGGCAGCTACGCCACCCACCTGCAATTCCTCGAGGAGTTCTTCCGGCAGATCATGCCTGACTGCGGGAAGGACGCCATGGAATATCTCAACACCCTGGTGGATCGGGTCTACCTGACCCGGAACATCACCCCGGAGACGGACCTCTCCAAGCTCCGCCCCTCCGACTACCCGATCTTTGACGACCTCTATGACGAGGTTCTGCGGGAGTTCCAGTCCAGCGACAATCCCTTTACCCGGGACCTGCTCCGCACCCTGATGAACTATATTGCCAAGTTCTCCACCGGCGGACGCAACGCCAACATCTGGAACGGCCCCAGCACTGTCACCACCGACGAGAACTTCACCGTCTTCAACTTCCAGTCCATGCTGGCGAACCGGAACAACACCATCGCCAACGCCCAGATGCTGCTGGTCCTGAAATACCTCGACAACGAGATTATCAAGAACCGGGACTACAACATTAAATATATGGCGAACCGGAAGATCGTCGTGGTCATCGACGAGGCCCACGTCTTCATCGACACCAAGTTCCCCATCGCCCTCGACTTTATGTTCCAGCTGGCAAAGCGGATCCGTAAGTACAACGGTATGCAGATCGTCATTACCCAGAACATCAAGGACTTCGTGGGCTCCGAGGAGCTGGCGAGAAAGTCCACGGCCATCATCAACGCCTGCCAGTACAGCTTCATCTTCTCCCTGGCCCCCAACGACATGCAGGATCTTGTGACCCTCTATGAAAAGGCCGGCGGCATCAATGAGTTTGAGCAGGAACAGATCATCCAGGCCCCGAGAGGCCAGGCCTTCACCATTCTCAGTCCCTCCAGCCGCTCCACCTTCCAGGTGGAGACCATCCCGAGCATCACGCAGATGTTTGAAACCCGGAACTACCAGAGCGCCTACTTCACCGGAGAGGGCGGTCCGGAGAACTGGGAGGACTTCGTGGCCTCCAGCCGCGACGCCCACGCCCAGGCCATCCAGGCCAGGGGCCGGAAGGAGGATGTGGAAAGCTTCTACCCCCTTGGAAACGGCGGCGTGACCTTCCGCGAGTTCTCTCCCGACGAATACCGGACCGACGACGAATATCAGGTTCTGGAGGACCACGAGGACAAGGACAGCGAGTTCGATCTGCCTGAGCTCGACGACGACGAGATCGAGGCCAGGCTCCGGGCCCGCCGCGAGGCAATGACCGAGGCCATCGTCCCGGCCCCGCGGACCGCCGAGCAGGCGCCCATGACCGAAATGCTGGGGCTCTTCGCCACAGCGGTCAACAAGATGTCCGAGGCCATTGACAATTTGGGCAGCGGCGAGCGCAGCCCTTCCGCCCCCAGAACGCAGCCGGCTGAAGCCGACAGCGGGCGAAACGACGCCCTGGAGGCCCTGGAGGCTCGGCTTCAGGCCCAAAACGACGAGCTGCGGCGGCTCCGCGAGGAGAACGAGGCCCTCCGAGACAGCGCCAAACGGCCCGCTCCCGCGCCTGTGCCCCAGACGGAGCCCGCGCCGGAAGCGGAGGAGAATGAAGATGAGGAGCCCTTCGACTTCGACGACAACGACTTCAGCGAGGAGGTCGATACCGGCGCCCTCTTTGATCTGCTTCTGGATTCCGACGAGGACAATGCCGAAGGCGACGGAGAGGACGACAACTTCTTCTCCCTCGACGACGAGGAAGACTTCGGCGAGGACGAGGAAGCGGAAGAAGACGCGGATGCGGATGAGGAGGACGACGACTTCGACCTCGAGGACGAGGATGAGGACGAAGAGGACGACGACGATATTCTTTCCTCCTTCTTCAGCTTCTCCAACGAGCTGAAAACCATGACCGTCTTTGAAAAGATGCGCTTCGACGGCAGAACCGTCGAGACCATCAGCTTCGAAACCCTGGAGGGCCTGGTAGAGGCCCAAAAAGAACGCAGACGCCGGGAGCGTCTGAACGCATCGACCGATCAGGTCTGATCCGAGGAGCGTGATAACATGAATTACATGACCGACAAATGGGAGCTCTCCCGGCTGTGCGGACGGCTGCGGCCCTGGTGCCGGCGCCTGCTGGCGCTGTGCCTGGCCCTCTCCGTCTGCGCCGGGCTGCTTCTGACGCCGGCGGCCGCGGAGGATATTCATCCGCCCACGGAGTCGAGCTCGGATTTTGAGACCCAGGCGCCTCCCATTCAGGCGCCGGAGCCCTCCGAGTCCCAGACTCCTCCCATCCAGCAGGAGCCCAGCTCGGAGCCTCCCATCGTACCCGCTCCTTCGGAAACGAGCCCCGTTCCCGGCGGCAGCGAGCCGGACCCGGCCAATCCCGGGACCACGGAGTTTCCCGTGACGCCCAGCGAATCCGCTGAGACGCCCGAGCCCACCGAGGTCGAGCCCCCCCTGGTGGTCGCCGAAGCCAACGTCACCCCCCACTCCGGCGAGCCCGTCTCCCAGGGCACTCCCGTAAACAAGACCTATATTCTTGAGGTCAGCACCGGTACGGTGAAGGGCGGCGGCTTTGCGGAGACCCTGGAATACTTCGTCATCTACTATACCGCCGGCGGCAAGTCCAGATCCGCCGTCATCTTCCCCAACAACGACGGCATCAGCCGCAGCGTGGAACGTGCCTCCGCCGTCGGCAACCGGAATCAGCGCCGGAAAGACGTCAAAAATACCTTTGGCTACGAAATAAAGGATCCGAGCGAGCTCAACGGACTGCGCTCCGTCAAGACCGATCAGTTCCTCTTCACCACCCCCGACCAGATCACCACCGTTGACCGGATTCAGCTCTTTGGCCGGAAGCAGGACGTCATGAACGAAGACGGCAACGGCTTCATCAAGGCCAGCGACTGGGCCTGCCAGGGCATGCGGATCTACGAGGTCACCAAGCTCTACGGCGAGGATATGTACGGCTGGTACACCGAGGACGGCTATATCGACTTCGACGGCCACATCATCGCGGACGTCGATATGTCCTCCGGCGGCGGCACCTTCCGCTGGAACAGCAACGGCGGCGTCTTCAACATCCTGCCGCCCGAAAACCGGAACGGCGTGGCGGGCTGCAAGCTGATCAACACCCAGATCGCCCCGACCTACAGCGGCAACACCCATGTGGGCGAGGACCACATCTCTCAGGCGACCAATCGCGTTCTTTTCCAATTCAGTCTCGCCGATTTCGGCGGCGCGGGCTTTGAGTGTCTGGCCGGCTCCTACAACTCCGGCGCCAACACCAAGATCAGCGAATGCGGCTTTTGCGAGACCGCGACGCTTACGATCCGCTATGAAGACGTGTTCGGCTGTCTGCGCGACCTGGATATTCCGATGATCGTCAACTCCCTGGGCTGGACCAAGGATGTGATCGGAGACGCGGAGATCTGCGGCTTCGCCCAGCAGGGAGACACCATCGGCTTCTCCGCCATGCTTCCCGACTTCTCCAAGCTGACTTCCGCCAAGCTTGTGATCGGCGAGGCGGAGGCAAGGGAAAAGGCCCACATGACGACCTCGACGGACGGTTCGGTCAGCAATCTGCATTTTTCCCGCAGCTCTCAATCGGAGTCCGACGGCATATCCTATCTCTGCATTGCCGCTTACTCCGCCGGATCGGCGACGATCACCGTTGAGGGCGCCACCCTTCGCTACAAATTTATCCCCGGCGCCCAGAATCCCATCCGATATTACAACTCCGGCAGCGCAGGCGGCCTCAGCATCGAGCCCCAAAGCTCCGTCACCTTCTCGCTGGGCAATTACCATGACAACATGATTCTGACACCGGTGGATCGGGGCGAGAAATATCTGATCACCATCTGCACCGATAACGTGGATAACGCCGGCACCACCGCCGATATTTACCTCCAATTCAAATATGTCAATATGAAGGACAAGGAGGTCACAAGCGCGGAATACCGGCTGCGGGATTACGTGGAGCAGTTTTACGGAGAATGGCCCGGCAACGGTCCCAATTTTGCCTATGAATACGGACTGCGCAGCGAGGGAACGATCCAGGCCATGATTCCCCTTTCCAACGTCAAGCAGTTCAAAACCATCTCGATCCGGCTCGCCGGCGAGGACGAGTGGCAGTTCAAGGGACTTAAGATACACAAAGTCAGGTCCTACGACTCCCGGCTCCTGCGCTGGAAGGAGATCGACGTCGGAGGCTTCAAATCCCACGTCCTTGTCACCCGTACGGTGGTGCCGGAGAAGGAAGTCTTCTCCCTGGGCACGATCTATGACGGAAGCCCGATCGCCAAGCCCACCGACGATAACTGGAAGCCCGGCACCCTGATCCAGGACGACAACAGCTACCATGAGTTCGACGGCCACAGCACCGAGGTGGACGCCCGGGACGAAATCGACTGGGAAACCATTCGCCTCTTCATGACCTATGAGGATGCGCTTCAGGACCTCAACTTCACCAAGCAGCGCTGTCTCTATCAGATCGAGGTCGGCGTGGCCGGCGACAAGGTCAACGACGACGACGATGACTGCGGCTCGGAAAACCTCTTCTATTTCCAGCTGGTCTTCGATTACGGCAACAGCGGCTGTGTTCTCGCGAACCAGCAGCTCCAGTCCGACAGCTTCCGTACCGGCGCGCCGGCGATCTTCTACATCCCCACGGCCCAGGATTACGGCGATCTGCATTCCATCCGCATCATCCCCGACGACCAGGACGACAACAGCCATATCTATGACAAGCTGAAAATATCCTACATCACGGTCAGAAAGCAGAACGTGGGCAAGATCAGCCCGGTCTGGACCGCCTCCAGCGATTCCAAGGACGGACTCGGCTGGGTCGGCATCGATCCCAGAGACTCCGGCGCCGCCGGCTCCTACCGCGGCGCGGAGGGCCGTTCCATTCTGGAGCTCGCCCACAGCTATCAGATCACCCAGTCCACCTACAGCACCAAGCTGCTCTTCAGCATCACCACCGGCGCTTACGGCTCTCAGCCCGCTACCGGCAGAGACGGCGTGACCGAGATAATCAACGACAAGAACCTCGTTGCCGGTATGTCCATGAGCCTGAGCTACAAGAAGCAGGACGGCCTGACCAAGACCGTCGATCCCTTCGACATCGTAACCCTCATGAACCAGTATTCCGGCCTCAGCGACAGCAAGGTTTTCACCGTCGATGGGGAATCCAAGGACGTCGGTTTCGCCGTCAGCGACGCGAAATATCAATTCCGTCCGGGCAAGACAGACAGCTTCTTCGTGGACGTGGACGATATTGCGGAGCTGCTCGACGCCCAGATTCAGATTCGAAGCACGGTGAACACCAAGTGGAATGCCACATCCCTGACCGTCCACCAGGTACAGGCCTCCGGTACCCGCTATATCAACAATAACGGCGAGTACGATTACAAGTACCCGGACGGAAAGGAACTGATCTACAAGGCGTCCTGGAACTTTACGGAGCCTGTAACCCGGGACGTTCAGATCTACGACACCCATACCGACGAGCATGTGGCCACCATCGATCTGCACTTTACCGAGAACGAGTTCGAGGCCTACGACGCGGAGGGCTGGGAGTCCACCGTCAGCAGAGAACCGCCCTCCAAGGACGACATGCTGAACCTCTTCATCTTCCCGTCCACAGAGAGCGCGGCAACGGATTTCAACAGTTACGATATGTTTGCCACCGTTCTCTATACCGACAGCAAGTATCGTCAGAGCCAGAGCGTCACAAGCTCCGGCGGCATGCTCCGCACTACGGACAGCAGCGGACGCCCCTGCTTCTACGCCCTCGGCCTGAACGCCAATTATCTCGACAGCATTTCCGGCGTCAACGTTTTTACCCAATGCGAACGTCCTGTCCACGCGCCGATCAGCTACGCCATCATGCAGAGAATCCGCAGCGGCGTCCTGATTGACAGCTACTATCTCACCGGCGCGGGCAACGCCGACCAGGGCATCACCCTCCATGTCTCCTCGGAGCCCGGCGGGCGTAATACGCAGCGCCTGTTCTTGCAGTTCAGCGAGGAAATGGACACCCAGTTCCTCACGGCGGAGGAACGGGATCTCGCGATGGCGCTCTACTTCACCACGGACGACGCCTACGGCGGAGAGCTGCGCTCCAAGTATATCACTCTGACCGACGCGGGCATCACGGAAATCAAGCCCGGTCAGGTGGTGGAGCTGGACTTCAATATCCTGAACCTCAAGGACGTCACAGGCCTGGCCCTGGTGAATATGGGACGCTTGGAGGAGTCCATAGACAACATTGTGGTAATCGACCAGAAAACGGACGGAACGGTCCGAACAAAGTGGAGCTTCCGCCGCGGTCAACAGCCCATCGTACCCACCCGGGTCCCGGGAAGAGTCGATCCCAGCGGCGAGGTTACCCTGCTGGATCTGGACATCTCCACCGCGGAAAACAACGGCTCCTTCAACACCGGCACCACCGGCCCCGTGAAGATGACCGTGGGCTTCTTCACCCGCGAAGGCGGGGAGGGCAGCTATGTCTTTGACAATATCAGAAACCTGGCCGACAGCTCCTCTCCCTTCCGGGCGGGACAGACCGACCATGTGCGGGTCCTGGTACCCGACGCCGTCAGCATTCGCTGGGTGGAGTTTGAACCCCTGAACGGCAGCGACGGCACCAACGCCATCTGGCAGATCGACAAGGTCAGCTGCACGACGGATCTCTCCGGACTGCCTCTGACCCGGATCCTGGAGGACAACAACGTTTGCAGACCGGGCGAGCCCAAGCGCGTCAGCCTGGCACAGGTCATGCTGGGCGGCATTCTCTCCTACATTTACAATGAGAACGACACCGGCATCCCCAACGGGGATGAGGTCATTCCCACCGGCGGTTATCTGGAGCTCTCGCTGGAGATCGGTCAGGGCGTCAATATCGTCCCGCGGATCGAAGGCTCCGACGCCGGTCTGGACGTGAAGCTGAATCGTGTGGATAGCAGCGGCGGCCTGCTCCAGGCAAATCTGGTCGATACCCGCGGCTACACCCGGGATATGGTCATCCAGTACGCCCAGTCGGCCGAGGAGAGAGGCAATACCTTTGAGGCGGAATTCTGGCGGAACTTCGTCATCGACGACGGCTACTACTTCGTCGAACGCAGCAGCGATCCGATCACCCAAAGCAATTACGTCGATTCGATCCGCTTTATCCCGCCCCACAACTACAGCTCCTCCGTGATTTACTACCGCATCACCATCACTTCCACGGAGAACGAGGCGGCCACGGTCTACGTCAACCTGATCGTGCCCTCTGAGCCGGATCCCACCCAGCAGCAGCTTGCCGAGGCCAGAGCAAAAGACAGCGGCCAGAATGTCGGCCACACCCACAGCATCGTGAAGATCGACCGGGTGGAGCCCACCTGTATGCAGGAAGGCAATATTCTGTACTACAGCTGCGCCGGCTGCCAGAAGTATTTCAGCGATTCCCTCGGCCAGAACGAGATCCCGGATCTGGAGATGACCGTCCTGGCGGCCCTGGGTCACAGCTGGAGCGGGTGGAATGTGACCGTGGTGCCCACCTGCACCATGGAAGGCTCCAGAACCCGCAACTGTTCTCGCTGCGGCGAAACCGAAACCGAGACCCTGCCTCCCTCCGGTCACACCTGGGGCGACTGGAGCTCGAACAACAACGGGACCCACGGCAGAACCTGCTCCGTCTGCGGAAAGTCGGAGTCCACCGTCGCGTGCACCTTCCAGGACACCGTCGTCCCGCCCACCGCCACGGAACAGGGCTACACGCTCCACACCTGCACGGTCTGCGGCTATTCCTACCGGGACAACTACACCGATCCCCTGCCCTCGGAGCCCACCCCGTCCAACGCGGTGCGTCCCGAGCCCGACACGACGCTGGCGGCACCCAAGCTAAGGAGGCGCATTTATGGCTGATGAATTGATTTTTGACAGCGAGCGGCAGATGCTCCGCGCCGAGAAAAAACGGCGTCTGGTACCTCTGCTCGCGCTGGCCGCCGTCCTGGTGCTGATTCTGGCCGTGCTTTTGATCCTGCGAGGGTGCAGGGCCGAGTCCCACACCGGCGGCGAGAACACCGATTATCTCTACACCTGGTCTCTCAAATCCAACGGAGACGCGGAGCTCGTCGTCCCCCACAGCGACGCGCCCGATTACCGCTGGGACCTGAAGGACGGGGGGGAATCCCTCCCCGCCCTCCGGGTCACCCGGGTGGAAAAGGAGCGCCGGGACGGAACCGCCTTTACCCTCCATCCCGAAGCGGTTGGCCGCAGTATGATCACCCTGGTTCTGAAGGGGGAGGACAACAGCGTTGTGCCCAACTACCAGATGACCCTCCTGACAGAGGTCACCGAAGCGGATGAACGACTCAGCGTCAACGTTCTCAATTCCTCCGGCATCCGTTATCAGCCGGAGATTGTCGGCAGGGTCGGCGGAGGAAACGGCGTGGACGAGACCGGGAACAATTATCGGATTTATACCGATGAGCGGAGCGATCTGGTCCTCAGCTTCCCGGTCGGTGAGTATGAGAGAGACTGGAGCCACGAGATCACCGAAGGCGCGGATAGTCTTGCGTTCCTCGGACTCCTCTACGAGGATGGGAACATGAAGGTCCGTCTTCGGGCAGGAGAAGCCCCCGGTCAGAGCAAGCTTGTGCTGACGAGCACCAACGCCGCCACGACCATTACGGTCCAGCTGGAAAGCGGCGCCGACGGCTCCCTGAAGGTTCTCTCCCACCAGGCGGAATCCGGAGAAAAGCCCGAAATTGCGACCCTCCCGGAAATCCCGACGGATTCCGGCGGAGACGCCATCGTCGTTACCACGGGCGACATCCCGATTTTTTCAGACGATCATCATTTGGAAGTCCTTGATGATCCCTCGGCCGAAACGGTCAGGCCTTGATCTGCCCCGCCGGATGCGAAAGGAGGTTATACCGTTTTGAAAAAACTCTGGAATCAAATTGTTGAGTTCTTTCGCTCACTGGACCGGAAAAGCATTGCGCTCTACATCCTGATCTTTATCCTCGGCGCCCTGCTTCTGGGAACCGTCGTCATGGTGATCATCGACAACCTGATCTACGCAGCTCCGGGCGAGGGCTTTTCCTTCCGCTGGGGAATCCTCATCAGCCCGGTCACCTGGGCCGTCGGCTTCGGCATTATGGTGCTGATGTCCGCGATCTATGCCCTCAACGGCGGCTTCCGTTCCGTCAAAAAGGGCACCCAGATGCTCAAGGGCAAGGGCGGCGAAAAGGACCGGATCGAGGGCTCTCTGGAAAACAGCCGCTTCCTCACCGACGAGGAACGCGACAAGTATTTCCCGCCCTTCACCTATGACACGCTGCCGGAGGCCAAAAAGGACGGCATCCCCGCCCGGGCGGTGCTGGACAAGCACGGCAAGCTGGTGGGCAACTTCAAGCCCGGCGTCCACGCCCTGGTCATCGGCGCCACCGGTTCCGGTAAGACCACCACCTTCATCAACCCCATGATCCAGCTCATCGGCGCTACCAACTGCGGAAGCTCCATGATTATGACGGACCCGAAGGGCGAGCTCTTTGACCTGCACTCCGGCTTTCTGAAGAGCCGCGGCTACAACGTCATGGTCCTGGACCTCCGTGACACCTACTCCTCCAGCCGCTGGAATCCCCTGGAGCCCATCTGGGACGCCTATCAGGAGTACCTGCACCTGGGCGCCGGCATCGTGGCCCATGTGGACCCCATGTCCGACTATCCCGATCTGCAGCGGATGGACGGCGAGGCCGGCGAAGACGAGCCCTGGATCGAATGGAACGGCAGAGCCTACATCGACGCCGGCCACTGCAAGGACGACGTGTCTGTGGAGCGGCAAAAGGTCTACGACGCCATGTACGAGGATCTGAGCGACATGATCGGCGGTCTGATTCCTGTGCAGAATGAAAAGGACCCCCTCTGGGAGAAGGGCGCCCGCAGCATCGTCCAGGCCACCTGCCTTGCCATGCTGGAGGACAGCGCCGATCCGCGTCTGGAGATGACCAAGGAGAAGTTCAACCTCTTCAACGTCAGCAAGGCGCTGATGGACAACACCAATAACTATCAGGCGCTGAAGGATTACTTCGAGGGCCGCAGCAAGCTCTCCCAGGCCTATCAGCTCTCCCGGCAGGTGCTCTCCGCCCCGGAGGCCACCATGGGCTCCTATATGTCCATCACCATGGACAAGCTGACGCTCTTCAATGACCGCGGCCTCTGCAGTCTGACCAGCGCCACGGATATCAAGGCGGAGAAATTTGCCTATGAGCCCACCGCCCTCTTCCTGAAGATTCCCGATGAAAAGGATACCCGCCACGCCCTGGCTTCCCTCTTCATCCTCTCCACCTACAAGGCCCTCATCAAGGTCGCGACGAACCTGCCCGGCCAGACCCTGCCCCGGAACGTCTACTTCATCATGGATGAGTTCGGCAACATGCCGAAGATCGACAAGTTCGGCCAGATGATCACCGTCGGCCGTTCGAGAAAGATCTGGTTCAGCATGGTCGTTCAGTCCTTCGTCCAGCTCACCAACGTCTATGGCAAGGAGGTCGCCGACATCGTCATCGGCAACTGCGGCGTCAAGATGTTCATCGGCTCCAACGATACCGATACCTGTAAAATGTTCTCCGAAATGTGCGGCAATATGACCGTCCGCACCTCCAGTACCTCCAGCTCTCTGGGCAGCAAGGCCGGCGACATCAACGTGTCCACCAACACCCAGGTCCGGCCTCTGATCTATCCCAGCGAGCTCCAGCGTCTGAACAACCAGGAGAGCACCGGCAACAGCATCATCGTCTCCTTCAACTCCTTCCCGCTGAAGACCAAGTACACGCCCTCCTACAAGTGCCCCTTCTACAAGTTCGGTCCCATGGACCTGACCGAGATTCGCAGCAACGTCTTCCGTGCCGACGAGGTTTACTACGATCTCTCTGTCCGCAACGAAAAGATTTTGGGTTCCTCCAACGGATAGTCCCAGGGAAAGGAGCATGACAGAATGAATCGAGAAGCAAAACAGGAGCTTCGCCGGGTGCTCATGGGCCGGACTGAGCCCGCGCCGGACGGCCGTCTGACAGCCATGGAGAAGGGCAAGCTTCGGGTTCCCCTCGGCATCTCTGACGGGGCGACGGCTGTCCGCTTTCTCGGCATCTTCAAGAAAGCCTGCCGTTTGAAGCTCTCCTGCCCGGAGGACAAGGCCCGGAGCCTGGCCGCCGCTGTGATGCGCGACTGCGGGCGGGAACTCATCCTGCCCCAGCAGCCGAAGGCCGTCGCCTGTCTGATTCGCTATGTGTTTTCCCGCCCGGCTGTGCTGATCTTCGATTTTCAGGACGGTATCCCCGTCCTGACGGCCTGGACGGGCCGGGGCCTTACGGGCCTGATCTCGGTGCGCCGCGCCCTGAAGGCCTTCTTAAAGCGGATGCCGAAGCAGTTCGAGCTGTCCGATAAGGAGGCTCCGAAGGACCGGGACGAAGCCCTTGAGAATCAGAAAAAGCAGGAAAAGAAGCAAAAAAAGAAGGAACAAAAGAACAAGAAAAAAGCGCCGGAGAACAGCGCGGAAGCCGCCGTTCCCGAGGAAACGCCAAATACTGCGGAGGAACAAACAAATGAGCCTGAAACTTGATCTGATTAATCGCGGCAGCGAGGGAGAACTGCTCCTCATCGGCCGCCTGGATTCCGTCACCTCAGAGGAGGCCGGAAAGGTTCTCGACGAGCTGACTGAACGCTTTGACGACCTGATTCTGAATATGAAGGAGCTGGATTATATCTCCAGCGCCGGTCTTCGCCTGCTCAAGCGGGCCTATATGGCGATGCGTCGCAAGGACGGCAGTCTCAAGCTCAAAAACGTCAACAAGATGGTCATGGAGGTCTTCGAGGTCACGGGCTTCGCGGGTTTGCTGCAATTCATCTGAATCCCTTCCCTATTTGATTTTGGAAACAGGAGGCTTCTATGGCCAGGAAATTGACCCGGGAATCCTTCCAGGGACTGCGCGCTGTTCCGGTCCGGGAGGGAGAGTCCTGGAAGGACTATATTGAGCGTCTGCGAAGCGGACCGACTCTCGGCGCCGCTGAGATCGCCGGGATCATGTGCGCCACGGTGCTCATGGGAAAGGACCCCGACGCGCCGGCCAAGGGACGGATGATGGACGCCTTCTCGGAACGGCTGACAAAGCAGCCCAGCTTTCGCCGCCTGGTCCGGGACCCGGAGACCCTGACCCATGCCCGCGCGGGAAGAGGCGCGGAGATGATCGTCCGCATGGGCGAAAAGAAAAAGGAGCTGGACGCCCGGCGCGCCCGCTATCAGCGGGACAACTCCCAGGTCCGGGACGACGCGATCTTCCTGAAGGCCGCCCAGCGGTCCATGAAGGACAGCTTTGCCGCGTGCAGTCCCGTCCAGCGGGAACGGGAGCTCCAGCGCTATCTGGAAATGATGAAGCGCATGGATTACGCCCGGGGGCTGGCGGAAAAAGGCATTCCCATGGACGGAAAAACCGCCCGGGAGCTGGCCCAGGCCGTTCAGCGCTACAATGACGGCGGAAGCAAGACCCCCGGCGGAAAGCAGCAGGCCGCAGCCTCCAAGGAGGCCCTCTGCGTTCTCAAACGGGTCATGCCCGAGGACGAATTCGGCAGCTACTGCGCCTCCATCAATCAGGCCCACAAGGCCCAGTCCCCTGCCCACCGGCGTCACGTCAATCCCGCGGACTACAGTGAAGCCCTGGTCAACGGCGGAGCCCGCTCCGCCCGGGACCTGATGCTCGCCTCCCAGAGGATGCTGAGCCGCGGCATGACCGTGGACGGCTGCGCCGCCACCGCGGCCATTATGCAGCTTTCCAAGGGGAACCCGAACGCGATCATCCGGCGGGACGCCCTGGAGGCCGAAATCAAGAAGATGAAAACGCCGGGCTCCGCCTTCCTGCGGGCCATGGCCGACGACAAGGCCAGGGGGCGCTTTGCGGAGCTGGCCTCGAAGGGCAACGGCGCGGCGCTGGGCCGCTCGATTATCCAGTGCTCCAAGGAGCATTCCGTCCGGGCCGCCCAGTGGCAGGTCAACCAATCCCTCAAGCAGGGGGCCAAGGACGCCTCCGGCGTCTCCGTGGACAAGCTTGCCGCCATCCTGGCCGCCCGGGAGATGGCCGTTAACGCCAGCGTGAGCCAGGGGATCTCCAACAGCGCCTTCAAGGTCAAAACGGAACAGATCAAGAGCAGCGCCTCCTTCTCCTCCCTTGCCTCCCAGTACCGCAGGGACCCCGCCATGCGGAGCCGGATCAACGCGGGCCTGTCCAGCGGCGACGGCGGCAAGGCCCTGCAGCAGGAATATCAGAAGGTGAACACAAAGCAAAAGGAGCTGGACGGTCCCGTCCTGAGACCGCCGAAATAATCCGCACCAGCAAAAATCTGCCCCCGTTTCGCGGCTGCGAAACGGGGGCAGATTTTTCTGCGCGCTCACGGAGCTTTCAGACGAAACTACATGGCTGCGGCTTATCTCCCGGCCTGGGGCGTCCTTTTGGGAAGCCGGGGCTGACCGGCCTGCCTGGACGCCGACCTGTCGGCACTGCGGCGATTGGCCTCCTCGGCGGCCTCGCGCAGACTCCTTTCTGCGGTCTCCTTCTCCTACGGGTTATATGCTGCGCCATGGACGCCCATCTCCGCCGTTTTTTTGGGCCTTTTCTGCTTCCCTGGCCTGCTCGGCGGGGATGGCCCGGTTGCCGGGGCCGACGGCAAGCTCGCTTCGAAGACTCCGATAGGCCTTCCTCTGCTTCTGATAGTCGCCCTTCATATCCTGAATGGCGCTGTCGGCCGCGGCAAACAAATTGCTGGCTTCCCTGTGCCAAACGCCTCCTTGCGCTCTGTCGCTGCGGTATCGCGCCAGCTCCGCACATGCCACCGTCTCCCATTCCTCGTCCTTTACGCGCTTGAGATAGCCGTCTGGGAATCGCTCTTCCTTCGGCACCGGAGCTTTGAAGTGCTCGTCGCTCGCCTGGAGTGTCTTCTTCAGCTTGCTCAGACGTCTGCCTGCCGCCTCCAGCTCCCCCTCGGAGAGGCCGAAGCCCTGGAGTGTGAAGCGCAGGATCTCGGGCGTCAGCTCCGTCACCGTGTTGTACATGGTTTCCGAGATGACCTTCATCTCGGACAAGGCCGAAGGCTCCCGCTCTCTGGCGCGGCTGTCCGGCTCCAAAATGCCAAAGGAGCGGTCGTTCTCGATCCCCTGGACGGAGACAAGCTTGTTGTTCTGGTCAAACTGATAGAGGAGCTTGCGCGGCTTCCGGTCCGCCTTGCCGCAGAGATAGTCCAGAATCTGGAGGTCCGCCAGAGACTTCAGCGCCTTGCCGTGGGTCTGCCGCTCATCCTGCGTATCCCGGCTCATGGCGCTGCTGTCGATGCTCGCGGCGCGCTCGTCCAAATTTTCTGGGTCAATGCCCTTGACCTCCTGGATAAAGCTGCCCTCCAGAGCTTTTCCGTCCGGCAGAATCAGCTTCATGGGCCGGGAGCGGGCCAGCAGCTTCGGCACGCCCAGCAGATCGGCCACGGCGCTCATGGCCGCGTTTCGGGTATCGAGCCGGGCCCTGTCCGACAGCTTGCCCTGGGGGCTGTTTCGGTTGAGGTCCGCCGAAGCTTCCCGCACAGTCTCGCCGATTTCCCGGATTACGCGCTTGGGGGTGAAGACGCCGGTGAATTCCCTGCCCTTGCTGTCCAGGAAGCTGATGGGCTGCCGGGCGTTCGTTTCATAGACGAGCTTCGATCTCAGGGCGCCGCCGCGGGTATCCAGACTGAGGGTGCGCAGCTCCTCAAGGAGCGCGGGCAGAGTTTTAGGCGCGCTTTCCGGGTCGTAGAGCGCCAGGGCCCGGTGGCTTCCGGCTGCCAGGGCGGTGATTTTCTTGACCAGGTCCGTTTGGGTCTTGTTTGCGCTGCTTCGCAAAACAGCCTCGGCTCTCATGCCGATCTCTCTGTGAAGCCGCATCAGGCTGCTGCGGTCCTCCCCTGTCATGCGCGGGATTCTGCCATTGGGATCCGGCCTGTGAAGTCTGGAGATCTCAGCCTCCGCCGCGGTGACAGCCTCCAAAAAGGAAGCGTAATTCGAGTTGGTCTTCACAAGGGCTTCCAGCTTGCTTTTCAGTTGCCGCAGTGTTTCTTCTGGCATATTTCCAAGGCCTCCGGATTGTTCGTTTTGATTGGATTGCAGCGTCCCGATCTGACGCGAAGCGCTTCCTCCGAAAAGCTATGGAGGCGAAGCGCTCTATTGATCCCATTCCTCCCTGCGCAGGACGAGCTGGGGCGGCTCGGGCTCCGGCGTCCGCTGCGTCACGGGCTCCTTTTTCGGCTGGGGCCGGCGCTCGGCGGCGCACTTTTCCAGAATATCCCGGCCCTTCTCGGCTTTCATGCCGGCGAAGCTCTCCGCCCAGCCGCCGAAGAGGCGGTCCAGCTCGGGGGCCATGCCGGGCATGGCCTTCTTGCCGTCCCGCAGATCCTTGACAAAGAGCCGGATCTCCCGGGCGGCGTTTTTCAGAAGGAAGTCGGACTTTTCCTTCTTTGCATCGGCGGCTGCCAGGGCTCTGGCGTTCATCTCCAGGTTCACCAGCCGCTTGTTCAGGTCGTGGACGGTCCGATAGAATGCCTCCGCCGCGTTGTTGTCCGCAGGAGCCGCCTGCTTCGGGCCCTTGCGTCTGTTGGTCCGGCGCAGCTTCTCAAAGAAGCCGTCGTTCTCCCGGACGGAGGCCGCCAGATGGGCGGCAAGCAGCTCGTATCTCGTCCAGTCGAGGGGTTTGCCGGGCTCGGCGGGGTTCTTTTCCTTTTCAGCCTTTTCCTTCCTGTCCGTCTTCTTCTCGACGGGCTTGGAGCCGACGGGCTGTTTCTTCTCCGGAGGGAGCGAATCCGGCTCCAGCTTCGGCGCGGAGGAGCTCGCCTCCTCCGGGTCCTTGGCCTCGGTGGAATGGACGATGGCGTCGATCAGCTCCGTGGGCAGCAGGGACGGAGCCGCCGCCTCCCGCTCCTTCGCGAGCTTCTCCATGGCCTCGCCCTCCAGGCGGCGGCGCTTCCGGGCCAGTTGCTGACGCAGCTGCTCCAGGCGCTGCTCCACCCAGGCGATCAGCGCCTCCGCCTGCTTGCGGGCGGACTGGGCGTCGGTGACCCCCGCGCCCAGATGGATCCCGCGAAGCTCCTTGAGCCGTTTGAGGCCTTCTTCGACCTCGGAATCCTTGGAGGCTTTGGACATGTCGAGTACCAGGCTCTGCAGAGCCTCGACCAGCGAGGCGCCGGGGTCCTTCGGGTTCATTCTGTCTTGCTTCTTCGGTTCCTGATTCGCTTCCATGCTGCGCTCCCCCTGTTGATACGATCTTTTTATCTCAGATCAATAGCCTACCCCTTTGAATTCAGGCTGCGGGTTATTTTCGGCTTCCCGGAAATCCTTCTGCTCGTTCTTCTGAATGTTCAGCTTGGGCCCCTGATGCTCGAGCAGAGGCTCAGGGTTCTTAGGCTGCATGACGCGGCCTAAGGCGTCGGTGAGTTTCAGGCCCTGCTTGCTGGCATGATGGAGCTCCGTGTACAGCTGCTCCGTGCTGTGCTCCGCAAGCTTTTCGTTGACCACGATCTGCTCCGCCAGATTCTCCAGCTTTTGGACTTCCGCGGGATTCGACAGCTCCAAGCCGATCTTAGGCAGCCCGCCGTATGCCATGGCGAGACCGTTATTGACAGGATACATATTGGTGTAATAGACCTTGCCGGGCTCCGGCTGAGGCCATTTGCTTCTGTCTTTGATATTCGAGATTGACGTGTCGTATGTCACGTTCTCGAGCAACTTCTCCGTAATGCTGTTCGGGCCTTTGGATACCTTGTAATTATGCTGGGCGAGACGCTGCATGGCAAGACGGCTCATGACGATCTTTTTCGCGCAGTCGAATTTCTCCTGCGGCTTCAGATCATTTCCTTCAAGTCTCGCCCTGGATAAGCGTTCGGTCGCCTCGCGATCCCCGCTTTCCAACTCGTCGAGCTTGATCATGCCCTCCATGCACTGCAGGCGCTCCGGGTCCATTCCGTTCGCCAGCGCCAGCGTCTTCAGATTCGGGTCCTTTTTCATCAGGGAAAACAGAGGCTTGGCGGCCTGGATTGTACCGTAGCTGTTGTAGCCAAGCCGGTTGGTATCAACCGTGTTGAAGTCTTCCGCCGCACGATTAATGCCGTTGGCGATCAGCTGGGCCAGGTGCTCGGGTTTTCCGTTCTTGTAGGCAGTAAAGGCCTCAGCAGCCTCTTTTCGGGCGGGCTCCACATAGTAGGAGAATTTTTTGCCTTCGTTATCTCGTCCTTTGGGATAGCAAAAGACGTCCGTCGTGGCCAGGTTGCGGCACTGGGCAGTCTGGATCGTGTCCAGCTTTTTTTCGTCCGTGAAGCCGCAGTTTATCAGCGCCTGCCGCAGGGTCGGATCGAAATTGTCGCCATTCTCAAACTCATGCATGGCGTGATCCGGGCGCCAGCAGGTGAACATGGCAACGGCAGCGAACTCCTCGGGCGACAGCTTTTCCGTGGTACCGATCTTCATGTCCATCTTATCGTAGGTCCCCAGGGCCTGAAAATGCTCCTTGGTATAGATACCTTCCCTCCCTACGATGCCATTCTTTTTGTCGGAAGGAATCTTTTCAAGCTCCGGGCGGAATTCCGGTTTGGGCTGGAAGATGCTGACGAAGTTCCGCATGCCGACCTTTTTTTCCTGGATGCACTTCTGATCTTTTGAGTACTCCTCACGCTTCTTGCGCGTTTCTTCGATTTTCGGGACGTCCTGGAGCTCTTTCTCGCTGCTCTTGAGGCGCTGTTCCCGGATCTTGGACATCTTTTGGCGCAAACGCGGGTAGTCCTCCCTCTGCTTTCTGATCCGATTGGCGCGGGCGCGATAGGCCAGGCCAAAGCTGAGCACCCGGGCCGCTCCCCGCCAAAATCCCATCCTCTTGGGCGCCGGAAGCTGAATATCCTCCGCTTCAAGCTCGCGGGAAACGGCGAAGCCGCCGTTATTTTTCGTCGGATTATTGGGATCTGTCATATAGGCCTGGAGTTGAACAGGCTTTTCCTTTCCGGCCGGATAGACGTAAACCCTGCCGCTCTCCGCAGCTCTGACAAATTCCTTGCTGCCGGGCAGGATTCCCAGATCCTGCGGACTGTAAAGGCCCTCTCGGCCTTCCCTATCCCTGCCGAAGATCTGGATGCGGGAATTGCCGTTCTCGTCAACGGAAGGGTTCCTGTCAAGATCGACGTCGATTTTGAACTGGTCCCAGAGCATAGCGTTGGTTTTGTTCGCCAGTTCATTGACCTGCTCGTCGGTGAGTTGGACTTCCGGCGCATGATTTACCGCGTACAGATCTCTTTGTGCCAGTGGTTTTGCCATTTTGATTCTTCCTTTCTGTGCGTTGTTTGGAATATTGGATTTCTTTATAGATCGATGTCGGATCAGGTACTGTCTATGTAGCGGAAATAGAGTCTGCCGGAGGTCAGCTCAGCCCAGGCATATTGCTGCATATACTGACCGTCGAAGCTGTTGACGGCGGTGCTGTCGCCCTCGAGCATCCGGTAGTAATCGCAGTCGATGAGATCCCGGCGGACGGCCAGACGCCCGCTGCGGCGGATCAGCAGTTCGTCCATGCCGATGGCCTCCAGGGCAGTTTTGAGATCGCTGACCAGGACCCGGATCCGGTTCTTGGTGAGCTTCAGATCCCATTCCTCCTCCCAGAGGGCCGCGGAAATCTCCTCGGCGGTGCAGGAGGCGCCCTCCTTGTCGATCAGATAGGCCAGCAGCTCCTTGGTCTTGCGCCGATCGAAGGACAGGGGCCTGCCCTGCCAGAAGGCCTCGAACTGGCCGAAGCAGCGGGCCTCCAGCTTGGCCGGAGGCGGAGGCGGCGCCGCGGCGGACTCCGCCCAGAAGGAAAGCTCCTCGTTCACCCGCTCGGGCTCCAGGGGCTTGAGCACGTAGCCGTGGGCGTGGACCCGGTAGGCCTCCAGGGCGTATTCGTCGTAGCCCGTCACGAAAATGACCTTGGACCGGGGGCTGATTGTCCGCAGCTTCACGGCAAATTCCAGGCCCGTCAGGCCGGGCATCTGGATGTCACAAAAGACCGCGTCAGGGTGAAGCCCCTCGCTCTCGATGCAGTCCAGGGCGGCCTGGGCTCGCTGGAAGGTCCGGATTTCGGCGTTGGGTCTGGCTTCGCGGATGACCTGGGACTCTGTGGTGAGCAGCCAGGCCTCGTCGTCGATTACAAAGATCAGCATTGTCTGTCTCCCTTTATTCGATGATCCGTGTCAGAGCTGGGGAACATCGAGATTGGCGTTTGGATCGTTCTGGAGCGGCTGCCGATTCTGGTCTGCATTCGGATTGTTTTGATTCAGCTGATTTTGATTCGGCTGATTTTGATTCGGCTGGTTTTGACGCTGATTCTGGATGGGCTGGTGCTGCACCACGGGCTGGTGGCCCTCGAGCTCAAATTGGCCGCGATGCTCGGCGAAGCTCGTGAAGACCTCGCTCATGCGCTTCGAGGCCACCTTGGCCGCAAGGCTGCGAGCGCTGCCTGGATTCTGGAACATGCTCCGGAAGGCCTGGGAGCTCATCAGCTTGTTGACATTCCGGTCCATGACCGCCTTGTCCAGCACCGGGGAGACGCCGGTTTTCTGGGATTCCTTCTGCAGCTTGAACAGGTACATGGAGCAGGCGATCCGCTTCATATAGCTCTGTTTGTTCAGGTCCGCAAACTGTAAGCTGTCGTTTCGGGCGTCGTTGCCGAGCTGTAGTCTGAGCTGCTCCTGCATGTCCGCGGCACTGGGCTTCAGCCGATCCGGCAGTCCGTCGGGGATTGCCCCTTCTTCGACGGACTTCTTCATAATATGCTCCTTGAGCTTGTCCTCCAGGGCGCCGCCGTGACCATTGGTGGCAGCGTCCATCAGGGTCCTTTCATCCGTGTTCTCCAGGAAATCCGTGACGGCCCGGCAATTTGCCAGCTGCTGACGGGCTTGGTCCAGCTTCTCCGGATCGATGGTGGTATCCAGACTCTTCTTATCGCCCCGGAGGGAATTGACCGCCGTTCTGGTGGCAATCAGCTCCCGGTAGACCGAGACCTTGTTGGCGGGCCCCATCTTGGAGAAATCCTTTGCCTTGATCTTGTCCTGGAGCGCTTCCGTCCGTTCCTTCGCGTTGGGCATATATTCCTTGGGCACGTCTCCGGGAATCTTGGGCAGCTTGAGCACGTATTTCTTGAACGAGTCCTCCAGGGCGCCGCCGTGGCCGTCGAGGGCGGCTTTCCGGGCGGCGGCGGGATCGTTTTTGATAAAATTCCGGAAGGTCTCGCATTCCATCAGCTTTTTGGAAACGTCGGCGGCCTTCTTGGGGTCAACGTTTACGTTGAGGGTCTCCTTTTTATTCCGCTCGGCGCCGACGGCGCGGCGCGCCGCCATGAGCTCGGCGTAGTATCCCGTCTTTTCATCCAGGGTCATATCCCGGAACTCCGCGGATTTGATCTTATCCTGGAGCCCTTCGACACGGGTCATCGCCGTGGGCATGTAGGCCTTAGGCACGTCGTCAGGCAGCTTCTCCATGGAGCGGACGTATTTTTTGAATTCGTCCTCCAGCTCACCGCCGTGGCCCTTCTGCACCAGCTTGTCGAGCTTCTCCTCGTTATCCTCCACAAAGCTTTTGAAGGCCTCGGTTTCCGAAAGCTTATCGGCTTCTTCGTTGACCTTCGCCGGATCGAGACGCTTTTCGAGGCTGTCGCCCTTGCCCCGGATCGCACCGACGTTGCTGCGGGCGGCAAGAATCTGGGCAAAAATGCTTGTCTTATCCTCAGTAAACAGGCCGTCGTTTTCCTTCAGCTCTTTCTGGAGTGCTTCAATACGCTCGTCGGCGTTGGGGATCACCTCGTCAGGCAGATCCTCGGGCAGGAATTCCGCCCGCTTGATCTCCTCCTTGAACAGGTCCAGGAGCGCGCCGCCGTGGCCCGCCAGGGCCGCCTTCTGGAACTTGCCGTAATTGGGATTGGCCTGGGCGTTGACGAAGTTTTTGAAGCTATTGCATGCGTCCCACTTTTCCCGGGCTTTTTGCAGCGCGGCGGGATCGATCGGCTTGTCCAGGCTGTCCTTCTTGCCGCGAATGGCCCCGACGGCCTCCCGGGTGGCGACCAGCTCCACGTAGACCGAGGCGCGATCCGCCTCGCTCTCAAAGGCGCCGGCTTCGATCTTCTTCTGCAGCAATTCCGTTCGCTCCAGCGCCTTGGGCATATAGCGCTCCGGCGTGTTGGCGGGAATGCGGTTCAAAGAGCCGACATAGCTCTTGAAGGCGTCCTCCAGGGCGCCGCCGTGACCGTCCAGTGCCGCCTTGCGGATGGCGGCGGACTGGCTGCTGTCCGCCAGGAAAAGCTGGAAGGCCTCGGAGTTCATCAGCTCCGTGCGCTGCTTCTCCAGGGCCTCGGGCTCCAGCTGGACGTCCAGGCTTCCTTTCTTGCCGCGAACGGCGCCGACAGATCCCCGGGTCGCCATGAGCTCGGCGTAGAGCTTCCGGTTCTCCGACGGGCCGGCCGTGCTCTCGCGGAGCTTCTTCTGCAGGGCGGCGGCGCGGACGCGGGCCGCCGGCATATAGTCGGCCGGAATGTCGGCCTCCAGCTCGTCCCGGTTCCAGAGATATTCCTTGAACTTGTCGCCCAGGGCGCCGCCGTGGCCCGCCACGGCTCC
>CAMVKI010000006.1 GCA_947168005.1 uncultured Clostridia bacterium
GCTGCTCAAAGTATTTCTTGCCCACTTCCATGACCACGTCGGAGAACATCTGGATAAAGCGGCGGTAGGAGTCGTAGACGAAGCGCTCGAACTTGGGGTCGGGGTTGCCCTTGATCATGGCGTTGACGACCTCGTCGTTGAGGCCGAGGTTCAGGATAGTGTCCATCATGCCGGGCATGGAGGCCCGGGCGCCGGAACGGACGGAGACCAGCAGGGGGTTCTCCAGGTCGCCGAACTTCTTGCCGTTGATCTCCTCCATCTTGGCCACGCCTTCCATGATCTGGCCCATGATCTCGTCGTTGATCTTGCGGCCGTCTTCATAGTACTGGGTGCAGGCCTCGGTGGTGATGGTGAAGCCCTGGGGGACGGGCATGCCGATGTTGGTCATCTCGGCCAGGTTGGCGCCCTTGCCGCCAAGGAGCTCACGCATCTTGGCGTTGCCTTCGGTGAAGAGATAGACGTACTTGTGGGACATGTAGTTTACTCCTTTCAATGTGACGCGGGCCGGAGGGCGCCGCGCGATCTTCTTCTTTTTTCGAAAGAAAATACGATGCAAAATTACAATGCAATATACTTTAACATATTTTTTCCATATTTTCAACGGTTTTTCAAAAAAATTGATGCAGATGGAGAAAAAAGTTTCAGTTCCCGGCGGGAACGACGGATTGCGGTTGAAAAGCGCGGCATTTTGTGGTAGGATAGGCCAAAGAAACGGGAAACCGAGACAGGAGAGGAGGACGCTCCGTGAATTACGAAAAAGCTTTGACGCTGATCCTCGACGCCGGGGCGGAGATGGTCCGCTGCGGCGGCGAGACTCACCGGGTGGAGGACAGCGTGAGCCGCATGGCTGCCGCCGTAGGCTTTGAAAACTGCAGCGTCTGGGTGGTCCCGTCCAACGTCCAGGCTACGGTCACGGACCCGGAGGGGAAGGTTCTGACCCAGCTCCGGGCCATCCGGGGCGGCGGCATCGACTTCGAGGTCCTGTCCCAGCTCAACGCCCTGTCCCGCTGGATCTGCGCGGAAAAACCGGACGACGGGGCCATCGCCGCCCGGTTGGAGGAGATCCGCAGCGCGCCCCAGCTTCCGGCCTGGCTGATCTATTTGGCCGCCATCCTGGGGGGCACGGCCTTCTGCGTCTTTTTCGGCTGCGACCTGCTGGACTGCCTGACCGCCGTCGCCGCTTCGGCGCTGATCTGCTTCCTGATCCGCAGCCTTTCGCCCAAGGAGGGCAACCCGCTGATTCTGAATTTTGCCGTGGCCTTCTGCGTGGAGATGCTGATTCTCCTCTCGGCCCACCTCGGCCTGATCCATCATCAGGGCTGCATCACCATCGGAGTCGTCATGCTGCTGATCTCCGGTCTGGGCGCCACCAACGGCCTGCGGGACCTGGTCCACCTGGACACCCTTTCGGGCCTCATCAACATTGTGGCCTCCGTCACCGGCGGCATCGGCATTGCCCTGGGCATCGCCCTGCCCCTGCTGATCTTCCGGGCCTGGAGCGGCAACGAGGTCATCACCAGTCTCCGCACCAGCGTGCCGGTCCAGATCCTCGCCGGGGCCGCGGCCTGCGTGGGCTTCTCCTTCTGGTTCCGCCTTCGGGGGCTCAAGATCCTGTGGTGCGCCCTGGGCGGCATGCTCTGCTGGGGGGTCTATCTGGCATCCTACAACTTCCTCTATCCCACGGTCTTCGGCTCGACCATCCTGGCCTCGGTGGTCTGCGGCCTCTACGGCCAGGTCCTGGCCCGGCTCAACCGGGCCCCCGCCACGATCTTCACCACCATCTGTCTGCTGCCGCTGATCCCCGGCTCGTCGCTGTACTACGCCATCTACGGCGTCGTCACCCGGAACACGGCCCTCAGCTCCGCGAAGGCCGCGGACTTCGGCCTGACCTGCTTCGGCATCGTCCTCGGCTTCATGGTGGTCGAGGTCGCCATCCGCTTCATCTGGCGAAAGGCCCGCAGCCGCTGAGCAGACGCCTCGCACCGGACAATTCGGATTTGGCGGGTTCTTCCACCCGTAGGGGCCGATGCCCACATCGGCCCTCCCGATTGACCGGGGCAAGGGCCGATGTGGGCATCGGCCCCTACGGTTTGATAAATCCCGATTTGCAAAGGATTCTTATTTGGAGGGGCGTCCTATGAAAGGAAGACGAATTCCGGCTCTGATCTTGGCAATATTATGTGTTCTCATCCTGTTTACAGCTTGTTCCGATTCTTCTCGGGAGTACCGTCAGGCCTCACTGCCCCCGGAGACGGTGACTTCCGCTGCCGCCAAAACGACGGAAAGCCATCCGCTTCCGACCGCGGCGCTGACGGAGGAGCCGATGACAGCGGCCGCCGAGGATTCTACTACGGAAGCGCCAACGGAGGCCTCTGCCGAAACAGCCTTACCGATCGACACCGTGAAAACAGAGCAGCCCACGGCGGCGTCTGCGCCGGAGCAGCTGGAGACGGAAAAAGCCTCGCTCAGAGCGGCTCCGACGGCGGAGCCCGAAGAACCGGAGCCCGCAGAGACGGAAGCCGAAGAACCGGAGCCGGAAGAAACAGAGCCGAAGGTGACTTACGTGGCGAACACCAACACCAAGAAGTTCCATATTCCCGGCTGCAGCTCGGTGACGGATATGAAGGAGAGCAACAAGCGGTACTTCACCGGCAACAGGGAAGAGCTGATCGAGCAGGGCTACGAGCCCTGCAAGCGCTGCAAGCCCTGAACGGCTTAGCGGCCCACTGCTCTGATAACCCATTCGCAGCCTGCTCCGATTTTTCTTCTTGATTTTCCGCTGTGACCCTGCTATAATAACACCGTTCAAAATGGAGCGGTATCGAAGCGGTCATAACGGGGCTGACTCGAAATCAGTTTGTGGGCATTCCCCACACGTGGGTTCGAATCCCACCCGCTCCGCCATCAAAAGGGTACGAAAAAGATGTACCCGGCAGAAAGCCCGATTTTATCGGGCTTTTTTGCTGCCCAAAGGCCGTTTTTCGAAGTTTCAAAATCGTAGATGAAAAAACGGCGTTTTCCCTTTGAAGATAGATAGGTGCGCCTGCGGCAACCCAGATCTTGGACTGGCTTATAGCTTATGGTGTCCGAGAGCTCATCAGCTGTGGCTCGTGTGGTGTGTTGGTTGATATTCCCGAAAACGCATTTTTGGTTCCTTACAAAGCGCTTAGAGACGAAGGAACTTCATATCACTACCTTCCGCCTGAACGGTTTGTTGAGGTTTCTGAAAAGGCGCGCTATGCCATTGAGAAAGAGCGTTTGTTGATAAATGATTGAAAAATCGGCATAAAACATACCAAAAGGCCCTCACACTGCCATCATCGGCGGCGGGGATAATACCAAAATAAACTCACAAAGGGTATTGACGGCAAATAGTTTATAGTGTATAATATAAACAGTAATTACGGAAAGGAGAAAAATCGTGAAATTACCATTAGATGAATCCCTTCCCGAATATGTGAATGATTCCATAGCTATTCTGGAAAAAATACTGACAAGCGATAATTTCAGCGTCTTTGAAAGGATCACCCGGGTATCCAGAGGTGAGATTTTTGTACTAAAGATTCTATTGTTTAACAATGGTACATCAACGCCTACTGAGATCAGCGAGGCGATGAAGAGTACAAAGGGACGCATATCGGCCATATTGAATTCACTGGAGAAAAAGGGCTTCATTGGCCGGGAAATTGATAAAGACAATCGTAGAAACATTATCGTGACGCTTTCAGATTCCGGCAGGGATTATGTGATGAAGGAACTCCTTGAATGCTACCGCATCGTGGCACATGTTTTTGAGGAGCTGGGAGAAAAGGATTCTAAAAAGTTTGTTGAACTGACGGAGCGGGTGTTTCATCTGATGAACGAATAAAAAATCCATTGCAGGCCGAAAAAGGCCTGCAAAAAATAGAACCCATTGTTAATAGGGTAAATAATAAACAGCAAAAACAAAGGAGAAAGATAATATGAGCAATTTTTCAAAGGACAACAGACCGGGCGGAACCTACGTGATGGGCGGGAAAACGGTATCCCGGGTAGGATACGGCACCATGCAGCTGCCGAAACTGAAGGATGAAGCTAAGGCAAGGGCGGTGATCCGCAGAGCCTACGAGCTTGGCGTGAACCATTTTGACACAGCTGATTTTTATGAGGATGGATTCACAAACAGATGCCTGGCGGATGAAATCGGCAAGGAGAAGGATGCGGTAATCGTAACCAAGATCGGCGCAAAGCCCGGTAATGGCATTATGCCGATGATACCCGCGCAGAGGCCGGAGGAACTCAGACAGCACATAGAGGATAATCTAAGGAGCCTTAAGACGGACCATCTGGGGATCGTCAATTTCCGCAGGATCGCACCGGGAACGTTTCCCTTAAAACCGAGCCAGAAGGTGAATTTTGACGACCAGATGGCGGAGCTTATTAAAATGCGTGACGAGGGGAAGATAGAGGCGATCGGGCTTTCCACGGTCAGTCTGAAAGAACTGCAGAGTGCATTGCCTGCCGGTATTGTCTGTGTCCAGAATCAGTACAATATTACATCGCGCAGCCAGGAAAGCATACTGGATCTGTGCAGAAAAGAAGGAATTGCATGGGTGCCATATTTTCCTCTTGGCGGTGGTCTGCCCGGTTCCGCGAAGGTGACAGAAGACAAAACAGTACAGGCTGTCGCAAAAGAGATGGGGCTGTCACCGGTCCAAGTGGGGCTGGCATGGATTCTGCAACACGCTGAAAATGCGCTCATCATTCCGGGAACTACATCGATCGGTCACCTGGAGCAGAATGTTGCGGTAGGCGATATCCGATTTGATGAAGACACGATGCGACGCCTCGACAGTGTTCCTCCGGCAAGAGGGATAGGGGCTATTATCAATCGCTTTATGTCAAGAAAGTGAGGGACAGATATGACACTGCAAGAGGCAATGAAAGCACGCCATATGGTGCGGAAATATACCGATAAAGCGATCCCGGCAGATATTGCGGCAAAGCTGAATGAGCGGGTAAAGCAGAACAATGAGCAGTATGGTCTTTCCATTAAGCTGATGATCAATGACGGCAGCGCTGTACCGGGTGTGATCAAGCTGATCCTTGCCAAAGGCGTGAACAATTTCTTCATCATGGCGGGCCCCAAAGGATCGGATGAGCGCCTTGGATACTGCGGTGCAGATCTGATGCTCTACGCTCAGACACTTGGGCTTAACACCTGGTGGGTCGGCGGCACCTATAACCGCAAGGGTGCGGCTGAGAAATCAGAAGGAGCAACTCCGGTTGGTATTATAGCCGTGGGTTACGGACAGACGCAGGGTGTACCGCATAAAACGAAAACGGCAGATGCGGTCAGTTCCTATGTTGGCGATGTTCCTGACTGGTTCAAAGAAGGCGTGGATGCCGCACTTCTTGCCCCGACAGCACTGGCAAAGCAGGCATTCATCTTGAAAGGTGAAGGCGGTACCGTGCATATCGACTGTGACAACGGAATCTTCAGCGGTGTGGATACCGGCCTTGTGAAATATCACTTTGAACTGGGTGCAGGCAAAGAAAACTTTGAGTGGGTGTGATTTATGGATGAACAGATCAGACAATTACAGCAAATGATCGATGAGAGCCGTTTCACATTGGTCATTACCGGAGCGGGTATTTCCGTTGCATCCGGTATTCCAAGCATGCACGGTTTGAATCTGGCGGAGACGCTGCAGTTTGCCTCCACAACCGTGCTGAAGATGGCGCCGGAGCACTACTACAGGGTTGCCAGACATTCCTTTCTGGATGCCATATTCGAAAACGGTCCCAGCCTTTCGCATAAGAAGCTGGCGGAGCTGGAGAAAAAAGGTAAGGTACAGGGAATCATCACGACAAATCTGGATAACCTGCACAGCCTTGCCGGTTCAAAAAACGTGGCGGAGATACAGGGTAGCTTCGCGGTCAATGCCTGTTTGAAATGCGGGAAGCGGAACTACGATGTGAATATCTGGAATCAGGGGAAAGCCCCGAGATGCGAATGCGGAGGGCTCTATGCCTGCTGGCCGGTCTATGCTCATGTCGGCCTTTATAATGATGATGTCCCAAAAGCGCAGGAATGGGCACGAAAGGCAGAATTGGTTATTGTGGTTGGTGCGATCGGCAACTATGGCGGCGTGTACTGGAACCACATCAGATCCTCCGCGAAGATCGTGCAGATCAATCCCACCCATACACAATTCGATTCCTGTTCCTTCCTGAACATCCGGAAAAAATGCGATGAAGTATTCGCGGAATTGGAGTAACCTATGATTCGTTTAATCAAAGGAGACATCACGAAAATTACGGATGTTGATGCAATCGTGAACGCTGCAAATAGAACACTTCTGGGTGGAGGCGGCGTCGATGGGGCAATCCACCGTGCTGCCGGTAAAGGATTGAGGGCAGAGTGCTTTAAGCTGCATGGATGTAAAACGGGCAACGCAAAAATCACAAAGGGTTATGATCTTCCCTGTAAATATGTGATCCATACGGTCGGGCCGAGATGGAGAGACGGAACGCACGGAGAAGAAAGTCTGTTGCGATCTTGTTATCGCAATTCGCTTGAATTGGCGAAGAAAAACGGATGTGAAAGCGTCGCCTTCCCGCTGATTTCCTCCGGTGTTTACGGGTATCCGAAGGACCAGGCGATAAAGGTTGCCGTTGATGAAATCACCGACTTCCTACTGAAAGAAGATAACGCTCACGGCTGAGATGGCCGAGTACCGTATCCTCATAGCAGCGTGAAATCAGCGTATCCAGATCGGCGATGCGTTTCTTCGCCTTTTCCAGGCGCTTTTTCTCATCGTTGACGCTGGCCTGCCAGTCTGCCCGGCGGCAACGGAACCATTCTTCTTCAAAGCCTTCCACATCGCGCCGGACATATTCGTTGACTGCCTGGATCCGTTCCAGTACGATTTCCCGCAGAATGTCCTCACGGATATAGTGCGCGCCGCAGTCCCCGCGTCCGCTCTTGTATTTGGAGCAGACGTACCACGGTCTATATCGGCTACTGGTCCTTCGTGCTGATGGGCTTCCACCTGGGCCTCCACATCCCGGCCATGACGGCAGGGCTCAGATGGAGCGGCAAAGTCAGGACCGCTCTTTCACTGCTCTGCGCTGTCGCCGCTGGGCTGGGCTTCTGGCTGTTTGGGAAAAACGGCCTGCCGGACTACATGTTCTTCCGCACCCCCTTCGCCTTCCTGGACTACGAGAAGGCGGCGGCGCTGGTCTTTGCCGAGAATCTGGCGATTCTGAGCGCCTTTGCCCTTCTGGGCGGCTGCGTCGCGGCGCTCTGCAAGGCGTTTGGCAGGCCCGGCCCGAGATTGTGAATCCGCCGGCGAGCATCGAGGAATGAGCTCACGATAAGCGCAGCTTTTTACGTTTCAGATACACGCGGAAGGGGAGCGTCCAGAGCAGCATGGCGCTCCAGCCGATGATGCAGGCCAGGGCCACGCCGGAGACGCCCAGCTTCGGGACGAGCAGCAGGGTGGCGGCGACCCGGAAGGAGATCTGGGTCAGGGTGGCGAAGAGCGAGCTCTTCATGGCGCCGACGCCGCGGAAATAGCCCTGCATCCCGTTGGTCAGACAGGGAAGCCAGTAGAAGAAGCGGATAAGGCCGAAATAAGCCAGGCCTTCGACGAGGATCTCCCGGTCCGCGGAGAAGAGCCCCATCAGAGGGGCGCGAAGCAGCAGGACCGCGGCGCAGACGGCCAGGCCGCTGCAGAGCTCCACCAGCATTCCCCGGCGGAAGCCGCGCTCCACCCGCGACCCGTCTCCCGCGCCCCGGTTCTGGGCGATCAGGGCGGTCATGGCCGTGGCGATGCTGCGCCCCGGCAGCAGGCCGATGTCCTCAATCTTCCGGGCGGCGCTGAAGGCCGCGGCGGCGGAGACGCCCAGGGTGTTGATCGTGCCCTGGATCACCAGGTTTCCGATGGGCTGGGCGCACTGCTGCAGGGCGGTCAGGCCGCCGTAGGCAAGGGTCTTCCCGGCGAGCCGCCGGTCGATCCGCAGCTCCCGCCAGGAAAAGCGCAGCTCGGGCACGTTCCGGCTGACGTAGAGGATGCAGAGCAGGGCGCTGAAGCCCTGGGCCAGGACAGTCGCGAGGGCTGCGCCCAGGACGCCCATGCGCAGGACTGCCACCAGGAGCAGATCCGCCGCGATATTGATCAGACAGGAAATAATCAGAAAGCGGACCGGCGTCCGGGAGTCCCCCACGCTGCGGAGGGCGGCGGCGTAGATATTGTACAGGCAGGTAAAGGGCATACCGAGCAGGATGACCCGCAGATAGCGCTTCGCGTCGGCCAGGGCCTCCGGCTGGACCCGCATGAGCCGGAAGAAGACGCCGGCCAGGGGAAAGCCCAGGGCCAGAACGGCGAGGGCAAAGAGCAGGCCAAGGCTTACGGTGGTCTTGAGCTCCGCCAGCAGCCGATCCCGGTCCTTCGCGCCGAAGAAATTGCCCATGAGGACCGAGGCCCCGACGCAGATGCCCGACACCCCCAAAATCAGCAGATTCATGATCTGATCGCAGGTGCCCACGGCGGCGAGGCTGACCTTGCCCGCGAAGCGCCCGATCACGATGGTATCCACCATGTTGTAGGAGAGCTGGAAGAGATTGCCGAGCATCAGCGGGATCGAAAAGGCCACGAGATGCCGCAGGATACTGCCCTGCGTGAGATCGGTTACATGATTGCGCTGCATCCTCGCCCTCCTTTCGTTTTTTCTCCATCATAGGATGTCTGCGGCCAAAACGCAAGCCGCAATCTTTTTTTTTACAAAGATTGTCTGTTTCCTCCATAAATTGTCGGAATTTTCCATATGTTTTTTCCGGTTCTCCATTGAGTCCGGGTCGGGATAATGGTAAAATGAATAATAATACAGCACAAGTTGTATTAAAGTCATATCAGACGCAACTGACAGGAGGACCGTATTATGACAAAGCATTTCCATTGGTGCAAACGGGCCCTGGCGCTGGTGCTGGCCCTGCTCCTCCTCGCGGCCCCGCTGCCTCTGCGGGCGGCCGCCGAGGGAGAGGAAGCGGGCTCGGAGCTGGTGCTGGAGTCCAAGAATCTGACCGCCTTCGCCGCGGGGGATAAGGCCGACGGCGAGGCGGAGCGAATCAACGACGTCTTTACGATTCTTTGGAGCAGCAAGTCCAAGGTGGACGGCAGCGCCAAGACCTGGGAGGACGGCTATGAATCCGCCCAGCGCATCAACTTCGGCGGCAAGGTCACGACGGAAAAGAACGCCGTTCAGATCACCCTCACGGGGCCGGCCGCCGTCAAAATCTGGTGGGTCCAGGGCGGTGACGACAACCGGGAGATGGCCCTGCTGGACGCCAACGGCGAGATCGCGGCCATCAGCTCCGGCACCTACGTCAAGAACAGCCCCTATATCTCCGAGCTGGAGCTGGAAGCGGGCGGCGTCTATTATCTGGGCGGCGCGACGAACAACAACAATATTTATAAGGTAGAGGTCCTTCCCGCCGCCGTGACCCACACCCTGGAGTCCAAGCTGCTGGAGCCCTTCGCGGCAGGGGACAAGGCGGACGGCGACACCACGGCCGTCGGGGACTTCTTTACCCTGATCTGGAGCAGCAAATCCAAGGTGGACGGCAGCGCCAAGACCTGGGAAGACGGGTACGAATCCGACCAGCGCATCAACTTCGGCGGCAAGGCCGCGACCAACAAAAACGCCGTGCGTTTTGAGACTGCAGGCCCCGCCCTCGTCAAGATCTGGTGGGTCCAGGGCGGCGACGACAACCGGGAGATGGCGATCCTGAACGCCGACGGGGAGATCGCGGCCATTACCTCCGGCACCTACGTCAAGAACAGTCCCTATATCTCCGAGCTGGAGCTGGAGGAGGCCGGCGTCTGGTATCTGGGCGGTGCCACCAACAACAACAATATTTATAAGGTAGAGGTCACCACCGGCGCGGCGGAGAAGCCACCCAGAGCCGACTGGGCCGAGGTCCCCGCCCCGGCGATTACCGATGTCAGCGTGGACGGCGGCAATATCACCGTCACCGTCAGCGCCCAGGTGGGCTACGACGGGGCCGACAGGGTTAGCGTGGAGATGCGCGACGAGGCCGGGAGCCTTGCGGACAGCAAGAGCTCCGGCCGGGAGCAGGCGGAGCACACGCTGGTCTTCACCCCTGCCGCCTCCGGGACCTACAGCTTCTCCGTCAGCGCCAGCCGGAACGAGGAGGAAAGCGTTCACGAGGGCGCCGAGACCGTCAGCGTGGACTTCGTTCTGCCTCTGGCAAAGCCGCAGTTTATCAGCGCCGGCAACGCCGGCGGCGGCACCGTCCATCTGGAATGGGAGCCCGTGGCCGAGGCCGAGCAGTATGAGCTCGCGGTCGAAGGCACCGATCTCCTGATCTGCACGGAGGCGCTGGAGGCCGACGTGAGCGGCCTCACCCCCGGCGAGACCTACGCCTTCCTGCTGACCGCCCTCCGGGGCGAGGAACGCAGTGAGACGGACCGCATCGAATGCACCGTCACCGAGGCCGCCGAGACGACCTGGGCCTTCTCCGCCTTCGGCACCGGCATCACCCTGTCCAACAATGCCAACGGTTATTCGGGCAGCGCCAACGACGGAAGCGTCAAGGTCTGGTCCACCGGCGGCAAGGGCAAGCTGGTCCCCGCCTCCACCGACGGTCTGGCCTTCTACTACACCAAGATCGACCCTGAAACCCAGAACTTCAAGCTGACGGCCAAGGCCGTGGTGGAGAGCTGGACCTACTCCAACGGCCAGGAGGGCTTCGGCCTCATGGCCTGCGACGCCGTGGGCCGGAACGGCGACAGCGCCACCTTCTGGAACAACTCCTACATGGCCTCCGTCACCAAGGTGGAGTACAGCGCCGACGCGGGCAAGTACAGCATGAAGCTCGGCGTGGGCTCCCAGCAGAAGGTGGGCGTCACCCCCGAGAACATCAACGCCTCCCTGCAGCTGGACGATATGAGCCTCTTCTCCTCCACCATGCGGACTCTGGAGACCGGCTGCGCCGACGCCGGCATGGCGCCGGGCACCTACAACCTGGTGGGCAACTACACCAACGCCAACGCCCCCGACGGCACCCTGGAGCCTCCGCTGACCGAGTTCCTGCTGACGGTGGAGAAGAACAACACCGGCTACTTCGTCAGCTATACCGATCCTGAGGGCGTCGTCCGCACCGAGAAATACTACGACACCCAGGCCCTGAATCACCTGGATCCGGAGACGGTCTGCGTGGGCTTCTTCGCCTCCCGCAACGCCACGGTGGAGTTCACCGACATCGAATTCAGCACCTCCGATCCCGCCACGGATCCCCCTCCCGAGGAGCAGCCCGTGACCCTGGTGGAGCCCAACTTCCTGGTGGAGTCTGCGACGATTGCCAACAGCCCCGACTACAGCCTGGTCTACTTCGGCAACGCCGACGGCACCCTGGTCGTCACCGGCCCCGACGGCGGCGAGCTCTACAACGGTCCCGTCAGCGCCAACGCCAAGCTCCGCGTCCCCGCGACCCTGAGCCCGGGTGAGAACCGCTTCTCCCTGACCATGACTCCCGATCCGGACTACAAGCCCTCGGAATACGAGCGGCTCTCCTCCTACGAGCCCGTCAGCTTCACCCACACCGTCAATTACGCCGTCAATGACGCCCTGCTCATCTACGTCTCCCCCGAGGGCGATCCCGCCGCCGACGGTCTGACCCGCGAGACCCCCACCAAGCTGGAGGACGCCGTGCAGAAGGCCATTCCCGGCCAGACCATCTGCCTGCTGGAGGGCACTTATCAGATGAACGGCAGGCTGGTGCTGGAGCGGGGCATCGACGGCACCGAGGAAGCGCCTATCTGCCTCTTCGCGGACCCCGAGGCCCAGAGCCGCCCCGTCATTGACTTCGACGGCAAGAGCGCCGGCATCGTCCTGGCCTCCGACTGGTGGCATCTGAAGGGCTTCGACGTGACCAACACCGCCAACGGCGAAAAGGGCATCCAGGTCTCCGGCAAGCACAACGTGCTGGAGCTGCTGGAAACCTACCGCAACGGCAATACCGGCATCCAGATCAGCCGCTACAAGGGCAGCGACACCCGGGAGGAGTGGCCCGCCGACAACCTGATCCTCAACTGCACCAGCTATCTCAACGCCGACCGGGGCTATGAGGACGCCGACGGCTTCGCCGCCAAGCTCACCATCGGCGAGGGCAACGTCTTCGACGGCTGCATCTCCCACCACAACGCCGACGACGGCTGGGACCTCTACGCCAAGATCGAGAACGGCCCCATCGGCAAGGTCGTCATTCAGAACTCCGTGGCCTACAAGAACGGCTACATTCTCGACGAGGCCGGAAACGAGATCAACGCCGGCAACGGCAACGGCTTCAAGATGGGCGGAGAGAGCATCCCCGGCGGCCACACCCTGATCAACTCCGTCGCCTTCGCCAACAAGGCCAAGGGCATCGACTCCAACTCCTGCCCGGATATCAAGGCCTATCAGTCCACCAGCTTCGACAACGAGAGCTACAACGTGGCCTTCTACACCAACACCGCCGTCAACACCGACTTCGCCGCCGACGGCGTGCTCTCCTACAAGAAGTCCAACAGCGTGGCGGAGAACATCAAGCCCGTGGGCAGCCAGGACCTGACCGCCATCTACGGCCCCACCAACTTCTACGATACCAACGGCTCCTTCCAGAACAGCGAGGGTCTGGCCGTCAGCGACGACTGGTTCGTCTCCCTGGACACCGCCGCGGCTGTCAACGGCGGCATCACCCGGAACCCCGACGGCAGCATCAATATGAACGGCTATCTGGAGCTCACCGACGCGGCCCCCGAGGGCGTGGGCGCCCGCTTCCCGGCCTGGGAGCCCGCTCCGGAAAATCCCTTCACCGACGTGAAGGAGGGCAAGTACTACTATGACGCGGTCCTCTGGGCCTACTATCACGAGCCCCAGATCACCGCCGGCGTCGGCGACGGCCTCTTCGGCGTCAAGGAGCCCTGCACCCGGGCCCAGATCGTGACCTTCCTCTGGAAGGCCCTGGGCGAGCCGGAGCACCACATGAGCGAGAACCCCTTCACCGACGTCAAGGCCGGCAAGTGGTACTATGACGCCGTGATGTGGGCCTATGAGAACGACATCACCCACGGCGTGGGCGACGGCCTCTTCGGCGTCAAGGAGAGCTGCAGCCGCGGCGACGCCATGACCTTCCTCTGGAATGCCCTGGAGAAGCCGGAGCCCGAGACGACGGAGAACCCCTTCGAGGACGTGAGAGAAGGCAAGTACTACTGCAAGGCGGTGCTCTGGGCCGTGGAGAACGGCATCACCAGCGGTACCTCCGAGACCACCTTCGGGCCGAAGGATCCCTGCACCCGGGCCCAGATCGTGACCTTCCTGTACATTGCAATGAACTGAAAATGCGAAACAGGGTCTGCGCGGACTGCGCAGACCCTGTTTTCGGGCTGTCAAGGAACCGTATTTTGTCGGATTATCAAACGCGGCGCTTGCGGGAGAGAATCAGGATCAGGTGACAAATGACAAGTAACAAGTTACAGGTGATGGGTGACAGGTGACAAACACGCCGGGGCGGTCATTGGCGGCCCTTTTCCAAACGCCTGTAGGGACAAGCCTTGCTTGTCCGGCATTCGGAACGAATGCAATTTGCCGCAGGCAAATCCGGAGGCAAATGAATGCTGAAAACTTAAGACTTAAGAACGGACAATAAAAGTGTCCCTCCGCGACGATTTGAATTTCATTTTTCAATTCACAGAATTGAAAAATACCACAATTATTCATTATTCACTATTCATTATTCATTTGTCCCAGACGGGGAACAGGCCGGCAGATTGCCGGCGCTACAGGCGGGGTCGCCCTGTTCCCTGTTCCCGGTTCCCTGATCCCTTTTTCTGCCGCTGGTATCTTTTCCACCCCTATCTGGCCCAGGGCTGCCTGCCCGGGCGCTTCGGGATCTCGTAGAACCTGGCGGTCTTGTCCCGCTCCGTGTCGTTCCATTTGTCGAAGCCCAGGGGGTGGATGTGGGGCCCGTAGACGCAGTTCTCGAAGCGGGCCAGGCCGTAGTCCCGCCAGGGCCGGGCCAGCCAGATGGAGGCGGGCTCCACCGCCTCCTCGGCGGTGAAGCGGCAGCGGCGGAAGGTGAAGCCGATCTCCTGCTCGGGAGCGTGGGCCGGGGCGGCCACATAGCCGACCTGGCGGACGTCGTAGACCGAGCGCAGCTCGCAGTCCTCCAGCAGCGCCTCCCCGCAGCCGAAGACGAAGTCCACGCTGCCCTCGATCAGGCAGCGCCGCAGGCTCTGGCGGCAGACCGGACCCCGGCGCAGGGGGTCGATCAGGAAGCCGTCGTAGCGGGCGATCAGGTCCGCCGGCAGGGGACCGAGAAAGAGCGTGTCCTGGGTGGAGCGCAGACGGCAGCGCTCCATGGAAAAGCCGTCGGCGCAGACGCTCAGGGCCACCTCCTGGCCCTTTTCCTCCGGGTGCCCCGCCTCGTTGACGATGCTCAGATCCTCGATGGAAACCCCGTCGGCGCAGACCGCGGCGGTCCAGGTCCGGAAGGTGTTGTAGTCCCGGCCCAGCGCGTCCTTTTTCAGGGCGTAGTCGTCCCAGACAATGCGGGTCCTGTCCATGCCTGCGCCTCGCAGCCTCAGGCCGGGGGTGCGGATGAGCAGCTTGCAGCGAAACTCGCCCGGCGGCAGCAGCAGCTCCGCCCCCGGAGCTGCCTGATCGACCAGACGCTGCAGCTCCGAACTGATATTCTGTATAGCCATATTTTCTATACCTCCCTTTTATCTCTATTATAGTTTTTTCCATAAAAAATGGAAGGTTTTTCTGTAAATTAGTCAAAAATGAACATAAATGAAACGGAAATATCCATGTACAAGATTCGAAAAACACCATATAATTAGCCGTAGTGATGAGAATAGGCAGGAGCGGCAAGCGTTTTTTTGTCTATCTTCACACAATAATTCAGCAAAGGGAAGCGCCATGAACAGACAACGTACCCTCAAACAGTATCGAATGATCGACCTGGCGTTCTTTGCCCTGATGCTGTTGGTCGCAGAATACCTGATCGTCAGCGCGGCGAACCGCTGGTTCCCCGCGCAGCCCTACACTGTGTCCGTCGCCGCCGCAATCGTCACGTTGGTTTATATGCGATGGAGCTGGTGGGGCGGCATCCACGCGGTGCTGGCCGGTCTGGTGTTCTGCTTTTTTTCCGCCGCGACGGGGCCGCAGTATCTGATTTACTGCGGGGGCAATCTGCTCTCTCTGCTCGCGGTATATCTCCTCTGTCGGATTGGGAAGGAGAAGGTCCGGACCGGACACCTGGCCCTTCTGTTTCCCCTTCTTGTACAATTCCTGATGCTCCTGGGCCGCGCGCTCGCGGCGCTGGCATTGGGAACTCCTCTCGCGGAAGCGGCGGGCTTCTTCACCACAGACGTCCTGTCCTTCCTCTTTACCTTTGTGATCATCTGGATTGCCCGGAGGCTGGACGGGATCTATGAGGATCAAAAACACTATCTGCTGCGGCTGCAAGAGCAGCAGAAATTGGAAAAAGGAGGTTCGTAATGAAAGCTAAGGCGGCGGATTTTCTCGTGTATGACAAAGAACTTGGCATATATCGCGTGAATCCGGAACAAGCCGTCCGCGACGACGTGGAAAAACACTACTGGCGCCACGTCGGGCAGACGATTGTAAAAGACCGGCGGCTGTATCTGATGCTGATTCCGATGCTGCTGGTATTCCTATTCTGGCGTTATTTCCCCATGTATGAGCTGCTTGGCTGCTTCAAGGTCCCCGATAAAGTGCTGCCGGTTTCCCAGCAGTATTTCTCAGGCTTTTCCTACTTCAAGCGGCTCCTGTTCGCGGGAGACGGCCTGTCCACCGACTTCTGGAGAGCCATGCGCAACACCTTCGTCCTGAGCTTCTACGGTTTGTGCTTCGGCTTCCCCATGCCGATCATTCTGGCGCTTTTCTTCAACGAGGTGCGGTCCAACATCGCCCGCAGCGTGTATCAGGTGCTGACTTATCTGCCCAAGTTCATGTCTACGGTCGTTATGACCTCCCTTGTGACCATGCTGGTCAAGCAGGGCTCCCTGACCACCGGCATGGGCATCGTCAGCCGTGCGCTTGCCAACATCGGTCTGATCAGCCCGGAGGTTGCCAACGCAGGCCTGCTCAACAACCCCGCCTACTTCCGCGCCATCTACCAGATCAGCGGTATCTGGGAGAGCGCGGGCTACGACAGCATCGTGTTCTTTGCGGCTATCATCGCCATTTCGCCTACCAGCTATGAGGCAGCGCAGATTGACGGCGCGGATAAAATGGCACAGCTGCGGTACGTGGTGCTCCCCAGCATTCTGTCCACCATCGTTATCATGCTCATCACCCGAATCGGCCATCTGCTCAACGTGGGTTACGAAAAGGTATTGCTGCTCTATAACCCAAACACCTATGTCACGGCGGACGTGGTATCCACCTTTGCCCACCGCAACGGCATGGGCAGCGGCGCCGGCACAGGCATCGCGGCCGCGGCGGAGATGATGAACAACGTCGTCGGCATGATCCTGGTGATCGGCGCGAACACCATCGCCAAGAAAGCGTCGAACACCTCGCTCTACTAACAGGAGGGCGCTATGAAACGAAAACTTGAAGTGACTGAGCTGATCTTTAAGATCATCAGCTATACGCTGCTGACAGTATTTGCCCTCTGCTGTCTGTATCCCTTTGTCTACGCGATCAGCGCGGCGATCTCCGGCCGCTCCGCGGTGGAATACGGCTCTGTGGTGCTGTTCCCCAAGGACGTGCAGTTTGACGCCTTTGCCAAGATGTTCAGCGACAACATGTTCTGGAATTCCTATTCCAACACCCTGTTCCTGACGCTCTTCGGCACCATCTGGTCCATGCTGGTCGCCATTTTGGGCGCCTACGCTCTGTCCAAGCGCAGGCTGTTGTTCCGGACCTTCTTCAACTTCTTCCTGGTCTTTACCATGTGGTTCTCCGCCGGTATTGTTCCCCAGTACCTGAACTACCTGGCCACCAAGGATGTGTTCAACAGTGTGGGCATCATGGACGACAAGTGGCTCGTGGTCATTGCCATGGGCATGGCCGCCATGAACATCATCCTGCTCCGCAACGCCTTTGAGGGAGTCCCCTCCGAGATCGAAGAGGCCGCCATTGTGGACGGCGCCTCCGAGGGCCAGGTCCTGACCCAGGTCTTTATCCCCATGAGCAAGTCCACCATCGCCACCGTGGCCCTGTTCTTCGCCATCTCCCGCTGGAACGGCTACTTCTGGGCCCGGCAGATGATCTCCAACTCCAACGAGCATCCGCTGCAGGTCTTCATCCGTCTGCGGCTGGAGCAGTACACCGACCCCGAGGTCATGGCGGGCTGGAACGAGAGCTTCGCCTCCGACTCCGTGATCTACGCGCTGATTGTCTGCTCCATCGTCCCCATCCTGATTATCTATCCCTTCATACAGAAGTACTTCGCCAAGGGCGTCAACGTCGGCGGCGTCAAGGAATGATCCGACAGCTCCATTCTTTAAATTAATAATAAGGAGAAACACCATGAAATCTATGAAGTCTCTGATTGCCATGCTGCTGGCAGTCGTCATGATCGCCGCCCTGTTTGTGGGCTGCGGTCCCAGCATTACCGTCAACCCCGGCCAGACCAACGCCAACACCCCCGACGGGACCCAGGCCAACAACCCCGGCGGGAACACCGACATCGCCGCCGGCACCGTGCTGCGCATGGCCACCGGCTACAACTCCCCCAAGACCGGCCTGAGCTTCGACGCGGAGACCGCCGGCGAGGGCATCACCCTGGCTGACGGCGTTACCTACCGCGCCGGCGACCTGAAGCCCACCTGGGTCGAGGTCGAGAAGATCCTCAACATCAAGATCGAGGACAAGTACCAGGGCAACGGCGCCTCCGCCGAGTTCGACTACTGGAAAGAGCGCCTGGGCGAGGTGGACCTGGTTTCCGGCACCGCCTCCAAGCTGTCCGAGAACGGCGAGGCCGGCTCTCTGATTAACCTGACCGACTATCTGGATCAGATGCCCAACTTCAAGGCCTATCTGGACGCCAACCCCATCGTGAAGCTGTCCATCGTCGGCAACACCGACACCGGCGCCATCTACTTCAGCCCCTACTTCGACGGCGTGAACGACATCGAGCGTATGCCTCTGATGCGTGTGGACTGGGTCCAGAAGCTGCTTGACGGCGAGGGCGAGTTCGCCGCCGACGCCTCCAAGAAGCTGGCCGCCCCCGCGTATGAGCCCTACATGCCCACCTCCGGCTCCGTCACCGTGGACGTGGTCAACAAGGACGGCACCGCCGCCGAGACCGTGACCAAGAACTACGACGCCGCCGGCAACATCATCGACAACATGAACAAGGCCGGCGAGCTGGACGGCGTGGCCGCTGTCAACATGCTCCGCAAGTACATCGACGAGGCCTATGCCGGCTACTACGGCACCGCCCGCTCCGACCTCTTCGTGGGTCAGAACGCCGCCTGGGACGCCGACGAGCTGGTCGCTCTGCTCCGCTGCGTCGTCGCCAACCCCCAGACCCTCAACGGCACCGATTCCGTCCAGGGCCTCTTCTCCCGTGAGGACGACAACAACCAGCGCCGCGTGGATATGTTCCGCTTTGCCGGTCACCTCTTCGGCGTCCGCGGCCTGGAGTCCCGTCAGGACTACCTCTACGTCGGCACCGACGGCGCCCTGCACGACGCCCGCCAGGAGGAGGACACCTACAAGGCCATTGAGCGGATGAACGCCATGGTCAAGGAAGGCCTGATTTCCAAGGCTTTCATCGATATGTCCACCGAGAACTCCGGCACCTACCTGGAGAACGACCTGGGCTTCATGCACTACGACTACAACCAGACCCAGACCATCCTGAACGACACCAAGCTGCAGGAAGGCGAGAAGTACATGGCCGTTATGGTCCCCGTGGCCAAGTGGTTCGACGGCTCCGATCCCAACGGCGTGTTCATGCACTTCACCGAGTCCTGGCGCTCCGTCAAGACCGACGGCTGGGGCATCTCCAAGGCCGGCGTGGGCAATGACACCAACAAGCTGAACGCCGCCCTCGCTCTGATCGACTACGCCTACTCCGAGAAGGGCCAGATCCTCATGAGCTACGGCCCCGACGCCTTCATCAAGACCAACGCCGACGGCAGCTACGTCACCTTCGACTTCAACGGCAAGCAGATGCCCGTCATCGCCGACGCCACCAAGGCGGAGCTTTGGGAAAAGGCCAACGGCAACTACACCAACTACGCCCGTATGTACCTGGGCTCCACCCTGAGCTTCGTCAAGAGCCAGGCCTTCGAGTATCAGTGCACCACCGACATCGGCCAGGAAGGCGCCGGCCACATCTCCAACGCCATCAAGCTGGGCGTCATCAAGCACCCCGCTCTGGAGCTGGCTGAGAACTCCTGGTACACCTCCATTCCCACCGTCCTGCCCACCACCACCGTTGAGAACACCCAGATCGGCGGCTACACCGAGCTGACCGAGAAGTTCTCCCAGCAGAAGGGCGGCGACAACATCCTGGTCAACCTGATCGTCAACGGCTACACCGACGCCAACATGAGCGACGCCGCCTCCGCGGCCGCCTATGTGACCAACACCTGGAACGGCAAGCAGTATCTTGCCATCAAGCAGGGCGCCTGGGAGCGGGACGTCGAGTACTACCAGACCGTCAAGTGATCTCACGCAGGGGCGTGACGCGGCTGCAGCTTCGGAGCGCAGAGGCGTTCCGGAGCGCGGCGGCGCAACATTAACAAGGGGAGGTCATCATGTATAAAAAACAGTTGACAGTCCAGAAGATCCTCTGTCTGGCAGCGGTGATTGTCAGCGCGCTGGTGTTTGTCTATTCTCTCGGGATCATGACCGACCTGTACGACAGCCTGTACGATACCATGCGCAACCCGAACAACCTCCTGAAGACAGACGTGCCGGGCTCCATCGTGTACTACAACATGCAGGAGTTCAACCGGATGTTTACGATCTACAGCATCGGACTCATCCTGCTGGCGGTTCTTCTGTTCATCACCAACACCCATAAGCGCAGAAGATACTACATCGGCAACTACGCCGCCACCGGCCTCTTTGCCGTCGGCGCAGTGGCGATCTCCGTCTTCGGCCACACCTATATCGAAATCTTCAAGCAGCAGTTCCTCCAGGTGGATTTCGCGGCGCTCAAGGAGCACGCGGAGCTCTGGGGCACACTGTACACCGAATCCACATTCTGGTTCGACGTCCATTATCTGGTCTTCGGCCTGGTCCTGCTGGCCGCCGTTCTGCTGGTCTGCAACGCCGTATGGAAAATGCGGCTCATGAAGGCGGAGACAGCCCTGGTCGAGGAGGGAAGGAGGAAGACGGCATGAATCAAGACGAACGCAGCATCAGCCGCGACCGGATGCGGTATATCAAGAACTCCGCCTCCTCCCGTCTGTGCTATCTGGCGATTCTGTTTAACGTGTTCTACTTCGTGAGCATCTGCAAGTCCGACGTGGGCGTGTACTACTACAACATCCTCATCGGCGGCGTGATCCTCTACAATCTGTTCTTCATGCTGGCCGTCTTCCTGGCCTCCGAGGGCGTCAAGAACTACAAGCGGGATTATTCCTTCCTGCTCCTCGCCCTGGGCGTCGGACAGATCCTTCGCTTTTTCGTGATTCCCATGCATGCCCACAGTGAGACGACGGTGGTCAACGGCGCCGAGACTCTGGTCATGCGTGACGGACAGTTCATTCGCGTAGCCATCTATCTGGCTGTCTCCGCCGTCTGTCTCATTGCGGCGGCGCTGATCAACCTCTACAAGTGCAGAGAGTTGAGCGAGCACCAGAAGAGCCTGGCCGCGCAGACCGCATAAGGAGATGAAGTTATGGCAACGCTGAGCTTACAGCATATCGATAAGATATATGATAACAACGTTCAGGCGGTCTATGACTTCAATCTGGACGTCAAGGACGGCGAGCTGATCGTCCTCGTGGGTCCCTCCGGCTGCGGCAAGTCCACCACCCTCCGCATGGTGGCCGGCCTGGAGGACATCTCCAACGGCAAGCTGCTGCTGGACGGCAGGGACATCACCCAGACCCCCGCCAAGGACCGGGATATGGCGATGGTTTTCCAGAGCTATGCGCTCTACGGTCACATGACCATCTACGAAAACATGGCCTTCTCCCTGACCCTTCGCAAGGAAAACCCCAACGTCATCCACAAGAAGGTGCTGGCCGCGGCCGAGGTCCTGGGCCTCACCAGCCAGCTCAACAAAAAACCCGCCCAGCTCTCCGGCGGCCAGCGGCAGCGCGTGGCTATGGGCCGTTCCATCGTGCGGAACCCCAAGGTCTTCCTCTTCGACGAGCCTCTGTCCAACCTGGACGCCAAGCTCAGAGGCGCGACCCGCCGGGAGATCCTCCTGCTCCACAAGCGGCTGCAGGCCACCATGCTCTACGTCACCCACGACCAGACCGAGGCCCTGACCCTGGCGGACCGGATCGTCTGCATGTCCATGGGCCACGTCCAGCAGGTCGGCACGCCCTTAGAGCTCTACGATTCCCCCAACAACATCTTTGTCGCCAGCTTCATCGGCCTGCCCCCCATGAACTTCTTTGACGTGAAGGTGGGCGAGGGCAAGCTCGAGGGCAAGGGCTTCAGCGTGAAGCTCGACGCCGAGGAGCAGAAGCGCCTGGCCGCCTACAAGGGAAAGGAAATCACCCTGGGCGTCCGTCCCGAGGACATCGTCGAGGGACCCGACATTCCCGCCCTGGTCACCACCAATGAGAACCTGGGCATGAATACCCTGGTCCACGGCAACATCACCGCCCCCGACGCGCCGGCGCAGAAGATCGTTGCCAAGCTCAAGGGCTGGGCCAACTACAAGAACGGCGATACGGTGAAGTTCAGCTTCCAGCGGAAGCACTTCTTCGACAAGGAGACCACCAACGCCATCCGAGGGGAGGGATAAGCATGGCGAATCAGACAATGACTCAAAGCGCTGAGCCGAAGCAGAAGAAGGGCTTCAAGGCCTGGCTCAAGGAGCGCTGGCGCAAGTTCCTGGTGGCGCTCAAGCGCAGACCGCAGCGGATCCCCCTGGTCATGCTTTGCATTACCTTCCTCTATTACGCCCTGAACATGACCACCTTCTCCAACACCACGGCGAAGATCCAGGGCAGCGGCATGGGCCTGTGCGGCTTCTGCGTGATGCTGTTCTCCATGCTGTCCTTCATGTGCTGCATGAACGCCTTCCCCTACCGCAAGAAGGTGAACAAGCCCATGCTGATTTTGCTGCTGGTGATGTTCGCCATCATTGCCGCGGCGGACGTGATTTACATGAACGCCATCGTCTCCGCCGTGACCCGGGCCGAGAACCCCATCGTGGTCACGGAGGCCACAGCCTATATCGCCTATGCGGATTACTACTGCAAGGTGCATCTGGTGCTGCTGGCGATTACGGCAGCCCTCGTCCTGCTGCTGCCGGTGTACTCCAAGTGGATCCGCAAGATCAAGACCTCCATCGAGGTGGAAGACAACGGTGAAATGGGAGCCATCGACATCTCCGGCGAGAATTGATTACTGATTGATTTTGGACGCGGAGGCGGAGAACGCTCCGCCTCCCGTCCGCCGACCGACAGGTGATACTATGAGCAAGAAAACCCGGATCCCGCGAAAGCCCGAGGTGGAGAAGGAAGCGGATTACTACGCGCTGAAAACCGACGCCGTGCAGGCTCTGGTGGAGGCCAACGAGGAGAACTCCCCGGAGGTCTCCGAGGAGGAGCTGCGCCAATATCAGTCCCACCGCAAGCTGAAGCTGGCGGACTGGGTCAAGCTGCTGCTGATCAAGTGGTGGTTTGCCGGCGCCTGCTGCTTCTTCATCCTCTGGGGGCTGGGAACCTATCTGGCGGATTTTCTGGATACCCTTCTTGTGATGGGAATCGCCATGGGCATTGTGACCGATATTCTGACGAACAACGCCCTGCGCTTCTTTGAAAAGGAAAAGGGAGAAGCAAACCGCTGGATCATGGTCACCAAGCGAGGCTTTGTCAGCTTCCCGCTGAACATTCTCTACGCCTTCGTGGTGCTGCTCCTGGTGTGTCTGCTCTATGAGGGCGTCAACCGCCTCCTCGCGGCGGTCACCGGCCAGCCCGAGCGCGTCTTTCTGGGCGTGGAGCCCATCGTCTTCGGGCTCTTCTGGCTGGGCGCGGATCTGCTGCTGATCTGGCTGAAAAACCTGCTGGTCAAGCGTTTTCACAAGCAAGCTTAAGAGCAAGGAGGGCGTTCCATGGTTCGTACACGCTACATCGGAAGCAGCTCCGTCTGCTTCGAGCTGGACAATCACGAACCCTATTACAGCCCCGCGGAATACGAGGTCCTGTTGGATGGAGTCTCCGTGCTCCGCGGCGGCACAAACGTATTTTCTCTCTTTGACCTGAAACCGGACACGGCGTATCAGGGAGAGCTCCGCTTTCCCGATCACGCGGAGGCCTTCGGCTTCCGCACGGCGGCGGAGCGCTGCTGCGTCAACGTCCGCGCCTTCGGCGCGGCGGGGGACGGGCAGCATGAGGATACGGCGGCCATTCAGGCGGCCATCAACTGCCTGCCCGAGGGCAGCCGGCTCTACTTCCCGGCGGGGACCTATCTGACCCTGCCCCTGACGCTCCGCAGCCATATCACCCTCGAGCTCTCCGAGGGCGCGGTGATTCTGGGCTCCACGGAGCGGAAGCGCTATCCGATCCTTTCTGCCTGGGCGGAGGACCGGATCAACGGCGCGGAGCTGCCTTTGGTGGCCTGGGAGGGCAACGAGGTCCCGACCTATCAGAGCCTGATCCACGGCTCCTACTGCGAGGACGTAGCCATCGTGGGCAAGGGCCGGATCGACGGCAACGCCCAGAACGGCGACTGGTGGCGGGAGTTCAAGAACTTCCCGACGGCCAGACCCCGGGCGGTCTTCTTCAACCGCTGCCGGAATGTGACGCTCCACGGCGTCACGGTGGCGAACAGCCCCTCCTGGAACATTCATCCCCTGTTCAGCCAGAACGTGGGTCTCTATGACATCTTTATCACCGCCCCGAAGGACAGCCCCAACACCGACGCCATCGACCCCGAGAGCTGCGACGGCGTGGAGATCATCGGCTGCCGCTTCTCCGTGGGCGACGACTGCATCGCCGTCAAGTCCGGCAAGATCGACATGGGCCGCAAGTACAAGACCCCGGCGGACCACCACACCGTCCGCAACTGCCTCATGCAGTTCGGCCACGGGGCCCTGACCCTGGGCAGCGAGCTGGCGGCGGGCATCCGGAACGTATCGGTGACCCAGTGCGTCTTCAAGGCCACGGACCGGGGCCTGCGGATCAAGTCCCGGCGGGGCCGGGGCAAGGACAGTCTGATCACCAACGTGGAGTTCGACAACATCCGCATGGAAAAGGTTCTGACGCCCATCGTCATCAACCTGTGGTATAATTGCTGTGACCCGGACCGCTACAGCGAGTACGTCTGGTGCCGGGACCCTCTGCCCATCGACGACCGGACGCCGCGCATGGGCGCCTTCCGCTTCCATAACATGGTCTGCACCGACGCCGAGGTGGCAGCCTGCTACATCGACGGCCTGACCGAGAGCCCCATCGAGCGGGTGGAGCTGGAGAACATCTCCGTCTCCTTCGCGCCGGACGCGAAGCCCGGCGTCCCCGCCATGCAGAACTTCGCCGAGAAGCGCTGCCGGCTGGGCCTGTACCTGAACAACGTCCGGGAGGTCCTGGTCAAAAACGTGACCGTCCGCGGCGCCGAGGGCGAGGCCCTGATCACCGGAAACTGCGGCGAGGTCGTAACGGAGGGATTGAAACAGCTATGACAGATTACGGAAGAATCGACGCCTACGTGCTCCAGCTCATCGAGCGCTCCACCCCGGAGCGCACGGCCTGGAACCTGGAAAAGCTCCGGGAGGGCAAAACCGTCAGCTGGAACTACATCGACGGCTGTATGCTCAACTGTCTGCTGGAGCTCAGCCGCATCACCGGCGACGAGCGATACGCCGCCTTCGTGGAGCGGGTTGCCGACCACTTCGTGGCCGAGGACGGGACCATCCGCACCCTCCGGCCCGAAAAGGCCAACCTCGACGACATCAACGAGGGGCGCATCCTGTTTGAACTGCATCAAAAGACCGGAAACCCGAAGTACCGTCTGGCCGCGGACCGGCTGCGGCAGATGCTCCGGGACCAGCCCAGAACCTTTGAGGGGAACTTCTGGCACAAGGCCATCTATCCCAATCAGGTCTGGCTGGACGGCATCTACATGGCCCAGCCCTTCTACGCCCTGTATGAAAAGCACTTCGGCTCCGGCGACTATTCGGACATCATCCGGCAGATCGAGACCGTCCGGGCCCGGATGTACAGCCCCGAAAAGGGCCTGTACTACCACGGCTACGACGCCTCGAAGACCGCCTTCTGGGCCGATCCCGAGACCGGCTGCTCCAAAAACTTCTGGCTCCGCTCCCTGGGCTGGTTCAGCGTGGCCCTGGCGGACCTGATGGAGATCCTTCCCGAGACGGAGCGGGGCCCCCTGGCCGCGATCTTCGTCGAGCTGATGGGCAATCTCCGCGCCTATGCCGACACGGAGACCGGCATGTACTGGCAGGTTCCGGATCAGCCGGGCAGGGAAGGGAACTACCTGGAGACCAGCGGCAGCGCCATGCTCAGCTACGCCATGCTCAAGGGCGCCCGCCTGGGCCTGCTGGGTTCGGAGTACCGCGCCCTGGGCGACAAAAGCTTCCACGGCATCCTGGACCGCTATCTGCGCTTCACCGACGAGGGCCTGGACCTGGGCGGCATCTGCCTGGTGGCCGGCCTCGGCCCGGAGAACAACCGGCGCAGAGACGGGTCCTACGAATACTACATCTCCGAGCCCGTCGTCCAGAACGACGCAAAGGGCGTCGCGCCCTTCGTTCTGGCCTATACGGAGATCAAGCGCCAAGCCTGAGACCTGATTTCAGGAAGCGCAGATTCCTTTCATGGGCAGGCAAGCGATTCCGCCCGCAGAGAGTGAGGATGTTTATGATAGAGGTCCTGTTTGTCGGAAAGCACGCAAAGACGCTAAACGTGGCGCGGCATTTCCATACCAGCTGGGAGCTGATCTACTGCACCGGCGGCAGCGGCGAGATGGTTTTTAACCGACTTGTGATCCCGTATCAGGAGGACAGTCTGCTGGTTATCCCGCCCCGGGTCCCGCACGCCAACCGCAGCCAGAACGGCTTCACCAACATCCATATGAATATCGCCACGGATGAAGTAAGCATTCCGCTGAACGAGCCCTTCCTGCTGCAGGCGGAGAAGGGAGGCTATCTGGGGAACGCCTTTGACGCCGCCTTCTATTACTATTCCAACGGCGGCGCCGGACAGACCCGGATCCTCCATCTCTACGCGCAGCTCATCGTGGCGATGACAAAGACTATGAATACAGATTATATCCACAGCGACGTCGTGCGCTGCGTGACGGATCACATCCTCCGGAACTATCCGGACGCTGGCTTTGATCTGAACGCCTATCTGCGGAGTCTGCCCTTCAGCGCGGAATATCTGACACGTCTGTTCAAGAAGGAGATGGGCATGACGCCGCGGCAGTATCTGACGGACCGCCGCCTGGAGAACGCCGCCAGCTCCCTTGCGCTGCTGGACGGCAGCCTGAGCGTCTCGCAAATCGCCCACCAGTGCGGCTTCAGCGACGCGCTGTACTTCTCCAAGGTGTTCAAGCAGCGCTACGGAGTCTCCCCCAAAAACTACCGCCCGTCGAATTCCATCCTTCCGAACACGGATTCCGACGGTATCAAAACGATTCTGAACGACGATTCAGAATTTGCTTCATCCTAACTTGTGTGAGGAGGCAGAAACATGGCATACATTTCCCTCAAAAACATCAACAAAATCTACCCCAACGGCTATCACGCGGTCCACGACTTCAACCTGGACATTGAGAAGGGCGAGTTCATCGTCTTCGTCGGTCCCTCCGGCTGCGGCAAATCCACGACCCTGCGGATGATCGCCGGCCTCGAGGACATCTCCAACGGCGATTTCCTGATCAACGGTAAGCGGGCCAACGAGCTGGGTCCCCGGGAGCGCGAGGTCGCCATGGTGTTCCAGAGCTACGCCCTGTATCCGCAGATGACCGTTTTTGACAACATCGCCTTCGGCCTGACCCTCCAGGGCGTGGACGAGGACGTCATTGAGCAGAAGGTCAAGGCCACCGCCGCGATCCTGGGCCTGACGGACTACCTGGACCGTCTGCCCCGGGCCCTCTCCGGCGGCCAGCGCCAGCGTGTCGCCATCGGCCGCGCCATCATCCGGAAGGTGGGCATCTTCCTGATGGACGAGCCGCTGTCCAATCTGGACGCCAAGCAGCGCGTGACCATGCGCTCCGAGATCGCCCAGATCCACCGGGAGACCCATGCCACCACCATCTACGTCACCCACGACCAGACCGAGGCCATGACCCTGGCCGACCGCATCGTGGTCATGAAGGAAGGCTACGTCCAGCAGATCGGCACGCCCTATGAGCTCTACTACAACCCGGTCAACGTCTTCGTGGCGGGCTTCATCGGCGAGCCGCCCATGAACTTCATCCGGGGCAAGGTCGAGAAGGGCCTGATCCGCTTCGGCAAGAACGAGCTGAACGTGGGGAAGCTCCTCGGCGGCAAGGCGAAGGCCTACGAGGGCAAGGAGCTGGTCTTCGGCTTCCGGCCTGAATCCATCGAGCTCGGCGCGAAGCCGGATGCCGTGCAGATTAAGGCGACGGTGGAGCTCACCGAAATGCTCGGCGACAACACCAATGTCTACGTCACCGCCGACGAGGACAAGGCGATCCTGAAGGTCGATCCCCACGACACCCCGGAGCTGGATTCCGAGCTGGTCTTCTCGATCCCCGAGAAAAATGTCTACCTCTTTGACGGCGAGACCGAAGCCGTGATCAAATAACAAAGGAGCAATTCTATGGACATTCGCTATTCCGCAAGTCCCAACGATGTTAAACGCTACACCACCGAGGAGCTCCGCAGGGAATTCCTCATCACAGATCTCTATGTGCCCGATACGGTCAAGGCGACCTATTCCCATGTGGACCGCATGGTCGTGCTGGGCATCATGCCTGTCCATGAAAAGGTCTCCATCGACAAGGGCATCGACGTCTGGGCAAACTTCGGCACCGACTATTTCCTGGAGCGCCGGGAGGCCGGCGTCTTCAACCTGGGCGGCAAGGGCTGGATCGAGGCCGACGGCGTCCGCTACGAGCTGGGCTACGAGGACTGCCTCTACCTGTCCAAGGGCGTAAAGGAGGTCTATTTCGGCAGCGAGGACCCCGCCGCTCCGGCGAAGTTCTACCTGGCCTCCACCCCGGCCCACAAGGCCTGCAAGACCACCCTGCTGACCATGGAGAACGCCAATCACCGCCCCTGCGGCGACAAGCGCTTTGCCAACGAGCGGGTCATCAACCAATTCATCCATCCGGACGTGCTGCCCACCTGCCAACTGTCCATGGGTCTGACCCAGCTGGAGCCCGGCAGCGTGTGGAACACCATGCCCTGCCACACCCACGAGCGCCGCATGGAGGTCTACACCTACTTCGAGATCCCCGAGGATCAGACCGTCATCCACCTGATGGGTCAGCCCAAGGAGATCCGCCCCATCGTCATGCAGAACTTTGACGCCGTGATTTCCCCCTCCTGGTCCATCCACAGCGGCTGCGGCACCGCCAACTACACCTTCATCTGGGCCATGGGCGGCGAGAACCAGGCCTTTGACGACATGGACAATCTGAAACCCAACGAGCTGAGATAGGAGAAGTAACATGGATATGAACGCATTCCGTCTGGACGGCAAGGTCGCCCTGATCACCGGCGCGGTCTACGGCATCGGCTTCGCCATTGCCGAGGCCTTTGCGGCCGCCGGCGCCACCATCGTTTTCAACTGCCTGGACCAGAAGTCTCTGGATATGGGCCTGGCAAACTATGAGGAGAAGGGCATCAAGGCCCACGGCTATATCGCCGATGTCACCGAAGAGGAGCAGGTCAAGGACCTGGCCGAGAAGATCGCCAAGGACGTGGGCACCGTGGACATCCTGGTCAACAACGCCGGCATCATCAAGCGCATCCCCATGCTGGAGATGAGCGCCGAGGACTTCCGCAAGGTCGTGGACGTGGACCTGAACGCCTGCTTTATCACCTCCAAGGCCTTCCTGCCCGGCATGATCGCCAAGGGCCACGGCAAGATCATCAACATCTGCTCCATGATGAGCGAGCTGGGCCGCGAGACTGTGGCCGGCTACGCCGCCGCCAAGGGCGGTCTGAAGATGCTGACCAAGAACATCTGCTCCGAGTTCGGCGAGCACAACATCCAGTGCAACGGCATCGGCCCCGGCTACATCGCCACCCCCCAGACCGCGCCGCTGCGGGAGCGGCAGCCTGACGGCTCCCGGCATCCCTTCGACCAGTTCATCGTGGCCAAGACTCCGGCGGCCCGCTGGGGCACCCCCGAGGATCTGATGGGCCCCGCGGTCTTCCTGGCCTCCGACGCCTCCAACTTCGTCAACGGCCACATCCTCTACGTGGACGGCGGCATCCTGGCCTACATCGGCAAGCAGCCCTGATGCGTCCGATCCGCTTTCCGGCGCGGGATGCGGAGGTGCACGGCTGGCTGCAGGACTCCTATGAGACCCTGCGCGCCCATCGCCTCCGGCCCGCTCTGGTGATCTGTCCCGGCGGCGCCTATCAGTGGCGCTCGCCCCGGGAGAAGGACCCGGCGGCCCTGGAATTCCTGTCCATGGGCTGGCAGGTCTTCATCCTCGAATACTCCTGTGGGGAGGCGGCCTCCGAGTACCGCCCCCTGCGGGAGCTGGCGGAGACCCTGCGGCTCCTGCGGGAGCGGGCGGCGGAGTGGCAGATCGACCCGACCAAGATCGCGGTCATGGGCTTTTCCGCCGGAGGCCATCTGGCGGCCAGCCTGGGCGCCCTCTGGAACGACCCGGAGCTGGGCCTGCCCGCGGCCTCCCGGCCCGACGCCCTGGTGCTCTGCTACCCGGTGATCAGCACCGGGGAATACGCCCACGCCGAGTCCGTCCGCTGGGTCACCGGGGGCAGCGAGGCGCTGACCCGGAAGCTCCATCTCCCGGATCAGGTCAATGAGGGCTTCCCGCCCAGCTTTCTCTGGCACGGCGGCGGGGACGAGAGCGTCCCGCCCGAAAACAGCCTGATGCTTGCCGCCGCCCTGCGCCGCAGGCACGTACCCTTTGAGTACCATCTTTTTGAAACAGGTGTGCATGGCATTTCCACCTGCACCCAGGAGGTGGAAACGCCGGATCCGGTCTGCCGGGCGTGGGTCGGGCTGTGCAAAACATGGCTCAACCGCCGCTTTGCCTACACACCGTGAACACAAAAACGAAGGTACGTCCCACCTTCGTTTTTTTCATAACCCCGATGAAAACAGAAATCTATTGGAGGACATCCGCATGGAAAAACTGAATTATGAGGTCCTGAAAAAATCCGGCTACGACGGATACATTCTGGAACAAGCACCGGAGAAGGTTCTGCAGTTCGGAGAGGGCAACTTCCTCCGCGCCTTTGCGAACTACTGGTTCGACGTCTCCAACGAAAAGGCCGGCTGGAACGGCAAGTGTGTCCTGGTCCAGCCCATCCGTCCGGGCCTGGCCCAGCTCATCAACGAGCAGCAGGGCCTCTACACCCTGTACCTCCGGGGCCGCGAGAACGGCGAGAAGGTGGACCGCAAGCGGGTCATCTCCTGCGTCTCCCGCTGCCTGAATCCCTACGAGGAGGCCGATTACGCGGCCATGATGGAGCTGGCCCGCTCCGAGAGCCTGGAATACGTGGTATCCAACACCACCGAGGCCGGCATCGTCTATGACCCGGCCTGCCAGCTTACGGACCGTCCCGCCGACTCCTTCCCCGGCAAGCTGACCCAGGTCCTTCTGGAGCGCTGGGTCGCCGGCCGTCCCGGTCTGGTGATCCTCTCCTGCGAGCTGATCGACAACAACGGCAAGGAGCTGCTCAAGTGCGTCAACCAGTACATCGAGCAGTGGGGTCTGGACCCCGACTTCCGCCGCTGGGTCAACGAGGACTGCACCTTCTGCTCCACCCTGGTAGACCGCATCGTCCCGGGCCGCATCCGCGACCCCGAGGAGGTGGCCCGTCTGGAGCAGGCCAACGGCTACGCAGACCCCCTGCTGGACGTGGGCGAGGTCTTCGGCGTGTGGAACATCGAAGGACCGGCCTGGCTGGAGGAGAAGCTGCCCTTCAAGGCGGCGGGTCTCAACTGCCCCGTGGTCCCCGACGTCACCCCCTACAAGAAGCGCAAGGTCCGCATTCTCAACGGCGCCCACACCGGCTTCGTCCTCGGCGCCTATCTGGCGGGCTTCAACATCGTCCGGGAGTGCATGGAGAACCCCACCGTTCTGGGCTTCATGAACAAGATGCTCTACAACGAGGTCATCCCCACCCTGCCCCTGGACAAGAAGGATCTCACCGACTTTGCCGCCGCGGTCCAGGACCGCTTCAACAACCCCTTTGTCAACCATGAGCTGATGAGCATCTCTCTGAACTCCACCTCCAAGTGGCGCGCCAGAGATCTGCCCAGCTTCGAGGAATACGTGGCCCTCAAGGGCGAGCTGCCCAAGTGCCTGACCGCCAGCTTCGCAGCCTATATCGCCTTCTATTCCAGCGACGTTCAGGCTCTGACCGACGCCGGCCTGGTCTGCCGCCGTCCCGCGGGCAACGAGTACACCGTAAACGACGACCGCTTCGTCCTGGAGTTCTACTATGAGCATCGGAACGACGACGCCGAGACCCTGGTCGCCGCCGTCATGCGCGACGAGCGCATGTGGGGCAAGGACCTCAGCGCGATCCCCGGCTTCGAGGCCGCGGTGGTCAAGCTGCTGAAGCAGCTCCGCGCCGAGGGCGCCCTTGCGGTCTACGCCTCCTGCCTGGAGGGCTGAGACATGCGGGAATTCATCCATATCCACCCCCGGGACAACGTGGCCGTCGCCCTGCGGCCCATTGAGCCGGGGAAGGTCTTTGACGGCGTTGCCGCCGCGGAGGCCGTTCCCCAGGGGCACAAGATGGCCCTGCGGCCCATCAAGGCCGGGGAGCAGATCATCAAGTACGGTCTCCCCATTGGCCACGCCACCGCGGACATCGCCGCCGGAAGCTGGGTCCACACCCACAACATGGCGACGAACCTCTCCGGCGAGGTGGAGTACAGCTACTGCCCCACCCATCCGAAGCTGGAGCCCCTGCCCCCCAAGAGCTTCCGGGGCTACCGCCGGGCCGACGGCAGAGCCGCCGTCCGCAACGAAATCTGGATCATTCCCACCGTGGGCTGCGTCAACGACGTCGCAAAGGCCCTGGTGCGGGACAACCAGGATCTGGTCTCCGGCTCCATCGACGGACTCTACACCTTCACCCACCCCTTCGGCTGCTCCCAGACCGGCCACGACCACGCCCAGACCCGGAAGCTCCTGGCCGCCCTGACCCGCCATCCCAACGCGGGCGCGGTGCTGGTGCTGAGCCTCGGCTGTGAGAATCTGACCCACGAGCAGTTTTTGCAGGAGCTGGGCGACTACGACCCCGAGCGGGTCAAGTTCCTCACCTGCCAGCAGGTGGAGGACGAGCTCGAGGCGGGCCGCGCCCTGCTGGAGGAATGCGCCGCCTACGCGGGCCGCTTCCGCCGGGAGGAGCTGCCGGTCAGCGAGCTGGTGGTGGGCATGAAGTGCGGCGGCTCCGACGGTCTTTCCGGCATCACCGCCAACCCCACCGTGGGCCGCTTCTCCGATCTGCTGGTCTCCATGGGCGGCTCCACGGTGCTCACCGAGGTGCCGGAGATGTTCGGCGCCGAGAGCTTCCTGCTGGGCCGCTGCGTGGATGAAGCCGTCTTTGAGAAGGCCTCCAATATGCTCAACGGCTTCAAGAACTACTTCATCCGCCACGGCGAGGTGGTCTACGACAACCCCAGCCCGGGCAACAAGCAGGGCGGCATCACCACCCTGGAGGACAAGTCCTGCGGCTGCGTCCAGAAGGGCGGCACCGCCCCCATCGTGGACGTGATCGGCTACGCCGAGCCCGTGACGAAGAAGGGCCTGAACATGCTCTACGGCCCCGGCAACGATCTGGTCTCCGCCACGGCGCTGACCGCCGCCGGCGCCCACATGATCCTCTTCACCACCGGCCGGGGCACCCCCTTCGGCGCTCCCGCCCCCACTCTGAAGATCGCCACCAACACCCCCCTCGCCGCCAAGAAATCCAACTGGATCGACTTCAACGCCGGGCAGGTGGCCGACGGAGCCCTCACCCTGGACGAGGCCGGCGCGGCCCTGCTGGAAAAGGTAATCCGCGTGGCCTCCGGCGAGCTGACCCGGGCCGAGGAAAAGGGCTTCCGCGAAATCTCCATCTTTAAGGATGGGGTGGTGCTTTGAGGCCAAATCAAAAGGACGAGGCCTTCCGGAGCTACGCCCTGCAGGCGCATCCGGCCAGGCTGCTGCTGACGGTCTGCGGACCCCTGGCGATCTACCAGGCCTTTCGGCAGATTTTCACCATTCTCGATACCATGATGGCGGCCCACGTCAGCGCGGACGCCGTCTCCTCCATCGCCGTGCTGGCCCAGATCACCCTGATGATCCAGGCCCTCGGCTCCGGTCTGGCCGTGGGCGGCAGCATTCAGATCTCCGCCTCCTACGGCATGGGCGACTACGACATGGTTCGGAAACGAACCTCCACCCTCTACCTGCTGGCGGTGGGCCTG
>CAMVKI010000007.1 GCA_947168005.1 uncultured Clostridia bacterium
ACCGCTACAACGGCGGCGGCAACTACGTCAAGTGGCTCAACGACCACGGCTGCAATTTCATCCCCAACGATCCCGACCGCATCATCTACTCCACCCAGTACGACATGATCCAGGGCGAGGACGAGGGCCAGGCCAGAGCCCTGCTGGTCTCCTACATCAAGAAGGAGACCGCCGAGCACGGCGGCATCACCCCCTTCATCATCTCCGACTGGACCGTTCAGAACGGCGTCGAGGAGCTGCCCGAAGTGCCCGTCTACGAGGCTGCGGAAGCCCTTGAGGCCGGCGATCAGATCCTCTACGTGGTGGAGTACAACGGCAAGCACTACGCCATGACCAACGACACGGGCATCAACAACGCCCTTGGCGCCGCAGAAGTCGCCGTCGATGAGGACGGCTGCATCAATGGAGCGCCCGAGGGCGCGGTCTGGACCCTGGAGACCGGCTCCTCCGCCGAGAGCTTCGTGCTGAAGGATGAGAACGGCAAGTACGTGACGAATCCGAGCGGCACGAGCCTGAGACTGACCGACGCCGGCTCGGACTTCACCGCCGTCTGCGGCGCGGGGAGCTCCGCTATGAATCTGGTGACCAGCTCCACCACCGCCCGCCGTATCTTCTTCCGCAGCAACGACCTCGGACTCCAGTTCCGCTGCTACTCCACCAACAACGCGACCGCTGACAGCTATTGCGCTGTACTGACCATCTACAAGCTCAGCGAGGGCTGAGAAAACAAACGCAAGGGGCCGCTGCCATCCGGCAGCGGCCCCGATTTTGCGTCTGCGCCCCGGATGCCTCCGTCGCTGCCTTCCGGCGGCGTCATTGCCTGCGGCAATGACAGGAGCGATGAGGGCATCGCTCCCTACGACGGATGAGGGCATCGCTCCCTACGACGGATGAGGGCGGCGCTCCCTGCGGCTTATTCATAGATCCCCAGGAATACCCGCAGCCAGAGGTCCCAAAACGTGAGCCGGGGGACCGCCTCGGGGGCGGTCAGGGGGAGCTCCGCCAGGAGCTCGCCGCCGGATTTCAGCCGCAGGGTCCCCAGGACCTGGCCGGCCTCCACCGGGGCCTCGGCCTCCTCGACCAGCTCGATCTCCCGGGTCAGCCCGGCGGCCTTGGCCTTCTCAATCAGCACCGGCCCGTGGTCCTCCGGCACCGGGATTACGGTCTCCGCGGTCCCCAGGCGCACCGGGACCGGCGCGGGCTCGAAGCCCTCGGCGGGCTCCGCCAGGGCGTAGTTGGCAAAGCCCCAGTTCAGCAGGGCCTTGGCGTCCTCAAAGCGGTGGGAGGAGGAGTCGGCCCCCAGGACCACGGCGATCAGCTCCAGCCCCTCCCGCTTCGCCGAGGCCGAGAGACAGTGCCCGGCCCCGGAGGTGTAGCCGGTTTTGAGCCCCGTGGTCCCCTCGTAGAAGCGGACCAGCTTGTTGGTGTTGGAGAGGCCGAAGGCCCCGCCGCGCACCGTGTCGGTCCAGATCGTGGTGTAGCGGCGGATGGCGTCGTGCTTCAGCAGCTCCCGGGACATGATCGCCACGTCCCGGGCCGTGGTCAGGTGCTCCTTCGCCTCGGGGCCGTCGTCCAGCCCCGTGCAGTTGACGAAGTGGGTATTTTCCATGCCCAGCTCCGCCGCCCGGGCGTTCATCCGGCCCACGAAGGCCGCCTCGCTGCCCGCCAGGTGCTCCGCCAGGGCGGCGGCGCAGTCGTTGGCCGAGCTGACTACCACGGATTTGAGCATCTCGTCCATGGAGAGCGCTTCGCCCTCCTCCAGATAGATCTGGCTGCCGCCCTTGGCCGCCGCCGCGGCAGAGGCCGTGACGGAGTCCTCCCAGCCGATCTGTCCCGCGTCCAGGGCCTCCATGACCAGCAGCAGGGTCATGACCTTCGTCACGCTGGCCGGCTCCCGCCGCTGGTCCGCGTTCTTCTCAAAGAGCACCGTCCCCGTGGCCGCGTCCATCAGAATGGCCGAGGGGGCGTGGAGCTCGATGGCGGGTGCGTTTCCCGCCTGTAGCGGCGCACAGTGTGCGCCACGGGTTCCCCGCTCAGACAAGGCAACAGGCAACAGGCAACAGGCAACAGGAGACGGGGGATGCGGATTCTTCGCCTCGCTCAGAATGACGGGGGATGGGGAATGCGGATTGCCGCGCCGGTGTGCGCACTGGCTCGCAATGACAGGCTCGGAAGCGGATTCCGCCGCAGGGGCGGTCATTAACCGCCCGCCGTTCTCCGCCGCCGCCCACGGCACGGTGCTGACCAACAAGGCCAAAACCAATGCGATACATAGAATTTTTTGCATAGAAGAACCTCCCGTACAGGCTTTGGTAAAGCCTATGCGGGAGGTTCCACGATATGCGCGAAGCGCAAATCACGCACAAAGTGCAATTCATGCGCGAAACGCAAATCACGCGCCGGAAGGCGCGATTCACGCTGAGGCGTCCTGCCTCAACCCGTCTCGATCAGCCGCCGGTACAGATCTACCGCGATGGGGATGATCTCGTCGTTGAAGTCCATGGTGACGGTGTGGAGGTCGCTGCCCTTGCCGCCGCCGATCTCGAAGAAGGCGCCGGGGATCTCCTTCGTGTACCAGCCGAAGTCCTCGGAGGAGCGGAAGGGGGCGGGCATCTCCCGGCAGGGGATACCCAGCTCGGCGCAGCAGCGGCGGAGCTTGGCGTTGCTCTGGGGCCAGCTCACGGTGTCGGGGAAGACGTCCCGGAAGCTGATCTCCAGGCCCAGGCCGTATTGGACGGCCTGTTCCTCCGCCAGGGCGCGGATCGAGGCCCGGAGCCGGTCCAGCTCTTCGGCGTGCTGGCCCCGGATCGTCAGCAGGAGCTTGCCCCGGCTGGCCTGGGTGCCGAAGGCGGGCTCCCCGACGTCGATCTGGATGATGGTGGCGAAGACCATGCCCTTCCATTTCGCCGGGTCCGTCAGCCCCGGCAGGGCGGTGACGAGATTGGCGATGGCGTAGGCCGGGTTCCGGCCCAGCTCCGGCAGGCTGGCGTGGGAGGGGACCCCCGTGAAGGCAAGGATCATGCCCTCGGAGGCGCAGTAGACGCAGCCGTCCAGGACCTGGACCAGACCCAGGGGCAGGACGGGGCGGTTGTGGAAGGCGAAGATCTCGTCCACCTTCTCCTCCTTCAGCAGGGCGAGGCATTCCTTCGCCCCGTCGCCGGTCTCCTCGGCATGCTGGAAGAGGAAGAAGACGTTCCGGTCCGCCCCGCTCCGGTCGATCTCCAGAGCCAGAGCCGCCAGGGTGGCACTGTGGCCGTCGTGGCCGCATTTGTGGCCCAGGCCGGGGATTCGGGATGCATAGTCCTCGCCGCAGAGGTCCTCGATGGGCAGGGCGTCAAAGTCCGCCCGGAAGGCCAGGGAGGGTTTTTCGCCGTCCGCCCGCCAGACGGCGTAGAACCAGCGGCCCCGGTCGTGGAGCTCCAGCCGGGTGCTGTGGGTGCGCAGGAAGTCCAGAAGCCGGGCCTTCGTCCAGCTTTCGTGATTGGAGAGCTCCGGGTGGGCGTGCAGCTCGTGCCGCAGGGCCACCGCGAGGGAATAGATGTGTTGGTCCACGTTGTTCCTCCGGGAAAGAAGGGCCGATGTGGGCATCGGCCCCTACGGGGTGCGTTATTTGTGTTTTTTCCGGAAAATCAGGCTCCGGAAGAGGATGAGGTTCATAACGGCAAAGAAGGCGACGAGGATGATCAGGGTCAGAATGGGCTTCCTTGGGGCCAGGGTTGCCAGGAGCATCATGGGGAAGCCGAAGACGATGGCGGGGAAGTTCTGATAGACCATGTTGTCCGCCGCGGGGGTGCGGAAGTCGCCGTCGATCTCCCGCAGCAGGATCACGCCGGTGCTGGCGGTGCCCGTCAGCATGCCGTACATCATCAAAAACTGCTCCTCGGGATAGTCCTTGAAGAGGGCCTTCGCCACGATCCGGTTGTAGATATAGGTGATGATCAGGCCCACGAGACCCATAATCAGGATGATGCCCCAGTAGTTTTGCAGGACGCCGAAGCGGATGGCGGCGATGCCGGCCACCACCATTACGTCGAAGAAGAAGTTGCTGGCCCGGGTCATCAGGAAGGTGTTGGCGTACTCCTTTTTGATGACGCGCTTCTTTTTCAGCCAGCCCATGACCAGCTTGACCAGGGTGGCGCTCAGCACGCCCAGGAGGAAGTTGAAGCCGTAGACCACGGACTTCATGCCGGGCAGGAGCTTGCCCAGACCGAACATCAGCAGATAGGCCAGCAGATAGGCTCCGAAGATCAGGGCAATCTGGACGGTCATCTTGTCCATGCTCTCCTGCATGGGGATCTCGTTCTCGGACTGGATCTGCTCCGAGCGCAGGGCGGCCTCGCCCCGGTCCGAGGGGTGGATCTTGCCCCGCTTTTTGAGGATGTTCAGGTGGATCACGCCGCCGATGCTGGCGCTGAGGAAGCCCAGGGCGGCGACGGTCAGGCCGAAGCTCTTGCCGCCGGAGAAGCCGTATTCCGTCTCAAAGATGTTGCCGTAGTTGAGGGCCTGGCCCGTGCCCTGGCCGTAGCCAAAGGGGAGCAGGATGCCTGCGGCGGAAAAAAAGCCCTTCAGGACCAGGGCCCCGACCATGGAGATGCCCAGGCCGAAGACGCCCTGGAGCAGGTAGGTGGAGACGGTGGTGACGCCGGTGTTGAAGATTTCGGCGGTGCGCTTCTTGGTCAGCCTGCCCCTGGAGGGCTTGAAGGTGGAGGCGATGAAGCCCAGAGCCAGGCAGTGATAGGTCAAAAGCTCCAGCACCGCGGTGCCGCTGCCCCCGAAGAAGGGGGTGTCGAACATGACCTCCCCGGTGGCGAGTTTGTAGAGCCCCGCCACGGCGATCAGGAGGCCGCCGCCCAGCACGGAGTTGGGGATCAGGGAGCTGCGCAGAAAGGGGATGGACTTGCGCAGGACGTTGGCCGCCAGCAGACTTGCCAGCAGGACCGCCAGCAGGTTGATGACGCCCCAGACGTTATAGTCCCAAAAATTCTCCATTCGGTTCACCCCGTTTCCAGTTTTGATAGTGGTAGTAGAAGTTCACGTATTTGAGCGCGTTGAAGCGCTTGCCGGGCTTGAACTGCCAGATTTTTCCGCCGTGGTAGACGTTGAGCTTGTTCCGGCCCAGGGCGGCCATGGCCGTCACCTCGTCGAAGGGCAGGAGCAGGGGCTCCGGGCCCTCCTCGTCCACGCTCATCCGGTCCCCGTACAGTCGAAGCGCCGCGTCCTCCCGCCGGAGCAGCTTTTGCTTGCTGGGAATGACCTCGCTGAGCCTGGCCCGGTCCCGGAAGACCGGGGCCTCGGTGAATTGGGCGGGGTCCAGGTCCCGGACGAAGCGGCTCTGGGCGTCGTACCACTCCGACACGGTGGCGTAGGGGAACTCGAAGCCGACGCCGCTGAGGCGCTTGTCCTCGCCGTAGGTGATCTTGCGGTGACAGCCCTTGCATTCGAGCTCGTTTCCGTGGCTTTCAAAGACCGAGAGGCCGCAGTACGGGCACCAATAGACGGCCCGTTCCAGGTATTCGGCCTTCCTTTTGGAGCGGAAGCGGCCGCCGGAGCGGCTGTCGTCCACCGTGAGCCCCTCCCGGACCGCGGCAAAGAGGGCTTCGTCGTCCATCGCGGCGCAGGCCTCGGGCTCCAGGACCCGGAAGACGCCGCTGTGCATTTTGCCCCTGCGAACGCCGTCGCTCCAGCGAGGCTGGACGCCGTAGCCGCCCTCGATGCGGTAGAGGGCCACGGGGAGCTTCATGAGCCGGATGAGCTTGACGATGGACGGGCTCATATGCTCGGTCTTGCCGCTGTAGGTCCGGTTCCCCTCGGGGGCGATGACGATGGAGCCGCCCTCCCGGGCCACCCGGACGCAGGTCTTGACCGCGGCGAAGTCGGAGGCGGCCTTCATAATGGGGATCGGGGCCACCAGCCAGCGGATCAGCTTCGAGACCCAGCCGTTGGAGAAGAGGTCCTCCGTGGCGAGGTAATAGACGTGCTTCCGAAAGGACATGCCCACAAAGAACTGGTCGAAGGGGGTCTGGTGGTTATAGAGAATCAGCAGGGGGCGCTCCTTCGGTTCCCGGAAGCGCTCCACGCGCACGCCGTACTTCCATTTCGCGTAGGGATAGAGGAGCACATAAGCAAAATCGCGGGCGATCTGGTGCCGCCGCCGGATCCAGGGCTCTTTTTTCTTTTTCGCCGGCGTTTTCGCTTTTTGCTCCGGCGTCGCTGCGCTTTGGTCTGGATGCTTCGTTCGTTCCATATTCCTGACAAAAACGGGAGCGGGAAACCCGCTCGGGCGGACAGACGAACCGGAAATTGCCAAAGGTATCTCCTGTTAGAATAGCACAATCCCGCCCGAAAATCAAGGACGAACCGCAGCCGGGGAGGCTTCCTTTTCGGAAATGTAAACTTTTTATAAAAAGAACTCCCGCCCCCTTTTTTCGGGGGCGGTTTCTGTGTATAATGCAGACAACAGAAAGGGGGCGTGCGGCATGCTCCAAATCAAGGAAATCCGAAAGGTATATAAGACCGGCTCCCTGGTGCAGAAGGCCCTGGACGGGGTCAGCCTGAATCTGCGGGACAATGAATTCGTGGCGATCCTGGGACCCAGCGGCTCGGGCAAGACCACCCTGCTCAACGTCATCGGCGGCCTGGACCGCTGCGACAGCGGCGAGCTGATCATCAACGGCGTCTCCACCAAAAAGTACAGCGCCCGGGACTGGGATTCCTACCGGAACCACACCGTGGGCTTCGTCTTCCAGAGCTACAATCTGATCCCCCACCAGACCATTCTGGCCAACGTGGAGCTGGCCCTGACCATCTCCGGCGTGGGCCGGGGCGAGCGCCGCCGCCGGGCCGAGGAGGCCCTGAAGAAGGTGGGCCTGGCCGAGCATATCCACAAGAAGCCCGCCCAGCTCTCCGGCGGCCAGATGCAGCGGGTCGCCATCGCCCGGGCCCTGGTCAACGACCCGGACGTGCTCCTGGCCGACGAGCCCACCGGCGCCCTGGACAGCGAGACCTCGGTCCAGGTCATGGAGCTGCTGAAGGAGGTGGCAAGGGACCGGCTGGTGGTCATGGTGACCCACAACCCGGAGCTGGCGGACGAATACGCCACCCGCATCGTCCGGCTCAAGGACGGGCGGATTACCGACGACTCGGACCCCTATCAGCCCGAGACGGCGGAGCCCGGCGTCCACCGGAACCTGGGCCGGGCCTTTATGTCTCCGCTGACGGCCCTGAGCCTGAGCTTCAACAACCTCTGGACCAAGAAGGTCCGGACCCTGCTGGTGGCCTTCGCCGGGTCCATCGGCATCATCGGCATCGCCATGATCCTCTCCATGTCCAACGGCGTGGACCGCTACATCCAGTCCGTGGAGGAGGACACCCTGAAGAGCTATCCCCTCCAGATCACCGATTCCAGCTTCAACCTGGCCTCCTTCATGCCCCAGAACCGGGACGAGGAGGGGGAAACAGAGGAGCCTGCGGAGGTCCGGGAGTGGAAGACCGTCACCAATCTCTTCTCCCGGGTCAGCGTCAACGATCTGACGGCCCTCCGGGCCTACCTGGAATCCGGCGAGACCGACGTCTACGACCAGGTCCAGGCCATCGTCTACGATTACAACGTCACCCCCCGGATCTACAAGCTGGAGGAGGGGCGGGCCCGGCAGGTGAACCCGGACACCAGCTTTGCCGCCATGGGCTTCAGCTCCACCGAGGGCATGAGCTCCATGCTCTCCCAGTTCTCCTCCACCGACTCCTTCCACCCCATGCCCTCGGCAAAGGCCCTCTACGAGGAGCAGTACGAGGTCAAGGCGGGCCGCTGGCCCGAGGCCTGGAACGAGTGCGTGGTGGTCCTGACCCAGCGGGGCCGGGTCTCGGACATGACCCTCTACACCCTGGGGCTCAAGGACCCCGCCGAGCTGGAGGAGATGGTCCGCCGCTTCTCCCAGGGGGAGACCGTGCAGCCCGACGGGCCGGAGCTGCGGCTGAAATACACGGACCTGCTGGGCATCCGCTTCAAGGTGCTCCCGGCCTCGGCGCTCTACACCTACGACGCGGATTATAAGCTCTGGACCGACCGCTCCGCCGACGAGGCCTGGCTGCGCCGGACCCTGGAGGGGGCCGAGGACCTGAGCGTGGTGGGCGTGGTCCTGCCCCGGGAGGATATGAGCAACCCCACCCTGAGCTACGGCATCGTCTATCCCGCCGCCCTCTCGGACCACCTGCGGGCCCTTTCCGCCGCCGGCGAGGTGACGAAGCAGCAGCTCTCGGACCAGAGCTTCGACGTCTTCACCGGCCTGCCCTTCGGCGAGAGCACCCAGGACCGGGATATGGACCTCTCGGCCCTCTTCTCCGTGGACGAGGAGGCCATCGGCAAGGCCTTCCAGTTCGATATGGGGGAGGGCGGGGACTTCGACCTCTCGGACTTCGATCTCTCGGAGATGGATCTCTCCGATCTGGACCTCAGCGGAGCCATCGATCCCAACGATTTTTCCGCCGCCATGCCGAGCCTGTCCGAAAAGGACATTACGGATCTGATGAAGAGCGTCAAGCTGAAGATCGACGCCGAGGATCTGCGGACCCTCGTTGAGAAGCTGCTGGAGGGCTGGCTGGCCGAGGCGGAGAAGGACCCGAGCACCGACCCCAGCCGACTGGCGGCCTCCATGACGGACTATCTCCGCTCCGAGACCGCCCGGGAGACGCTGGAGGCCGGCATCCGGGCGGCGCTGGAGGAGAACGGGGCCGCCGCCGTCACCGCCGACGAGCTGGAGACCATGCTGACCGCCGTGCTGGCGGGCTACCCGGCCTACGCCGCCGAGCGGGACCCGGAGGGCGAGGCCCTGCCCCTGGCCTTCCTCGCGGACTATTTGCAGACCGAGGAGGCCCGGGCGGCCCTGAACGCCGCCGCCGGGGAGCTGCGGACCCGGGCCGAGGCCTTCACCCTCTCTCCGGAGCAGATCCAGGAGCTGACCCGCCAGGTCTACGAGGGCTTTGAGCGCTACGCCGACGAGACGGGCCAGCCCGGGCTCCGCTCCTTGGGTCAGTCCTTCACCGACTATCTCTCCTCCGACGCGGCCTCATCCCTGCTGGGAGAGACCGTCTCCAAGGCCCTGGACACCTCGGGCCTGAAAACACAGGCGGCCTCCCTCTTCTCCCGCTACGCCGCCTCCGTGGGCGGAGCCATCGGCAAGGCCATGGAGAAGGCCATGGGCGGGCTGACGGAACAGCTCACCGAGGCCATTGCCAAAAACCTCTCCGGCCTGACGGAGCAGTTTGCCGAGAATTTGCAGGAGGCCTTCACCATCGACCCCGAGGCCCTGGCCGAGGCCTTCTCCATGAACATGGACCCGGCCGAGCTGCGGGATCTGATGACGGCGCTGATGAGCAAGCAGGCCAACACCTACGGGGGCAATCTCCGGAAGCTGGGCTACGCCGCCGACGAGGACCCGGCCTCCATCACCATCTATCCCAAGGACTTCGACGGGAAATCCCGAGTCAAGGAGATCCTGGCGGAGTACAACGCCCGCATGGAGAAGGAGGACCCGGACCGGGTCATTACCTATACCGACATCGTGGACACGCTCATGAGCTCGGTGACGGACATCGTGGACGCCATTTCGGCGGTGCTGATCGCCTTCGTGGCCGTGTCCCTGGTGGTGAGCTCCGTGATGATCGGCGTCATCACCTATATCTCCGTGCTGGAGCGCCGGAAGGAGATCGGCGTCCTCCGGGCCATCGGCGCCTCGAAGCGGAACGTCTCCCAGGTCTTCAACGCCGAGACCTTCATCATCGGCGCCCTGGCGGGGCTCCTGGGCGTGGGCGTGACCTACCTCCTGCTGATCCCCGCCAACCGGATCATCGCCCACTTTGCCGGGGACGTGCAGATCCGGGCCTACCTGCCCGTGACCGCCGCGGCCATCCTGGTGGCCCTGTCCATCGTCCTCACCCTGCTCGGCGGCCTGATCCCCTCGCGCAAGGCGGCGAGACAGGACCCGGTGGCGGCCCTGCGCTCCGAATAAGCGCGCCTGCGTAAAAAGCATACAAAGCCCGCGGAATTTTGCAAATTTCCGCGGGCTTTGTATGCCGCTTGTCCGTCAGGCCGGGGCGTTATTTTTGAAACCAGTTGTAGACCTCCAGGGACAGGGCCGCCATGCTGTCCTTTGCGGCGTCCGCGTTCTGGTATCCGTTGCAGATCATGCAGAGGATATAGTCGCCCTTGGGGGAGAAGACGACGCCGACGTCGCCGATGCATTTCCGGTAGATTGAGCCGGTCTTGTCGGCCACCGGCGTGCCCTCCGGCAAAAGCGCGTCGATCCGGGAGTGATCCGTCTGTCCCTTCATGATGGTCAGCAGCTCCGCCGAGCGGGCGGGGCTCACACAGCGCCCCTCATAGAGCATACGCAGCAGCACCGCGCAGTCCCGGGCGGTGGTATAGTTCTCTTTTCCGCCGTCGTCCTTCATCAGGCGGTTGAGCCGGGTGTCGGGGCAGCCGATGCTTTTGGCAAAGTCCGTCACCCGCGCAAAGCCCGCCTCCGCGTCCCCGCCGCCGAGGGTCCGGATCAGCCGGTTGGCGGCGTTGTTGTCGCTTCTCTGCAGCATCCGCGTCAGGTCGCCGATGAGCTCGGCGTGGTCGAGGCGGCCCGCCTCGATCTCCTCGCACAGCGCCCCCGCGACAAAGAGCTTGATGATGCTGGCGGAGACGAAGCCCTGCCCTTCGGGGGGATTGGCGGCGGCGGCCGCCGTGACGTTTGAAGACAGGCTTTCCACCCGGACGTCCCAGGATTCGCCCCTGTCCCGCACAAATTCGTCCAGAATCGCCTGCAAGCCGGCGGCGTCCGCCTGCGGAGCGCTTTGACCGGGACCCTGGGGCGCGGAGGCCCCCTCGGCCCGGCCGAAATACCGGTCGATGCCCTCGGCAATTCCCCGGGCAAGCTGCTGTCTGTATTCCTCCGTTGCCATCAGCCGATCCTCCCGCTCGTTGCTCATGTAGCCCATCTCCACGATGGTGACGGGCATGGAAGCCCAGTTGATGCCGGTCATGGTGTCGGTCTCCCAGACCCCTCGGTTTTTTGCGCCGGTGGCCGCCGTCATGGCATTGAGAATCTCATCCGACAGGCGGCGGCTCTCCGGGTAGAGCGCGGGGCAGTAGGGGCTGTGCTCCGTCATGCAGATCGTCAGCGCGCCGTGGACCGAGGCGTCCTCGCTGCCGTTGGCGTGGATTCGGACCAGAATGTCGGCGTCCGCCTCGGCGGCGAGCTGGGCGCGCTCCACGTTGGAGATGTCAACGTCGTGGGTCGTGCGGGTCATAACGACGCGGTAGCCCCGCTGTTCCAGCTCCTGCCGCAGCAGCAGACTGACCGCGAGATTCAGCTCATACTCCGGGATCTTTGTCCAGCGCCCCTCCGTTCCGCTGGAGACCTTGGCCTTGGTCTCCGAGGCGCCGGGACCGAGGGGCTCCCTGTTCGAATTGGCCCTGCGCTGGTGCCCCGGGTCGATGGCGACGCAGGGGCTTTCGGCCTCCCCGGGGGAGGGAGGCGCTTCCGTCTCCGAAGGGGCCGGCGCCTCCCCGGAGGGAGGCTCGGCGCCGGGCTCCGTCTCATCGGCCCCGGAGTCGGGCTCGCCGGAGGCGGCGCTGCTGTCCGTCGTCGGAGGGGCCGGGAAGCTCAGGGGCGGGAACTCCTCCCGCCCCAGCGTTTCCAGGGTGTAGCCCGGCAGTTCCAACTCCGTTTGGGCGGTCTGCCAGCCGCAGGCGGCGAGCAGCAGGAGCGGCGTCAGGATCAGAAACGCGAAAAACAGCTTTTTCATAGGCTTCCTTTCGATCCGAGCCCGCAGTGCGGGGGCCCGGGCCGCTGTGGGGGTGTGCGGGCTTACAGCGGGAGGGGCGTTCCGTTCAGGACGGCCTCCCGGAGGGCTTCGCCCTCGTAGCGGAGCTTCAGGGAGAAGAAGGGGACCCGACGCTCCATCAGGTCCAGGAAGATCCGGTCCCCGGCCCACTGGGGCAGGGCGCGGACCCGCTCCTTCGGGACCCATTCCAGAACGCCCTCGTCGCAATCCCGGAGCGTGCCGCGGAAGTCCTCGGCGTGGAAGAGGTGCATGTACTCTCCCTCCCAGCGGTCCGAGACGAAGGTGACGATGCCGCAGTAGCGGGGGCTGCGCAGGCGCAGGCCGGTCTCCTCCCAGGCCTCCCGGAGGACGCAGTCCTCGGGGCTCTCGTTCTCCTCGAAGCGGCCTCCGACGCCGATCCACTTGTCGTGATTTTCGTCGTTGACCTTCTTGACGCGGTGGAGCATGAGCCAGGCTCCGTCCCGCTCGATGTAGCAGAGCGTGGTGTTCTTCATGGCGTCATACCATGACGTTGATGGCGCTGTGGAGGTTCTCGATCTCGATGCGCTCGCTGCCCTTGGCGAATTCGCCGTCCAGAGTCCAGTCCATGCCGGGGTCCGCCTCCACCAGCAGCCTCCGGGCGGGCCGGAAGAGCAGGGAAGGGGAGTCGTATTTCTGGGAGCTCAGGGAGAGGATGACCTCCGCCAGCTCCGCGGCGTTTTTGGGGTACTTCACCAGCAGGAGCTCAAACTGGCCGTCGTTCATGTCCACGATCTCCGGGTCCAGGGTCAGGATGCCGCCCACGGAGGTGGAGTTGCTGACCGCGCCGAAGATGTAGTCCCCCTCCTCCCGCTCTCCGTCATCCAGGGTCACGGCCACGCGGTAGCGGTGCAGGGAGGAGAGCTCCTTGATGCCCCCCAGGACGTAAGCCAGGTGGCCCAGGGCGTTCTTGACGCTCTGGGAGGTGGCATAGGAGGTCTTGGTGAAGGCCCCGAAGGAGGCCACGTAGGTGAAGTTCCGGTCCCGGAAGCGGCCCACGTCAAAGGCCTGGGGCTTCCCCGCCACGATGGCCTGGGCGGCCTGGATCACGTTCTTCGGCAGCCCCAGGCTGGCGGCGAAGTCGTTGGTGGAGCCGGCGGGGATGTAGCCGATGGGGGTCTTAATCCCGGCGCTGACCGCCCCGGTCACGACCTCGTTGAAGGTCCCGTCGCCGCCGATGCAGACGATCAGATCCACCTCGCCGCCGCGGGCGGCGGTGAACTCCACCGCATCGCCCCGCTTCTGGGTCATCCTGACGATGCATTCATAGTCCGCCTGCCCGAAGATCGAGAGGATCTCGGACAGATGGGGGTTGGCCTTCTTCGTCCCCGACGCGGGGTTCATAATCAGCAGCAGACGTTTCATAATGGGTCCTCCCGGAAGAAATTCTCTATCTATTATACCACCGCTGTCAAGCGGGAATGTTAAGGATGATATTATGCTTGCAATACGCGGCGTTTTGTGGTAAAATAAAACAAATATGTGTATAAGGGAGATTATGCCTGCGCCATGACTGAGATTATCAACGAAAAAACCCTGGCCGAATATGAGGCCTTTGTACAGGGGCACCCAAAGGGCAATTTCGCCCAGAGCTCCTATTGGGCAAAACAGAAATCCGCCTGGACCTGGCGGGCCATCGCCTGCCGCGGGGAGGACGGGAAGATCAAGGGCACCCTGTCCATCCTGATCCGCAAGGTTCCCGGCATCGGCCGGACCATCATGTACGCCAGCCGCGGCCCCGTCTGCGACATCCACGACTACGCCACCATGGACGAGCTCTTTGCCCGGGCCCGGGAGCTGGCGAAGGAGTTCAAGGCCTACGTCCTCAAGATCGACCCGGACGTGCCCTCCTCTGAGACGGAGTTCGCCGACTACATGACCCGCGTTGGCTTCCAAATCAAGGCCGGCGGCGAGAAGTTCGACGCCATCCAGCCCCGCTACGTCTTCCGCCTCTACCTCAACGGGCGGACAGAGGAGGAGCTGCTGGCCTCCTTCCACCAGAAGACCCGCTACAACATTCGCCTGGCCGTCAAGAAGGGCGTCAAGGTGGAGGTCTGCGGCAAGGAGATGGTCCCCGAGTTCGGGCGGCTCATGCTGACCACCGGCGTCCGGGACGGCTTCGTCACCCGCCAGCCCCAGTACTTTGCCGACATTCTGGATAACCTGGGCGAGCACGCCCGGCTCTATATGGCCTTCCTGGACGAGCCCCAGGAGGACGGCAGCGTGAAGCGCAAGGCCATCGCCGGCACCCTGGCGATCTGGTACGGCGACAAGGTCTGGTATCTCTACGGGGCCAGCTCCAACGAGGACCGGAACTACATGCCCAACTATCTGCTCCAGTGGGAGATGATCCGCTGGGCCGTGGAGAAGGGCTGCCGGGTCTACGACTTCCGGGGCGTCCCCGGTGACGTGGGGGAGGACCATCCCCTCTACGGCCTGGTCAAGTTCAAGCGGGGCTTCAACGGCGACTACACCGAGTTCGTGGGCGAGATGGACCTGGTGCTGAACAAGTTCTGGTATCAGACCGTCAGCAAGAGCAAGTCCGTCTACGGCAAGCTGCGGACCAAGGTCTACAAACTCAAGAACAGGGGAAAGTGATATGAAAGCTTACGTCGTCGAGCGGGAGATCCTGATCCAAAACATTCGGCTTCTGAAGGAGCACGCCGGGACCGCCACGGTCTGGGCCGTGCTCAAGGGCAACGGCTACGGCATCGGCATCGTCCCCTTCTCCCGGATCCTCCGGGAATGCGGCGTGGACCACTTTGCCGTGACGGAGCTGAAGGAGGCCGAGACCCTGCGGGAAAACTATCCCGAGGCGCCGATCCTGATGATGCGCTCCACCGCCGAGCCGGCGGAGATCAACGCCCTCATGGACCTGAAGGTCATCCTCACCGTGGGCTCCTACGAGACCGCCGTGGCCATCAACGGCATCGCCGCCGAGCGGGCCGCCCGGGCGGAGGTCCACCTGGCCGTGGATACCGGCATGGGCCGCTACGGCTTCCTGCCCGAGGATACGGACAAGCTCCTGTCGGTCTTCGAGTACATGAAGAACCTGAAGGTGAGCGGCATGTTCACCCACTTTCACAGTGCTCCCTCCAACGACAAGGCGACCAAAAAGCAGTTCGAGCTCTTCCGGAGCACGGTGGAGCGGGTCCGGGACGCGGGCTATGAGCCCGGCATGGTCCACTGCTGCAACTCCCATGCCTTCGTCAAGCATCCCGAGATGCACCTGGACGCCGTCCGCCTGGGCTCCGCCTTCCTGGGCCGCCTGACCTGCAAGGACAAGCTGGGCCTCCAGCGGGTGGGCCACGCTGAGTGCAGCCTGGAGGAGATCCGCTGGATCCCCAAGGGGCAGACCGTGGGCTACGACGCGGGCTTCAAGGCCCGGCAGTCCACGCGGATCGCCGTCATCGGCCTGGGCTGGTACAACGGCCTGGCCTCCAGCCGCCGCAACGACCTCTTCCGCCTCCGGGACAGCCTGGCCGGCATCCTGCACTGCCTGCGGGACATCCTGGTGCGGCCCAAGGTCCTGGTGACGGTCAACGGCCACAAGTGCCGGGTCCTGGGCCACGTGGGCATGGTCAACGCCGTGGTGGACGTCACCGACGTAGACTGCGCCGTGGGCGACAAGGTCACCGCCGCCGTCAACCCCCTGACCGTCAAGGGCCTGAAGGTGGTCTACCGGTAATCCATATGCACCGACGCTTCGGCGGCTACACCGTCCAGGAGGCCGACGGCGGCTGGATCGGCGACGACGGCTGGATCGGCGACGACGGCTGGATCGGCGACGACGGCACCGAGTACCGGGGTACACCCTGGTCATTTATCTCAGCGACACCGACCTCGAAAGCGTCCACACCCTCTGCGACGAGCTCATCAAGACCTTCAACCAAAGCTCCGTCCTGATCCAGTCCAACCGGACCCGCGCCGAAGTTTACGGCGGCTGAGCAGACGGCTTTACAACTAAATTCGGGAAGAAAGAAAAGAGGCTGCCTCATCTGCTGAGACAGCCTCTTTGACCGTTCCGGGGAGCTTACTTCATGTTCTGCTCGTAGGACTCGATCATCTTCTTGACCATCTGGCCGCCGACGGAGCCGGCTTCGCGGGAGCTCAGGTCGCCGTTGTAGCCCTGCTTCAGGTTGACGCCAACCTCGGAAGCGGCCTGCTGCTTGAACTGGTCCATGGCCTGACGGGCCTCGGGGACGTTGATGCTGTTGTTGCTCTTTTTCATTTCCGTACATCTCCTTCATAGTTGTTTTGGGTTTTGCCGCTCATAGTTTGACCCGTTTTGCGGGAGATATACAGAGATTTCCCAAAATCGAAAAATCGTATTTACGCGGTCGCCGTGTCAACCAAGGGGGACAGCTCTCTGTTTGACTTATGATACTCATTATTCACTCGGAGAACCGTCCCAATGGAATTTGGGTGTCGTGTCCTTATACATTTGGAAAACGATCGAAGATTCGCTAAGTTTTTGCGCAAATAGCGCTTGTAATTCGCTGTTGTTTTGTGTATGCTTGTGCTGTGATGATGACCCAAAGGGGGAACGGGCATGTACTTGAGGGGAAAGATCGCTTCCTTTTTGAAGAATTGGAAGGCCGACAAGGCGCGCAAGCAGCTGATCCTCCGCGGAAGCAGACAGGTGGGCGAAACCGATTCCATCAATCATTTTGCCCGACAAAACTATGAAAGCATCATTGAGATCAATTTCATCCGTGACGAAAAATACAAAGGAAAGCGGGTCTATACCTTCCCCTATTCCTGTGCGTTCCTTCTGAAACGATTCCTGCCGTCGTTCCGACCGGAGAAGCAGCTATGAGTGACCGTGATTTGAGTTATGAAGAATTACTTGCTCGCCTTCGGGCGCTGGAACAGGAAAACGCGGAGCTGCGGGATCGGCTGGGCATGGGGAAATCCGCACCCAAAGGTCAGGATTTGACGCAGCGTGACAGCAGCCCTGCGGAACCGGCGCGGCCTGCTGCGGAGTGTGACAAAAAGCCCCCGGTGCCGCCCCGGATGCCGGAGAAAGGGATCCACATGTATTCCCCGCCGCAGGAGAAAATCGCTCTGTTTCGCTCCCTGTTTCATGGGCGGGAGGATGTGTTCGCCCAGCGGTGGCAGAGCGCGAAGACCGGGAAGAGCGGCTATTCGCCCGCCTGCGGCAACGAGTGGAAACCAGGGGTTTGCCTCAAGCCAAAGGGACACTGCTCCGATTGTAAACACCGCGAGCTGCTTCCGCTGACGGATGAGAGAATTGACCGCCATCTCCGGGGCAAGGACGAGTTAAGCCGGGACGTCATAGGCATCTATCCGATTCTGCCGGATGATACCTGCCGTTTCCTGGCCCTGGATTTTGACGACGAGGGCTGGCAGGAGAACGTTGCCCTGGTCCGTGGGGTTTGCGACAGATGGGAGCTGCCCTGCGCCGTGGAGCGATCCAGAAGCGGGGCCGGCGCCCATCTCTGGCTGTTTTTCTCCGATCCCGTTCCCTGTGCGGAAGCCCGGAGGCTGGGGACCGCACTTCTGACCGCCGCAATGGAGACAGGCAGCACGCTCAAGCTGACATCTTATGACCGAATGCTCCCCAACCAGGACACGCTTCCTAAAGGCGGCTTCGGGAATCTGATAGCTCTGCCCCTGCAGGGACAGGCGAGACGACAGGGAAACAGCGTGTTCGTGGATGAACGTTTTGAGCCCTATCCGGACCAATGGGTATTTCTTTCGTCGGTTCCCAGGCTGAGCACCGAGGACTTTGCGCTGGCATGTCAGCTTCACGCCAGAGGCAATGTGCTCGGGAATCTGGTGCCGTCTGAGGATGAACCGAAGCCTTGGGAGAAGCCGCACCCTGTACGGTTGTCTCCTCTGGATTTTCCTCAGAACCCGGAAATCATAAAAGCCAACCTGCTGTATTTACCGCAAACGGGGCTGTCCCCACGGGCGAGAAATCAACTTGTCCGGCTGGCGGCCTTTCGCAATCCAGAGTTCTACAAGGCGCAGGCGATGCGCCTGCCTATTTACAACAAGCCGCGCATTCTCAGCACCGCCGAGGAGCGGGACGGGTATCTTGCTCTGCCGCGGGGCTGTGAAGATTCTCTCGTAGAGCTGCTGGAAGACGCAGGTGTGACCTTCCGCATTTCCGATCAACGTCAGCCGGGGCGCACAATTCGAGTGGAATTCAATGGGATACTTCGCCCCGAGCAGGAGCCTGCGGCTGCGGCGCTGCTGGCCCATGATACCGGGGTTTTGTCCGCAACTACCGCATTCGGGAAAACGGTCATTGCCGCTGATCTGATCGGCCAACGCAAAACCAACACCCTGGTTTTGGTCCACACACAGGCACTGCTGAACCAATGGAAGACTGCTCTGGAGGAGTTCCTGAAAATCGACGAGACGCTGGAGCCCCTGCCAAAAAAGCGGGGACGCAAAAAAGCCCGCCCGCTGGTCGGCCAGCTTGGGGGAAACAAGAACACGCTCTCCGGAATTGTAGACATTGCAATTTTCCAATCCCTGCTCAAGGAAGACGTCGTAAACGAACTGGTCAAGGATTACGGCATGGTGATCGTAGACGAATGTCACCATGTTTCCGCCGTCACCTTCGAACGGGTAATGAAGGAGGTCAAAGCGAAATACGTCTATGGACTCAGCGCCACGCCGACCCGGGCGGACGGCCATCATCCGATCATATTTTTGCAGTGCGGGCCCATCCGCTATCGGGTAGACGCAAAGGAACAGGCGCAAAAGCGCAGCTTTGCGCACTTTGTGATTCCACGCTTCACATCTTACCGTACCGCAGCCGAGGAACGGGGGATTGCTGCCTTGTATACCGATCTGGCAGAGGATGAGCGGCGAAATCTGCTGATTGTCCGGGATGTGAAGCAAGCGTTGACGCAGGGCCGCAGCCCGATCCTGCTGACGGAGCGGCGGGAGCACGTCCAGCGCCTAACGGCGCTTCTATCTGAAGCCTGCCCCAATGTAATATCACTCTGCGGTACAAGCTCCGCGAAACTGCGCCGGGAGACAATGGAGCGGCTACAAGCTATCCCGCCGGAAGAACCGCTGATCGTAGTGGCGACGGGGAAATATGTGGGCGAGGGCTTCGACTGCCCACGGCTCGACACTTTGTTTTTGACGCTTCCGGTGGCCTGGAAGGGGATTGTGGCCCAATACGCCGGAAGGCTGCATCGGAACTACCCCGGCAAGGAGGAGGTCCAGGTCTACGACTATGTGGATGTTCATGTCCCCATGCTGGAAACGATGTATCAAAAGCGGCTGAAGGCCTACGCGTCCATTGGATACCAGATCAAAGCGGACGCCGAAACACCGTTGACAAAGGACCTGATTTATGACGGAAAGAGCTTCTATCCGGTGTTCTGCCAGGATTTGAGAAACGCGGAGAAGGAGATCCTGATTGTGAGCCCCTTTATGACGAAATCCCGGCTGCAGAAGCTGGTCAAGGTGCTTTCAGAGCCAATTCTTCGAGGCGTTCCGGTCAAGGCCGTTGTCCGTCCGGCGGAGGATCTGCCGGTCAGGGACCGGAAAGCAGTACCGGACAACGCGGAATATCTGATGGATTACGGCATTCAGGTGGTCTTTCGTCCCGGCTTTCACCAGAAGTTCACGGTGATCGACGGAAGAATCTCCTGGTATGGCAGCGTGAACATTCTGAGCTTTGGGAAGGCCGAGGAAAGCGTCATGCGGCTGGAGAGCCGTGAAATCGCCGGTGAACTGATTGACACGGTGATACATGGTGCGGTCAGTCGTACAGAATGAGATGTGGCCAAACGCATCATCCATTCATGCCCGCACATTTCTATTCCCCAAAATTTAAAAAATATTGATTTTGGGGAATAGAAATGTTATAATCAAGGCATCACATAAGGGGGAGTGCAATCAATGAGGTTGATCGAACGCGGTTCTTATCTGAAGGAATTATGGGAACTTCGGCAAACACCGGATATCAAAGTCATAACCGGTGTACGCAGATCCGGAAAATCCAAACTGATGGAAGCGTTGGCTTCAGAGATTCGCAAAAAAGAGCCATTGGCAAATGTAATCCATGTAAACTATAATCTGACCGATTATGAGCACATTCTGGAATACCATGCCTTGGAGAACTTCGTTGAGGCGCATTATGTACCTGGCTGCAACAATTATTTACTGATTGACGAGATTCAGATGTGTACTGGATTTGAGAAAGCAATCAACAGCCTTCATGCCAGGGATAAGTACAGTATTTTTGTTACCGGTTCTAATGCCTTTCTTCAAAGCAGCGATTTGGCGACTCTGTTTGTCGGACGCACATATGAGATTCAAGTATTTCCATTCTCTTTCAGGGAGTATATGGCCTACTATCCTTCCGAGAATCCTTATGGAAGCCTGACAAACTACATGAGAGAAGGTGGAATGGCCGGTTCTTATCTGTATCCAAATGAAGTGCAACGATACCGTTATATTAACAATGAGGTCCTTAACGCACTCATCGTTCGTGACATCGTTAGCAAGAATAAAATTCGAAACGAACCGCTGCTGCATCAGTTGATCGATTATATGATGGACAACATCGGGAATCTCACGAGTATCCGGGTTATTACAGATACCCTTGCGTCCAGCCATATGAAATCAGATCACAAGACGGTTGGAAAATATATTGATTATCTCTGCAAAGCGTTTGCTTTTTATAAGATTCGCAGATATGACATCAAGGGGAAAAAGTATCTCCGCTCAGAGGACAAATACTATCTATCGGATCAAAGCTTCCGCTATGCGCGCCTCGGGACAAAAAACATGGATCACGGGCGAATCCTTGAGAATATTGTCGCAATCGAGTTGCTGCGAAGAGGCTATGAAGTATACGTGGGAGTTTTGCATCAAAAGGAAATCGACTTTGTCTGTATGCGGCAAGGAGAAAAACAATATATCCAGGTTGCCTATGATATTTCTGAACCAAAGACATTCCAGCGAGAAGTTTCACCATTGCTAAAAATCCAAGACGCCTATCCGAAGATGGTCATCGCACGGACCTTTCAACCGACCTGGCAGCATGAAGGAATTCAAATTGTAGATGCGGCGCAATGGCTTAGCAAAATAGAACTGTAATACGCATTTTCTGCATTTGCGCTTCAAAGGAGCATATCATGGACAAGAAAACGATTCTGCGGGAGCGCTTCGGCTTTCCTTTCTTTCGGGAGGGGCAGGAGGCGCTGATTGACGCGATTCTGAGCGGGCGGGACGTCTTTGGGGTCATGCCCACCGGGGGCGGGAAGAGCCTGTGTTATCAGATTCCGGCCCTGCTGCTGGAGGGGCTGACCCTGGTGGTGTCGCCGCTGATCTCGTTGATGAAGGACCAGGTGGCGGCCCTGAAGGAGGCGGGCATCCCGGCGGCCTTTCTCAATTCCTCCCTGACGCCCGCCCAGCAGCGGGAGGTCCTGCGCCGGGCCGGGCTGGGGGCCTACCGGCTAATCTATGTCGCCCCGGAGCGGCTGCTGACGGACAGCTTCCTGGAATTCGCCGCAGGACAGCGGATCGCCCTGCTGGCGGTGGACGAGGCCCACTGCGTCAGCCAGTGGGGGCAGGATTTCCGGCCCAACTATCTGGACATCCCGGCCTTTGTGCGGCGTCTGTCCCGGCGGCCCGTGCTGGCGGCCTTCACCGCCACGGCCACCGCCGAGGTGGGGGAGGACGTCGTTCGACTTCTGGAGCTGCGGGAGCCCCTGCGGCTCGTCACGGGCTTTGACCGGCCCAATCTCTACTTCGACGTGCGCCGGGAGCGGGACAAGGCAGCCTGGCTCATGAACTATCTACAGCAGCATCGGGACAGGAGCGGCATCGTCTACTGCGCCACCCGGAAGACCGTGGAGCAGCTCTGCGAGAAGCTGCGTTCCGCCGGCTTTGCCGCCACCCGCTACCATGCGGGCCTGGACGACGCGGAGCGCCGGGAGAACCAGGAGGATTTCGCCTACGACCGGGCCACGGTCATGCTTGCCACCAACGCCTTCGGCATGGGCATCGACAAGTCCAACGTCAGCTTCGTGATCCACTACAACATGCCCAAGAACATCGAAAGCTACTACCAGGAGGCGGGCCGCGCCGGACGGGACGGAGCCCCCGCCGACTGCGTTCTGCTGTTCTCCCCCGGAGACGTGATCACAGCGGAATACCTGATTCAGAACGGCAGCGAGCGGGAGCAGCTGGACGAGGCCCTGCGGGCCCAACTGCTGATCCGGGATATGAAGCGCCTGCGGCAGATGCAGGACTACTGCAAAACCGACGGCTGCTACCGGGCCGCTCTGCTGGACTACTTTGGGGAGGCCCATCGCCCCACCTGCGGCTGCTGCGGCAACTGCGTCCAACGGGAGGAGGCGCCTGCCGGGGAGACGGTGGAGGAGGACATCACCCTCGCCGCCCGGAAGATCCTCTCCTGCGTCCGGCGGGTGGAGCGGAAAAACGGAGTGGGCCTGGGGGAGACGATGCTGGTGTTGGTTCTGGCAGGCAGCCGGGACAAGACCCTGCTGGCCCGGGAATACGATCTGCTCCCCACCTACGGCATCATGAAGGACTGCAAGCGGCCCCTGCTGCATGAATACATCCGCGAGCTGGTGAAGCAGGGCTATCTGCTTCGTCCGCCCGGAGATTATGACGTGCTGGTCACCGCGGAGAAAGCCAACAAGGTGCTCTTCGAAACGGAACAGGTACTCTGGCGGCACGCGGTTTCGGAGGAGACGCGGCAGGGCAAGAAAACCGCAGCCGGAAGTCCGGGCGCGGCGGAGCAGAGCCTCTTTGATCGGCTCCGCGGCCTGCGGGCGGAGCTGGCCCGGCAGGCCAGGGTCCCGGCCTATGTGATCTTCCATGACGCCACCCTGCTGAATCTTGCAAGCGCCCAGCCTGCCACAGAGGCGGAGCTGCTGGCGGTGTCCGGCGTGGGCGAGCAGAAAGCGAAAAAATACGGCCAGGCAGTTTTGGCCGTGCTTGCAGAATGGAAGCAGGAGCAGCAGGCGAGGAAGTCCTCCAAAGCAAAAAAGGAGGAGCCCCAGCCGCCCCTTCGGTTGTCGCCGGAGCAGCTGGCCCGCTATGTCTGTGACCCGGAAGGTATTTCGATGACGGAGTTTGCCCGGCGGCTGACGGCCCTGAAGGAAGAGGGAGATCCCGGAGAGCTCACCGGCAGGCAGCTTTCCAATCGGCTGCTGGCGGAGGGATACCTGACAGAACAGAGCTCCGAGACGGACGACTTGCGCCGCCGCCCCACCCCTGCCGGAGAAGCTGTCGGCATGACGCTGACGGAGCGGACCGGAAAAGACGGCAGAACCTTCACAATGGTCACGCTGACAGAGCAGGCCCAGCGCTGGCTGATTGACCGCCTGTCGGAGGGACTCATAATCGAATCTGCGCCTTATACTGAACTCCCATAAAAAGATTGAAAAATGTTCCGAGTGGGAATTGCGCCAGACAAGGCGGAGGACGCAGATGGGCTGGCGCCCATCAAGGACGACAACGCAGTATGGCACAATTCCCGCCGGAACAGGTTAAAGGTTTTTATGGGAGTTCAGTATTAAGCGCAAGCGGAAAAGACGGCGCGTATCGGCCTGGTTTTTTGGCCGATACGCGCCGAAACACAAAAGGACCGTCTTGTGTGTTCCGTGTGTTCCTCTTGACTTTTTATTTGCAGACGGTGTTTCATTGAGCTGTTACTCAGCTAACTTATTAGAGCTTCTATGATGTCTGCATTGAAATCCAACTTGTAGATATGGCAACACTCGTCACAAGCATATAAACAAGTATCGTCAAAGTTGTATAGCCCACAATAAATCTTGTCGCTAACTTTTTTAACACAGAAGGATTCAAGATCAATAATATATGTCCCTTCACTTGTGTCATTCTCGTAGCGTACTTGCCCGATTTCACCGCTTTTTGCGTAGCGCAGGAAAGAAAGATACGCCTTTGTCCCATGCACTGTTACCGCACTGACAGATGTCATGCAAGGAACAGAGAAAAGCTCCGTTATTCCTCCTTCCGCATTGATCCAATAGAGCAGTTTTCCTGCGCCTTCATTATGGATAAGTAAGCCTTTCTCACAGGGGATAATCGTTCTGTGATTTGCAAAGGGCAGCGGCAGCGCTTCTTTCCTTCCGTCTGGACTGATTTGGTAAATTATTTCGCACAAAGAAGCATCCTCTTCCGCTGTGTACAGATAATCACCCATCTGATATTCTACGGAATGTCGTTCAGCCGCTCCTGTCCGGGTCCCGTATGCAGGCAAGTATTCGTGCTCACCGTTCTTTGATATATTTATGGCAATGTAGAATACACCGTTTTTATCTAAAAAACTGATAGTGCCTCTTTGCCCTGTGTACAGACATGTTTCTTTTCCGGATGAAAGGTCATATGAATATATTTGATCATGACCTTGACCAACAAACTTCCAGTAGTAGAAATATCCATTCGCAAGCCCGATGATACCACAGTCTGAATCAAGTTTTTTTAATCGGCTTACAGCACCGTCCTTAAACACGCATAAGCATCTGTAATATCTTGTCCAATCTAAAAACGTTGGGATCGTATGGCCGTAAAAATATAAATTGGAATCGTCCGTCCAGAGTTCAATATTTGTTTCATTCTGGTGATAATTTGATGGCAAATAGTTTTGATTGTGGATTACAACTGGTCTATGAGTAATCTTTGGCTGTATGATAGCATAAAGAAAAATCAGTACAGTCAAAATACAACAAAACAAGATCGACTTCTTTTTCATAGCATTCCTCACTGAATAACTGAATAATTGTGGGTTGCATTTGGATGAGACCAAGGATTTACCGCTGGGGTGAAAGGCTGCATGAACCAAACTGAAATCTCAACATGGTTTGGAATATTGCTAAAGCTTCGGTCAAAATGGGAGTCACTTTGCTGCATAGCACTAATCACGACTTGCACACAATTATCTGTTAACAATTGATAAAGATTCTCTTCCTTTTCTTTTTCTTTAAGCCAATTATATGTTGCAGTATAGTCTCCTTTGAAATAATACGTGGCAGTAATTTTTTTATCTCTATCTCGAATAAATGGATCAGATGAATTAGTTACAGCAATACGAACTTCATTTGTCTTGGTTAAGTCATGTCCATATGTGTTTATTTCTTTTAAAACAAATCTTGATGGAACGCCAACAAAAAGAATACCTAACTGAAAGCCTTCTTTCTGGGGCCCCCAAAAAAAATAATACCACTGCCCATCTGCATCCTGTACCATAAGACCAGAATGACCTTCTCCGCATGCGCTGTTTGCTTCTTGAATCCAGATTGCATCATGGCCGGAAGCATCCAACATATTAACTGCGTTATTATAGCAAAACGCAAACATATTATACCCCAGGAATCCTTGCCCGGTGCTGGCGTAGCTGTCGGCGTTGAGGAAGCGGCCAAGGGCGGGGTCGTAATATCTGGATTGGAGATAATAGAATCCCGTCTCCTTATCCGGGTAGTAGCTGTCGGGGAAAAAGGGAGGGAGATTCCGGGCCGCTCGGAGGATGAAAAACAGTCAGAAACGTACTACCGAGGCGGTACTTTCCAATTGAAAAAGCGCTCCTTACGCTGCGCCAAAATACATCTCAGTTTGTGATTTCATCATCGGGAATGCGTCCCAACTCGGGACGCATTCCCGATGGTTGCTTTGAGCAAAGTACAAGCAGCGCGCCGCGCAGGAATGGAAAAACGGAGAAATGAAGCGCTTCCACGGAATGACCTGTGCCCGTGGCTGGGCAAGCGGAGCGTGAGCTTCCAGGCAAAGTTTACCGCGATTGCCGTCAACCTGAAACGGATCGCGGCATTGTGGCGCGACATGGAGCTGGCGAACGCCAAAGCCGCGCTAAAACCAAAAAGTTTTCCACAAGCGGCGCCGCCGGACGGATGCCGCGGCCTTACAGCGCCCATTTGCCAGAAAAGCAGGGAGAATACCGCTCTATATTCGCCGTTATTCCCCCTGTTTTCCGCCGTTCCCGCCTAAAACAGGCACTTTTTCAGTGGTTTTGGACGGTCCTTTTGTGTTCCCGTGTGTTCCGGTTTGCCGATTGATCCCCCGAAGCAAGATATGATAGATTCCGCTTTCGCTTTTCTTTCGTGCCATCCGCGCCATGTCCATAACCGTTCAAATCTTATCATGTTCGCTTAGATTTTTCAACACAAAAGGACCGGCCCCGTGTGCTTGCGGCGAGGACGGGAGGTGCCTCCAAGGCGAGGGGGCGGACCCCTCCACCGGCCTTGAGGCCGGTCCCCCTCCCCTGCAAGCAGGGGAGGTTTTTGGGGGGCATCCGAGGGACGGGGCGGCGGCCTGGGGTCAGGCCGCCCTACGGCGGGGAGGGATGTCCAGTCAAGGCGGAGAGAGGGTGGCGCACACTGTGCGCGCTGCGGGCGAACCCTGTGCCCTTTCCCCTTTCCCCACCCTGATCCTTGATCCTTGATCCCTGATCCCTTGTCCAGGCGTGGGACGGAGGGCCGATGTGGGCAAACACGCGGGGACGGCCCTTTTGTGTTCCCGTGTGTTCTTTTCCACTTTTCCGGAGTGATAAAGAAAAGAAGCCGTCCCCGGGATTCTTTTTCAGACGGAAAGGACGCCGCGCCAGCCGCGGACGCTGTAGTAGGAGTCCGCGCCGTTGTGGAAGATGAAGACCGCGCCGTAGCGCCGTTCGCAGAACAGGGCCCCGCCCAGGGCCCGAATCTCCGGGGGCGTGGAGATCCAGCTGGAGCTCTTGCGGTCAAATTCCCCCAGGGTCTGTAAATGCCGGTACTGCGCCTCTGTCATCAGCGCGATCCCGTGCCGTTCGGCCTGGGCCTCCGCGCTGTCGGGAGGCGGGTTCTTTTTCCGCTTGATCCGGGCGGCCTCGTCGCAGCAGAGGCTCAGCCGGCCCGCGGGGGTTTCCGGGGAGCAGTCGGCAAAGAGAATCCGCTCTCCCTCGGCGCCGATCACGTCCGGCTCGCCGCCGGTCTGCTCCATCCACTGCAGGGCCTCCAGCGCCCTCGGGTCCGCCAGCAGGCGCGGCTCCACCCGCTCCCAGGTCAGCCCGGCGTGCCGCGCCGGATTCCTCAAAAATCTGTCCTTCAGGGTCGCTGCCGTCGGATTCATACCGGGGCCCCCTCTCGTTCTTCCGCTTCTCTGCGCTCCTTCCGCTCCTGGGCCGAGACCTTGATGGCGCAGTTCAGCATCCCGCCGCAGAACAGGATCAGCATACAGACGTACAGCCAGAGCATCGCCATGGCAATGGCGGACAGGCTGCCGTAGTAGACGGAATAGTTTGTGAACTTCTCAATGTAGACAGTAAACAGCCGGGTAAAGCCGATCCAAAGCGCCGCGGCCGACACCGCACCGGGCAGCGAGTCCAGAAAGCGCTCCTTCCGATGGGGAAAGACGCAGTAGAGCCCGGTAAACAGCAGCGTCAGCACCAAAAAGGAGAGCGGCAGTCGGAAGGCCAGCAGGCGGTAGAGAAAGTCGGTTCCCCGCCAGCCCTGGGCCTTCATCGAGACCAGAATATCCTGCCGGAGCATTTGCAGCGCCACCGTCAGAACCATGGCGGCCAACAGCAGCAGGGTAAAGAGAGTGCATTCCAGCCGGACGATTAGGCTGTTCCGCGTGATGCCCTGGTTGTAGACCTTGTTCAGGCCCCGATGCAGGCTGTAGACCCCCTTCGACGACAACCAGAGCGCCATGACCGCGCTGAGAGAGAGCACCGCCAAGGAGTTTCCGGTGAACAGCTCCTTGACCATATATTCCACCAGTCCGCCCAGGGAGGCCGGCACCACGCCCTTGATCAGGATTTCCAGCTCCCGGGCCGCGATGGAGGTCTGCTGGAGAATCGCGATCAGAAGCACAATCGCCGGGAAGACGGACAGCAGAATGAAATAGGCCGCGTAGGCCGCGTAGACGTTGACCTCCAACAGGCGGTAATAGTAGAAAAAGCGCTTCACCGGTGAAAACAGTTTCAAGCGGATCCCCCCAAATCGAACACGCCGCGGCTTGTCCCAAAACAAAAACGCAAAAAAGCCTGTATAAAAAGAAAAAACCCGGAAAAGCCGTCTTGACATCCCGGGAAGCTTGTGCTATAATGTAGCTCCAATATGCGATTCTCTGCCCTGACGCAGATTTCACCTCTATGCTGAAGTATAGCACAGGGCAAGAAAAAACGCAAGAGGGACCGCGCCAAAACAATCAACGCCTCCGGGCGTATCAAACAAGAATTCCGTAACGATTTTCTATAGAAAGGCAGTGATGAACCTCAATGGAAGTGAAAGACAAGTACTTCGGCAAGACCCTGCGCAAGAGCTTTGCCAAGTACGAGGAGATCCTGGAGATGCCCAACCTCCTGAAGATCCAGAAGGATTCCTACAACTGGTTCCTGGAGGAGGGCCTGCACGAGGTCTTCCGGGACACCGACGCCATCACCGACTACACCGGCAATCTGGAGCTGACGTTCCTGGACTACACCATGAACGACAAGCCCAAGTACACCGTTGAGGAGTGCAAGGAGCGCGACGCCACCTACGCCCGCCCCATCAAGGTCCGGGTCCGGCTCCGCAACAAGGAGACCGGCGAGATCAAGGAGCAGGAGATCTTCATGGGCGACTTCCCCATGATGACCAACGGCGGCACCTTCGTCATCAACGGCGCGGAGCGCGTCATCGTCTCCCAGATCGTCCGTTCCCCCGGCATGTACTACGACGACGTGGTAGACAAGGCCGATCAGCACTCCTATACCGCTCAGATCATCCCCTACCGGGGCGCCTGGCTGGAGTATGAGACCGACACCCAGAACGTGTTCTACGTTCGCATCGACAAGAACCGCAAGCTGCCCATCACCTGCCTGATCCGCGCCCTGGGCGTCACCACCGACGCCGAGATCCTGGAGAAGTTCGGCGACGACCCCCGCATCACTGCCACCCTTGAGAAGGACACCTGCCACAGCCCCGAGGAGAGCCTGCTGGAGATCTACCGCAGACTGCGCCCCGGCGAGCCCCCCACGGTGGACAACGCCCGCTCCTATCTGGACGCCCTGTTCTTCGACGAGCGCCGCTACGACGTCTCCAAGGTGGGCCGCTACAAGTTCAACAAGAAGATGGACATCTGGTGGCGTCTGGCCGGCAACGAGCTGGCCCAGCCCATCGCCGATCCCCTCACCGGCGAGATCCTGGCCGAGGCCGGCCGGGTCCTGACCCGGGCCGAGGCCAAGGCCATCTCCGAGAAGGGCGTCAACGAGGCCATCCTGCTGGTCAACGGCAGGGAGCTCAAGGTCTTCTCCAACGGCGTGGCCGACATGTCCAAGTTCGTGGACTTCGACCCGAAGCAGTTCGGCATCAAGGAGAAGATCGACTTCGCCACCCTGCGGACCCTGCTGGACCAGGCCGCCGCCGAGAACTGGACCACCGAGGACTGGGGCTTCGCCATCGAGGACCACGCCGAGGAGCTGATGCCCAAGCACATCACCCCCAACGACATCCTGGCCTCCATCAACTACCTGATCTGCGTGGCCAACGGCGTCGGCACCACCGACGACATCGACCACCTGGGCAACCGCCGCCTGCGCTGCGTGGGCGAGCTGCTGCAGAACCAGTTCCGCGTGGGCTTCACCCGTCTGGAGCGCGTCATCCGCGAGCGCATGACCGTCCAGGACCTGGAGACCGTCACCCCCCAGAGCCTGATCAACATCCGGCCCGTCACCGCGGTCATCAAGGAGTTCTTCGGCTCCTCCCCCCTGTCTCAGTTCATGGACCAGAACAACCCTCTGGCCGAGCTGACCCACAAGCGCCGTCTCTCCGCCCTGGGCCCCGGCGGCCTGTCCAGAGAGCGCGCCTCCTTCGACGTCCGTGACGTCCACTATTCCCACTATGGCCGCATGTGCCCCATCGAGACCCCCGAAGGTCCCAACATCGGCCTGATCAACTACCTCGCCTGCTTCGCCAAGATCAACGAATACGGCTTCGTGGAGGCCCCCTTCCGCAAGATCGAGAAGCTCTATGACGAGAACGGCAAGTACGTCGGCTCCCGGGTTACCGACCAGGTGGACTACATGACCGCCGACGTGGAGGACGATTTCCGGGTCGCCCAGGCCAACGAGCCCGTGGACGAGAACGGCATGCTCCTCAACGCCCGCGTCACCTGCCGGCACCGCAACGAGATCATCGCCGTGGACCGGGAGCAGATCGACTACATCGACGTCTCCCCGAAGATGATGGTCTCCGTCGCCACCGCCTTCATCCCCTTCCTGCAGAACGACGACGCCAACCGTGCCCTGATGGGCGCCAACATGCAGCGTCAGGCCGT